>JARXKN010000016.1 GCA_030271625.1 Patescibacteria group bacterium
GTACTGCATTGGCGGTAACTGCTAACTCACTCACCACGGGTACGGCGCTCAAAGTAACTAGCAGCAATAACTCGGCAAGTGCAACCGGCTGGAGCTCTGACCAGCTCAATATTACCAACGCGCAGGGCACGACGGCGAACACATCATACGGCTTCGATATTCAGTACACCCAAGCACCAACTGTTGCCGGAAATACTGAGAGTGTTGCCAACTTTGCCATCGCCGCAAATGCTGGTTCGCCCGCAGACGTGGCAGTGAACACAATTATAAATATTGCCAACAATGACACCGCAACAGGGAACCAAATTACGGCAACTAACGGTTTACTCGTGAACGGCGCGAACGTAACCAACGGTATAAACCTGAGCGGTACCTTCGGCACGAACTTAATAACGAGCACAAATTTTGGGGTTTCGCAGGGCGGTACAATTACTTCTGCAGCACTAACCGCGTCGCAAGCAGTCTTTACGGATGGCTCTAAAAACTTAGTTTCCACGGGCAACAGTGCCGCGTTGCTTAATGGACTGAGCGACGAAACGGGAACCGGTGTGGCGGTGTTTGGCACCAGCCCAACACTCACTACCAGCTTGTTGACTGGTTCTGCTTCATTCGATTTATTGAACACTAACGCCACAACTATCAACTTTGGCGGTGCAGCCACCAACCTCAATGTTGGACCCGCTGGCGCTGCTGCTGCCACTATTGCCATTGCCGGCGGTAGCGCAGCCACTGGCTGTACCATAGACGGCGCTACGGGCAACTTAACATGTTCCGGTGCCATAACCAGTACTTCCACAACAGCCACGCAAGGCTACTTCAGCCGCAGCGGCACAACCTTACAGCCTGCTACCGCAGGTGATAGCATTACCACTAGCGGCAATCTCAGCACCTCTGGCACTGGCACCATTACTAGTGCTGCTTTACTAACAGGATCTGCTGGACTAACGGTGAGCGGGGCAGCCACAACTATTTCTGGAGGCGCCGTAAACATCAACAACAACAGCAGCTTTGCCGTGAATGTCGGCACCGGCACGACAACCGGCGGTGTATCGGTGGGTAACACCACAGCCGCACAGACAGTACTTATACAAGGTGGTACGAGTGCAACCGCAGTATCAATTCAGACTGGCGCAGCTGGCACATTAAGCCTCGGTAATAACGGCGTTGCCAGCACGATACAAGTTGGTAATACCACCGGAGCCGTAGCACAGACAATTAATATTGGTAACAATGCCACGGCAGCATCGAGCACGGCAGTGGTTATTGGCTCGACCATAGCCGGCAACATAACCTTGCAAAGTGCAGCGACTATTAACATCGGTCAAAACGCGGCTGCGCAGACGCTCAACATTGGAAATGTCACGGGCGCAACCGGCATTGTAGAGCGAGTTGGAACGGGTAACTATTCATTGGATGGTGTCACAAACTCAACCTATGCAATTGGCGCGAGCACTACTACAGGAACAATAACGGTGGGCGGTACGGCACAAACCGGTGCACTGACGCTAGGTTCATCTTCGGGTACAAACTCGGTGCTTATTGGTAACGGTGCAGGCGCAACCACCGTAAGCATAGCCAACACCGCGGCCACCGCAACGGGTCACACCGTAAACATTGCGGGCAGCGCAACGGCGACCACCTTTACTGACACCGTCAACATTGCCACCGGCAACACCGTCGGGACAGGCTCTAAAGTAGTACACATTGCGGACGGTACGCCAGCGGGCACCAACGTTGTTACAATTGGCTCCATTGCGGCCACGGCCAACACCACCACTATTCAAGGTGGTAACGGTGCCGGAGCCGTTTCTATACAGAGCGCCACGAGCGGTACCATAAGTATCGCTAGCAGCGGTGTGGCAAACACATTGCAACTAGGTAACACCACGGGCGCCGTTGCTCAGACAATTAACATTGGTAATAACGCCACGGCTAGCTCGACGAGCAACGTCACGATCGGGTCTACTATTGCCGGCACCACAACACTACAAAATGCTGCGACTATCAACTTGAATGCTGGCACGGTAGTCGGCAACGCCACCACGCAAAACTTATTTAATGCTACTGCAACGACAATCAACTTTGGCGGTGCAGCAGCCGCGCTTAATATAGGACCCGCAGCGGGTGCTGCGGCAACTATCGCCATAGCCGGCGGTAGCGGTGCAACGGGCTGTACTATTGACGGTGCAACGGGTAACCTCACATGTTCCGGAAATATTATAGGAAACGCTACAGGCACGGACGGGTATTTCAGCCGCGCTGGTACTACAATTCAGCCTGCAACTGCCGGCGACAACATCACGACTTCAGGAGCAATAACTACATCGGGCACGGGTGTTATAACCAGCGCAGGTTTACTTACTGGCTCGGCTGGTCTAACAGTAAGTGGTGCTGCAACAACCATTTCCGGCGGCGTAGTCAACATCAACAATAACTCGAGCTTCGCAGTGAATGTTGGCACGGGCACGACAACCGGCGGTGTATCGGTTGGTAACACCACTGCCGCCCAGACAGTACTTATCCAAGGTGGCACCAGTGCTACAGCCGTCAGCATTCAAACTGGTTCTGCTGGTACATTAAGCTTAGGAAATAATGGCGTAGCTAGTACCATACAAATTGGTAACACTACTGGTGCAGTTGCGCAGACTATAAATATCGGTAATAACGCGACTGCAGCTTCAAGCACAACTGTCGTGATAGGCTCAACTATTGCCGGTGCGGTTACGCTCCAGAGTGCATCGAGTATTGGCCTGAACGCCCCAACTATCGACAGTAATGCGGCAACAGTTGCATTACTCGGGACGCCAACAACGATAAACCTTGGCGCAGCAGCAGCGACCTTTAATATAGGACCAACAGGCGCAACTGCGACTACAGTCAACATCGCTGGCGGTTCAGCGGCAACAGGTTGTAGCGTCGATGGCGCAACTGGCGGCTTCTCGTGTACAGGCAATATCACCGGCAACGCGACCGGCACTGTTGGCTACTTCAGCCGCGCAGGCACCACAATTTCAACTGCTACAGCCGGCGATAACATAACTACTTCTGGCAATATCAGCACTTCTGGCACGGGCACTATTACCAGCGCGGGCTTGCTGACGGGTTCAGCCGGGCTTACTGCCAGCGGTGCAGCCATAAACCTCAACGCATCGAGCAGCTTCGCGGTTAACGTCGGCACAGGTACAACAACCGGCGGCGTAAATATAGGTAACACTACGGCTGGACAAACAGTACTTATACAAGGTGGCACCGGTGCCAGCGCTGTAAGTATTCAGGCTGGTTCAGCCGGTACGATTTCAGTTGGTAGCGCAGCAGCCAGCACAATCAACCTCGGTACTGGTGCATTTGCGCACACCATCGCAATAGGCAACGATGCAACGACAGTCCAAGGTATCACCATTGGCTCGGCGAATACTACGAGCGCGACAACTATACTTGGCGGTACTGGCAATATAAATATTAGCCCAAGCGGCGCCAGCAACACGGGTGTTATTGTAAAGCCAGCTGCCAACTCTACGAGTGCCTTCCAAATTCAGAACGCGGCGGGCATCAGTCTATTAAATGTCGATACTACTTCTAACAAGCTTACAGTCAGCCAGGGCAATTTAGTTATCACTGGTTTAGCTGTGCCAACTACCCCTGGCGTGGCAGCCGGTGCCAACACAGGAGGCACACTATCAGGAGCCGGAGTAACCACCTACTATTACAAAGTATCAGCCATCAATGCCACTGGCGAGACTCTAGCCTCGACCGAAGTAAGTATCAACGGCCAGTCGTTTACTAAGCTGACTGCACCGACAGCTCCTTCTGTTGCCCTTGGTGCTGCCGGTGTGCTTACGGGCGCCTACACCTACAAAGTGACTTTTGTAACAGCTAACGGTGAAACCACTGGCGGTACTACTTCTGGAAGTGTCTCTCCATCCGCCCAACAAGTAAACCTAACTGCCATTCCAGTCGGTGCAACCGGTACGACGCAGCGCAAGATTTACCGCACCGCTGCTGGCGGGGTAGACGGCACTCAAAAGCTGTTGACTACCATTGCCGACAACACTACTACCATCTACACTGACAACACAGCAGATGGATCGCTGGGAGCCGTACTGCCAGGAAGTAACACCGCAACTACTAACACCAACAACGCCACTGTTAGTTTTACAGGAGTAACGGGTGCCACCAGCTACCGTGTCTACCGTGGTACCGCTGCGGGCGGCGAGAACGTTTACCAAACAACTGCCAGCAGCCCATTTACCGATACGGGTGCAGCAGGTACCGGGGCCACCCCACCAGCGAGCGATGCCACTGCTCGCGTCGGTATTGGTACCAGTGCCCCCAGCGCTAGCTTGCATGTCGCCGGAACTGCTCTCTTGCAGAACGCCAGCAACAGCACCACCGCCTTCCAAGTACAGAATGCTGCTGGTACTAACCTCTTTAGTATCGACACTACAAACACTCGTATCGCCCTAGGTGGGAGCAGCGTTGCCAATGCAACTGCTACCGGTACGACGGGAACCAGCAGTGGTACCGGAAATACTAACACGACAACAATTATATTGGCGGCGGCTGGCGCGTTCGCAAATAACGATATAATCTTTGTCGATAATACCGGTGGCAACGCGCAAGATTACTTTACGAGAATCGCCTCTGGCGGCGGCACCACGACGCTGACTACCAGCACGCCAGTCAGTTATGGCACAGTTGCTGGCTACACAGGAAACGCCACCATAACCAAATATACCGCACAGTATATTGGCAATGATGGCACCAACTTTGCCGCTGGCGCTACACGCAGCCAGAACGCTTTCTACGAAGGTTATTTCAGTGGCAGCGTTGTCGTCGGCACCGGCTCAACGACGCTCAGCGATGGCAGTCTCAACAGTTCGACATATTTGGCTCTAGGCACGGCAAACACTGAACGCCTGCGCGTTGATGCGTCGGGCAATGTCGGCATCGGTACAACAATCCCAAGTTCCCAGCTCCATGTAAAATACACTGCAGCCAACGCATCTGCAGCCGCACCTGTTCTAATCCTCGATAACCCGAGCGGCGGCACCTCAACAGTTCAGTCTTTCAGGCTCAATAACAGTGAAGTAGGTCGCTTACGCACCGATAGCTCTGGTAACTTTGTTGTGGATGGAACTGGTGCAGGCGCTACCTACCTCAATTACGACAGTGGCACGGGCGGTACTTATTTTGGAAACGGCGCATCCGCGACAACAGCGAGCATTAGCGCTAGCGGCTCGATGTCATTGCAGGGTGGTTCCCTAACATTTACAAATGGTACTGCAAACGATATATATTTTGGAATTGCAGGAGTTGCAGCACCAGGCGCTGGTAGCGCCGGCCAAAGGTTATCACTCTACGGTACTGCAGGAACGGTGGGTTCAGGTGATTACGCACTTGGTATCGAGAGCGGAAATATGTGGTTAAACAGTGGTGGCGGCTTTAAGTTTTACACTAATAGTGTCCTCAAGGCGGTTATTGATAGCAATGCTAGTTTTTCGCTTAACAGTAAAGAAGTTGTCAACAGCTCAGATAGCTATTTACGCTTAAATAACTCAGGAAACTTTACATCTGGTGTTTATACTCCTGGAGCACTGAGGGCAGACGGCCTTCTCCAAGCTGGCGGCGGCACAAACGGCTCTCTACAAATCGGCAGTAAGACGCTATCGGTATCAACTGCAAGTTCTTTCATTGAATCAAACGCCTCTATCAGGGTAGGTACTGGAAATAGATTCACTATGACTGACTCTGGGAACACCAACCAGTGGAACCTCGATGATAATGGTGGTTCGCTACGATTATTTAGAGAAGACACGAGTGGCGCTAACGGAGCGGTGCGGTTCTCTCTTGCCGACAACGGTGTGGCGAACTTCCCAAATATTTTGACTCTAGGAACTAATGCTGGCTGTCTATATAATCTCTGCATCTTCGGAAATCAGTACAGTACCAGCAGCTCCACCTTTAGTGTGCCATCAGACATGAACTATAAAAAGAACATCACCACAATTGCGGACCCTCTTGGCCAGATCGATCGACTACGCGCTGTAACATTTAACTGGAGAACTGACGAGTTTCCTAATATGGGGTGGGACAATAAGATTAATAGAGGATTCATAGCTCAGGAAATCCAGCAAGTTTTTCCAGATATGGTCACCACCGATCCAACTGGCCACCTCATGGTGAACTATGGTGGCCTGATCTCTCCAACTATAGGAGCGATACAGCAGCTGAGTCATAATGTTACAGATCTTCAGTCTGGCACAATGGCATTCTCGGCTCTCAACGTTTCTGGCACCGCAGTTACGAATGATCTTACCGTTAAAGGGGTAACAAATACAGCTACGCTTCAAGTCACGGGGTCGGCCAACATAGAGGGCACCCTGAAGGTTACTGGGCTAGTATCTGTTGTAGACCTAAAGATTAGCGGGCACATAGTGACAGCAGGGGACGCTTTAAGTACTCAGGCCATGGCCGCGCTTGGCGGACTCGGCGCAGCGGTGACCGTGGATGGTAATGACACGGCTGGGACAGTCACACTGAGGACTGGTACGGACGGGGTAGTGGCGGGAGAACTTGGCAAGGTCAGCTTCAAGAAAGCCTTTGGCAAGACGCCGCGCATTGTTTTGAGCGCGCAGGATGATGCCAGCGACCAGGCGCGCATATTCCCGAGCAGTAAGACCGCTACCGACTTCATGCTTAAAACCGTAAATAATCTTTCGCCTAATACCACGTATACGTTTGACTATATAATCGTCGAATAACGCTCATGTTTATGTAGTTATAAAATCTACAACTACAGTAGTTTGTATCTGTTAATGTAGCATGAATACATAAATACTAACGTAGTAGAAAAAACACTGTATATGAGTAAATAAATCTACGTTATTTTTAAGCGCAAGCAGTTATCCACATCTGTTAGTAAATAATGTGTTCATTCATTTGCCCCTGTAGCATAAGGGGTATAGAATTACATTACGGGTAATAATACCAAAAGAGCACCACAGTGGTGCAGAAACAAAGTATTAGTGAGCAATGGATCCACAGAGGAGCAGTCTAGAGACTGAATATGCGACAGCTGACCCCAGTAATGGGGCATCTTATAGTACGCGCGCGCAAGCGCAATCTGATGGAACAGTTTCGCCCTTTGGTTTCAACCGCAAAGCCATCTTCATTACCGCTGGAGTTGTTGGCTTTATCACCCTCGTTGCGATTATTAGTCTATTTGCGTTCAACAGGGGTGATAGTAAGACTTCAATTGAGCCTCAAACTCGTAACTCTTACGCTGCTAACGCTTTGCAGACAGACAACCTCAAGCCAGCTGCGAACCTCGGTATAACTGATTCCCAGCTGTTAAACGTCAACGGTAACCTAACGGTGAATGGCGGCTTTGTTATCAAACCATCAGCACAGCCTTCGTCTCCGACGGCCGGCCAGATCTACTACGATAAAACTACCAACGCACCGTACTACTACAACGGGGGTCAGTTCGTCAGCTTAGCGCCCGCTGCTGCACCGCAAAGCGTGCGCTCCATCGGTGGCGTTAGCGGTGCAATTAGCGTTGGTAACGGGTTACAGATCACTTCAGGGGTGTTGAGCCTGACAAACGGCGCGCTCAGCGGTGCCTCGGGCGCAGGCGTGACCAGTTTCCAGGGGCAAAAAGGCGCTGTTAGCCTCACCGCGGGGGCAGGCATTGGTCTAAGTGGCACAACTATTACTAACAGGGGTGTCGTCAGCTTGGCCGCGGGCGCATCGAGCATCGTGGTCGGCAATGACGGTAATGGCAACTACACCCTCAGCGACAACGCCGTTGTTGGCTCAGGCAACAGTGGTGACATCGCTTACTTTACAGGGGCCAAGACCATCGGCGCATCCATCCTGAACCAATCTGGCGCCAATCTGACGGTATCAGGTGGCTTGAAAGTAACAGGCGCGCTCACCACTAACAACATCGCTCAGACGGCCGCAGGCCAAAACGTTAGCATCTCGGCTGGAGCCGATAGCTTAGTGTTTACTGCTGGCGGCAAAAGTTTCGTCTTCCCAGCCTCCGGATCGGCTTCCCAGACCATCTGTACCTCTGATGTGCTCTGTGCCGCAGGCAATGGTGTGGCAGTGCTGCTGGGGCCTGGCTCTCCTCAAGCTGACAGCACCACGGGGCCAGCGCTGGCAATCAACAAAACTGGTACCGGCAATCTGTTACAGCTCCAGGGTGATGGTAGCGACCGGTTTGTAGTGACCAAGGCGGGCGACACGACTGTCGCCGGTGCAACAATGCTTGGAGGCAGCCTGAAAGTTACTACCTTCGGTGCTGGACTGCTACGTGCGGATGCCACCGGCTTGTTAAGCAGTGGCACAGTGGATCGCAACAGCGCAGTATACTTCTCTGGAACGGTCACTGTGGCTAACGGCGGCACTGGTACGACGAGCTTCAATAGCAACGGTATAGTCTACGGTAACGGTGGTGGCGCGTTGCAGTCTACCACGTCGGCAGCCAACAGCATTTTGGCAACCAATGGCACAAGCACTCCAGGCTTGACTCAAACATTACCAACAGCCGTACAGGGAAACATCACAACAACAGGGGTGTTAGCCTCTGGGTCTATCGCTTCAGGCTTTGGTTCGATTAGTACAACAAGCGGTATTACCACTACGGCTGCGGTGCAGGGCGGCAGTCTTGCCGTTACTGGTGGCGTATTCAACGTGAACGCTGCTGGCAGCATTACCACAACAGGCGTCGCCAGCATTCAAGGGGCTGGTGGGTTGACGCTCGGTGTTGCTGGCGCGAGCGGTACCGCTGGTAAACTGGTCTTTGCTAACACTGCTAACGGCAACTTTACAACGCTCCAAGGCTTAGCACCGGCTGGCCAAAGCCAGACAATTACCATACCGGCCTCATCCGCGGCTACCGACACCGTCTGTTTGCTAAGTCTTGCGAACTGTGCGGGAGCCGGCGGCGGCGTCACTACTACTGGCGGCACCGTCAATTACATACCGAAGTTCACCGCTGGTGCGCAGCTAGGCAATTCACTTATTTTCGACAACGGTACAGCAGTAGGTGTGAATACGGCAACACCCGGGGCATTCACTTTTGCAGTGAACGGCACCGCCCACGTGACGGGTGCTTCCACACTCAGCGGCAATACTTCCATCGGTGGGACAGCTGTTGTTACCGGCGCAACAACGCTCAGTGGCGGTGCATCTGTTGCAGGTGGATTAAATGTTACAACAGGCGGCGCGACTGTTTCTGGCGGTTTGACGAGTTCAGGCGCAATAACGTTTAGCGGCCTTTCAGCCGGCGTGGTCAAGGCTGGTGCCGGCGGCGTGTTATCAACCGGTACAATTGCTCTTGGTACTGATACCACCGGCAACTACGTGGCGACACTTGGCTCACTGACCGGGCTGACTGCAACTGGCAATACCGGCGCAGGCAGCACCCCGACGCTGAGTGTTACGTACGGTAACCTGGCCAACACCGCTGTCCAAGGTAATACCTCGATCATCTGCCCATCTGGTACGGGCAACTTGAGTGGCGGCGGCAACACCATTACGCTTGGTAGCGGCGGCACTTGTACTGCTTTAACGGTCGTGAACGCCCCAACCTTCAGCGGCTTGCTGACCGTCAACGGCGGCATCACTAACACTGGTAGCTACAGCCAAACGGGCGCAGGCACCTTTACGACTGGCACGGGAACGGTAACGCTTGGCAGCTTGGGCGCTGGGCTAGTCACCTCGGGTGTAGGTGGCGCGCTCGCCTCCGGCGCAGTCGACCGCAACAGCGCAACCTACTTCAATACCGCCTTAAGTGTTCCAAACGGCGGCACCGGTGCTGTAACGCTGACTTCCAACGGCTTGTTGTATGGCAATGGCACGGGCGCAATTCAAGCAACTGCCTCTGCGGCCAATAGCATTTTGGCGACCAATGGCACGAGTGTGCCGGGCTTGGTACAAACGCTGCCAACAGCGGTACAGGGCAATATTACCCGGACCGGAATCGTGGCTAGCGGTTCAATCGCCAGCGGCTTCGGCACCATTAACACCACCAATACCATTGCCACCACTGGGGCATTGCAAGGTGGAAGCCTGGCGGTATCTGGCGGCGGCGCCTTTACCAGCACCGTTAGCGGTGCTAACGCAGTCGCTGCGAACGAATTCACCACCTTATCACAAGTTAACTCTGCTATCGCTGGTGGCATTGGCGGAGCAGCCGGTAATTACATCGCTAACAGCACCACACTTCAAACTACTGCAAACTTCAACATTGACGGCACGGGCAAGGCGGCAATCGTCAACGCTACCGGCCAGTTGCAGTTGAACGGCGCCAACATAAACACGGCCGGCACACTGAACAATGTTGCGTACCTCAACCAGGCCAACAGCTTCACGGCTGCAAACAATTTCGGTGCAGCTGGCACGGGGCTTTCAGTAACCAACAACGCAACCGTCGGCGGCTCGACCACCACGGGCAGTCTGAGCGT
>JARXKN010000005.1 GCA_030271625.1 Patescibacteria group bacterium
GACCCCTTCCTTACCATGGAAAGACCCTGATAAGAAGTTAGTTTACATCTGTTAGTCGTAACTATTGATGTGTTGTGAAGGTTCGTATTTACTACTTAAATAGTACTCTATTTCCCCCTTATGGTCAAGGTAAAATGCTTGTGATATATGTCGCAACTGGGGTGGCTACGTTGACTATGGCCTATTTGTTTGGTATTCTAAAGGTCTGAAAGTCTATTTCATGGTCGAAGCGAGAGCTGCGATTGTGATATTTCATGGTCAAGGCTCCCTCCGGGGAGTCTTTTCTAATGGACACGACACTCTTCTACTCGGCTTCGACCATGAAATAGCGTAGACACACTGACCGACAGTGAAAGGGGCGCTTTAAAGAACCTGGGTGGACTTTCCCATCATTCGCGAAAGCGAGCACAAAGCGGACAACGCTAACCGTATGGCGGTTATACGGACTGGTGACGTGATTCGTCAGACTAGCAATGAGGGTATCAAAAGCTAGAGACTGCGTGTAAAAGATGCAGTAACCAAGTACATTAAAAAACGAGTGGGTAACGCCAGCATTACGCTACTGACGTGTATTTAAGTTATTGAAATACAAATAAACAGGAAGTATAGGCAACCAAACTCCGGCTGAGGCATCTCGATAAGTGTTAGAACCTTATCACAGAGCCAGTGCAAATTGTGAGGTAGTCTGTACCGTAGAGGTAGAAAAAAGCAGGCTGTTTTAACGTGTCTTAAAATAAGTATTAAAACCAGACAATAATAATACAGCACCCTTAACGAAGCCCATAGCGGATATTTATCACATCGTAGACCACAATTATGGTATACAATTTAAATATCAACCAAGGAGAGATGTATCAGCCAAGCATACTTACTGTAGCCCGCGAGCAGTTCCTATACTTCCATCTGGTATTCGTCCCATACAAAAACTACTACATAAAATATTTGCAATACATCAGTATCGAGGGTGTATGATATAAGAGCAACAAGGCTAACAACCTTAGACTCTCTTAGGGGGAAGTCCGACCTACAAAGGCCTGTACCCTGCATACATCTTATAGAAAGGCTTTTAATGTGTAACAACTTAAAAGTCTATGGCAGTTGCTATATCCTCTCCCGCGAAGAACAGAATAGTAGGCAAACCCCCATAGACTCACTTAGTATACAGTCATCTGGTCAAACAGGGTGTGAGATTAAATGCTAATTTCACAGGCATTTACCAGTTATGCCCAAGACGTCATTGCTTTTAAGGGGCAAAGCTTCAAGACGGAGGAAAATCATTATACGGCCGCTCGGTCGCTTATTAGCTTCGTCAATGACATAGCCATAGAAGACTTGAGTTTCCACCAGATACGCGACTGGAAGCTCTACCTTGATGCTAAATGCTCTTTAGCGACAGCCCGCAATTACGTCATTAAGTTGCGTGTCGTATTATCACACTTTAAATCGCAAGGGCTGGCGGTTTTAGACCCAGAGACTATTCCGGTTCCAAAACGGGCCGACAAAGTACCAAGTTACTTATCTAAAGAGGAAGTCGCACAATGCATTTCCGCTACCCGCAGGCTTAAAAACAAATGCGTTATCGCCTGTTTATATGCATCTGGCGTACGAGTTAGCGAACTCTGCTCGCTTAATCAAGGCGATATACACGATGGCCGGTTTACGGTTGTTGGCAAGGGCGGCCGGGCTAGGTTATGTTTTCTCGACCTCCGGGCGACTACGCTCTTAGACGCCTATTTATCACAAAGAGAAGATAACAACCCGGCTCTGTTCCTAAACGACCACGGTACGAGAATCACCCCCGGCTGTATACAAGAGACTTTTAAAAGCGTCCGGAAGCAACTCGGTTTAAACGTCCACCCGCATACCCTCCGGCACTCCTTCGCTACAAATCTCTTAGAGACAAACACTAATCTGTACCATGTATCTCAGATGCTTGGACATAGACAACTCAACACAACGGCAGCGTACTTGCATGTGGTGGACTCAAACCTCCAAGCGGTCTACGAAGCCCATCATACTGTCTAGCTCGGTCAATCGTCAGTAAGAACGGGTCAAAATTAGCTGGAATAGCTGATAGAAGATGCAGAGCAGTAACCCCAAGACCAAGCAGCACAGCAGGCCGAGCGCGGCTATTCTCAAGCCCCCGACTAAAGGCGTGGCTGAGTGATTCCTCTTGCGTAATATCCCATAGAGCAACAAAGCCAGCAAGTATAACCCAGCCCATTGAGCCAATGTGAGTTTCATTATGCCGCTCCATCTTCTTGGCCCATCGTATCTAGTTCTCTAAAGGCACACATTAAGACGTAATTAACCATTGCTAGTGTTGGGTACTTAACTTCAGCAACTAATACCTCGCTCCGGACAGCCGCAACAATCTGACTAAAGCGTTCATCGCCTATTTTGTCACGACTAAACCAAAAGGCATTACCATCACGCGGGTCAGCGATACAGATACAGTCAAACTTCGGGTCAGCACGATTAAGCCAGATAACTGTATTCTCTTGGTGACATTGAACTTGTAACAACCCAAGCTCATCAGTGTTTTCAAACCAGATAGGCGGTTCCTGATTATCTGGGTGGGTAGCGTTATATAGTTTCACCCAGTCGATGTCCCCATGCTGGGGTTGATAATCTCTTACTTCTCCAAAACCAAACTCACTCATAAAAGCCCTCTCTATATGACAGCTCCCAGATGGCATGGTCGATGATACGGCGGGCCATAGCCTGATGATGTGGAAGCTCACTTGTTTTAATAAACTCTTGGTAGGTAGCGATACGGCCGTTTAAGGCTTCGGCTGTCCAGATACTAAACTCGGCAACTTGGCCATTGTCTGTCCGGAGGCTTGGAAATGGTGGGTGGCCCTCCGGTATAAAGCCATCGGTCTGTTCAGCTGACATACATATTCCTTTCGTTTTTAGGTTTTGGCTCGGCCACCCGTGACTTGGCAGTACCACCACAATCAGCACAGCGGTAATACTGATACAGATTGGAGTTGGTGGCGCGGTACTTCATCTTCGGCCACATGACACCAACCCCACACTTGGGGCATTTATCGGGTTTGCCTTCTATTGTGTTCATAGCTATACCCTGCTTGTCCCAGGCGCGGAACTGCAGATACAAGTCCATGAGCGGTGGAATATCTTGGCGGTTATACTTTTTCATCCGCTTCCAGGCTTGCGGTTCACCAGCCATGCAGCCCTTCCAGGTTGCAAAGCCGCCGGGGTCGCCTTTTTGATTGACGTTTAAATCACGGGCTAAGTCTTTCAAGCGATTAGATGTAAACCCAGCTACACGCTTAGCTATCTTCTTGGTATCAATTTGCTTGTAGGGACTAGGTGGCATCATGCCGTGAACGAGGAAGCGGGCGTTAACCTTCTTAACGTCGAACTGGTCACCGTTGTGGGCGACGGCATAATCGGCTTCATCGAGCAGCACCCAGATACGCTCCATCAATTCTTTGTCGTCATTAACCCCCGGGATAAAGCCCGGCATGTCATCTTGTCCAAGGCAGTGAACTTTTTTCTCTCCAACCCACTGCCAGGCCACCGATAAAACCTTATAATCTTCAACTACCTCAATAACGTTTTGCTCCCAGATGCCCCAGGTGTAACCGAGAATCGGGGAGGTTTCGATGTCCCAGACCAGACCACGGGAAATCATGACGCCAGCCTGTCGCGCTCAAATGCCACGATGTCACGCTCAACTTGTGTGAACGGGTCAAGCAGAACGTAACTCCGCTGTACTAGGAGGTGGCCGGCATACCGGGGGTTGCGGTCTTGCATAAAGGCTGCCGCCATATCTAAGTAATCAATGCGCTCACTCATGGAGTCATAGTGGCCAAGGTGGCTCAGTAATTCCTCGGCTTGGCCAGGCGTCGGCATCGGGGGCGGTAATAAGTTGTGATGCAGTTCGCGGTGGTCGTACAGGTTCATGGGGATAATCATGCCCTGGTGGTCACGCAAACGGCGCAAAACATTATTCTTTTGCCAGTGGCGCTTCTCCCATCCTAAGTGGTGGCGGTTGACGTTACTCCTGCGCTCCACGGCGTACCTCCCGTAAAGCTAAAATAACCGCAGTGCGGCCGACTTCCAGTGCGTGTAACAAGTCCATGGTGTCCCACCTTTGTTGCTCTATGGACTGGAGATTAGCCTCCAGCTCCAGTACCGTTAGATGTTGGTACCGGAGTGGAGGCTTCTCCACGGCTAACTCTTCGCTACTTTTACGCTAGTAACAAGGACTGACTTAACAGCTGATAGCCCAGCGGCCACGGCAGCGATAAGCACCACCTTGTCGAGCTTAAAGCTACTAGCTATCCAGACGGCTAGGAAAGCTTGCCAGAAGGTGTGAAATGCCTTGACGCAGATTGGGTTTTCGCTCAGCGTCTTACAAAATTGCTTTAATTTGTCCATGTAAACCTCCTTAAATTTGGTCAATCTCTTGGCTTGTAAGCGCTTCGTCAATTGCTAAATCTGCCACCTGGTTTTTGGCAATGTCGGCAAGGATATAGCCATCGATTAGGAAGCGCTTACAAGCTTCAAGACTCTCGTTAATGTGGTGGATGCCCCGGGTTGGGGAGCGGTGGTCAACATCGCAGAGAACTAACATGTTATCGGGACTGTCAATAAACATATTTAGGCTCTTACGGTCAGTAACTTTAGGGTATTCTTTACCTACTTTTATGGGGTCAAGCGCGTCGGCGAACTCTCGTTGGAGCGGCCAGTGGTGTGTTTCCATTTGCTTGGCGGCGTGGGGGTTCTGGGACGGGTCAGCGAGCGTGCTTAACCGAACCCCACAATCACGGCAGGGCTGGTCTAAGGTATGCGTTAAGAGTTTGTGAGTAGCGTGGTACTCGGGTGTATCTTTGCGAGGCGGATGGTTAGGATAGAACTCAAGTAGTCCTTTTGTTTCCTCATCGGCTGTAGAATGTGCCTGCATTGTAGTTACCCTCTACTTACATAGTCAGGCTAAACAGGGTTTTGGTTTACTTGATGCCGAACAGTTTAACAAGGAAGGCTATAAGTTGGGCCAAGCGTGATGGCGCAGGAACCGGTGTCGGCTTGTCTGCCGGAGTTGGTTTAGGGGTGGCTAGTGTTAGTGGTCGTGGCACCGGTACAACGACGGGCGCTATGACTGGCGCTGGGGTGACGGCTGGTGGTGTCGGTGGGTCTGGCTGTGGCTGTACTGCACTGTAGGCGTACTTGCGCAGTGTCGGCAAGTCTATAAAACAAGCGTTGGTGTCGAGCGGACTGCCTTGGTACTGGTGGATAATGTAGTTATGGCCTTTAGTCGGTACATCACCGTCAGGCGATACGGCGTAATTAGCTATCCACAGACCACAGCGCTCGAGAACGGCATCAAAACCATACTGGTTCAGCATTGAACTGTAAGTGTAAAACAATGGATATTTGCCGGTGCGTTCTTTCACGCGTTCGACAAAAGTTAAACACCACGCTGCTGGGTCAGCTGGAGGGTTCATTTCGGCGGTCAACTCATAATCAAGTATCAACAGGTCACCCTCAGCTAGTGGAGAACAAGCTGCAATAAAGTAATCAGCCTCTTGTACGGGGTCGGCACCACCGGCAAAGTGATACAAGCCGGGTAGTTTACCAGTCCGAATAGCGTTATTGTAGTTACGAGCAGCCTGGTTATCGAGGTAACCAGTTTTAGAGCCGTAATAAAAACCGGACATCTTCATAAAGACAATCGGGCTTTTATCAGCGTCCATATCATATAGACCTTGGGCGTAGCTGATGTCGTGAAAGGTAATCATTTAGAGCCTTCCGAGGATAACCAAGACGCAAAGAATGGCGGCGCAAACACCGGCGACAACCCGGCCGACATCAGACCGGCTTTCAGGGACTAAGAGGTAAACTGCTAGTCCCGCGAAGAATAGAGTGAGTATTAAGTTTTGTAAGGGCATTAGTATCTCCTTGTATTATGGAACTTTTGGGACAGTCACTAGGACACCCCCGGTGCTGTTAGACATCGGGCTAGGCGTCTGAGTGGCGGTAGTAGGTTGCGCGGCGGGAGCTGTGTTGCCAGCTGTAGGTGCTGATGGACTTGCGGTTGTTGTCGATGTGGCCTCTTTGGTTACCGATGGCTCGGGCGATACCGACGATTTACTGATTGTGCTAATGAAGAAATATACGAGAGCGGTCACGATGGCAGTTATAAAAACAGAAGTTGTAAGAGTAACTATCCGAAATGTTTTAAACTCTTCTTTGCGTACAAACCGTTCATCCAAGGCGTCTTTTATTGCCTTAACGTCGCCTCTAACCTCGTTCAGCGTATCTTTTACGTTGTTCATTTGGTCTTGCAAAACGGCTATCTCCGGGTTTATCGATTTGGTCATAGTCTGCTTCTAGTTAATGTAAATGGGCATTGCAGCCCTATATACCTATTGTGCCGTGATATTGCCCATAAGTTGAGTAGTCAACTGAAACCACTTCTACAGCCACAATTAAGAGTATATGAGCAACTTTTCACTGAATATTCCTATAACTAAGGTCGATGAAGAACAACGCATCGTCTACGGTTACGCTACCGTTGAAGAACTAGACCGCCAAGGCGACATCGTTGATTACGAAGCTAGCAAAGAAGCCTTTGGTGCTTGGGCCGGTAACATCCGTGAGCAGCACGACAACAAACGCACCGTTGGTAAAAATGTCCACCTCGAGTTCGATGACGACAACAAACGGGTACTGATAGGTGCCTACGTCTCCAAGTCCACTGATGGTGAAAACGCATGGACAAAGGTCAAAGAGGGAATCTTGACCGGCTTCTCTATTGGCGCTCGGGTAGTGAAATCGATACGCGAGACCGTTAAGTCCGGCGATATGGACGTTGTAGCCAATAGAATTATGGGCTACACCCTGCACGAAGTCTCACTCGTTGACGTACCGGCCTGCCCGAGCGCCCAGTTTGTTATGGTAAAAAGCGCCGATGGTCAGCTTACGCAAGTCGAAGAAATGCATGAGTCCATTACCGAACCTTGGTACTTTAAGTCGTTTATGATAAGTCCCGCTCAACTAAACCAGAAGGCGGTTATAAGCGACACTACTAATATGAGCAAGAAATCTAAGGAGACAGTAATGTCAGATGAAATCAGCAAAGCGACCGCCGTACTTGGCGAAGATGCCCGTGACCACAACGCCGAAGTTGTAGCACCAGAAGTCGGTGGAGTTGACGCCGAAGTCGTCGAAACCCCAGCCCCTAAAGCTAAAAAAGTCGAGAAGGCCACGGCCGTATTAGGCGAGGACGCCCGTGACGAAAACGCCGAAGTTGTTGAAGCCGAAGTCGGCGGCGTTGAACCCGTCGAAGAAGTTGAAGCACCAAAAGAAGTCAAAAAAGGTCTCTACAACGTCGCCCAATTAGCTGAGTGTTTAGAAAACCTAACGTGGATAGCAGAGAGTGCGGAATTTGAAGCAATGTACGAGGGCGATAAGTCTGCTGTACCTGCCAAATTGCGCGCCGCTGTCGCCCAGGTTGGAGCCGTCTTATCTGAGATGGTTGTTGAAGAAGTCGCTGAAGCAGCAGCTGAAAGCGCAGTTACTGCAGTCGAACTGGCCGATACTCCGGAAGTTACTAAGGCTGCCACCGAACCAAGTGTTACAAATGACGACTTACTCAAGTCTCTCACTGCCGCCGTAAGCGATAAAGTAGCGGAGCTTATAACTCCTCTAAAAGACCGTTTAGACGTTATGGAGAGCCGAAGCGTAAGTAACGCACCAGTGAAGCAATTTACTGTTGTCGACAAAGTAGCAGACGCCTCACAAGCACCTGACGAAGCTGCCCAGCTATTGCAGAAGTCTGATGACATGTTGGCTAACCCCGACAAGTACACGCAGAACGACCGCAACAACCTCATGGTTGAGCTGTTAAAGCAACGCCGCCCATAATTTAATATAAGAAAGCCTCACACACTATGAACGAAGTCGCAAACGACGTGTTGGCCCAAGTCTCTGACGAAGTTGCAAAAGCAGCTGTTGTCCAGAGTACCTACACCTTCGCTCCACCTACGCGCTCTATCTTCTCACCCGAGAACTTAGACCCTATCATTAAACTCTTAGTCCCTACAACTGCCCCTATCCGTGCAGCTTTACCTCGTACCACTGGTATGGGTCAGGCCGCTGGTTGGCAAGTTTTGACTAGCAAGCTCGACAACAGCGTGAGCGGTACAAACTCCGTTATCTCGTTTGCCGATGCTGGTCAGCCACTACAGACTACTCAAACCTACGCTTTCAAGAGCGCAGCTTACAAGAACCTCGGTCGTGACGTAGAAGTCGGTCGTCAGCAAATTGCAGCCAACAAGGGCGGCAAATTGGAAGACATCCGTGCTAAGCTCGAACTCATCAAAACTAAGGAAGTTATCCTTGGTGAAGAGAACACTATCTTAAACGGTAGCGTTGCTGGTCAAGCCACTGATTTCGATGGTTTGAACGTACAGTTAACTTCCAACACATCAGGCATGGGTGGTGGTTACATGACTGCTTCTGGCGTCGGTAACTTCGCTAACACTCTCTTCGTTGCAGGTTCAGAATCTCCAACACACTGGATAGCTTCAAGCGTTCAGAACCAAGCACTGAGCAACGCTCTTGCCGGTACTGGTTCTATCCAACGCATCAGCATGGACGACCAAGGTCGTGCAGTTGGTGGTCAACGCCTCGCTAAGATTGTTAACCCTGTTACAGGTAGCTTAATCGAAGTCATCACTAGCCGTTTTGCTGGTGGACAAGCTTACTTGCTAACCATATCAGGTGAAGCCGGTGAGAACTGGGTCGAAATGGAAGACCTAGAACCACTGTCAGTCTACGATGTACCTACCGCTAACCACAGTATGGTCAGCCGTGTTTACGAAACCTGTGTCCTCAAGGTCATTGGTGAAGTATTCCAGTACAAAGTAACTGGTCTTGCTCTCTCCTAGTCTAGGAGTGTAGCTTGCGCCCCTCTCGGTCGGGGGGCGCAGATTTGCACTTAATCAACGGGAAATACTATGCAGCCATACGCCACTCAAAACCTCATCACAGTCTCAGGCTTCAAGTCCCGCAACCCTGAGATTGATGTATCGGCTTGGAACGACACCACTATCTCTGGTTTTATCTCAACCGCCAGCCGGTCGATGCAGAACTACTGCGAAGTTGACTCGTTCCTTACTCAGACGGTGTCAGGTGAACAGCAACGGGCGGTTATTAACAACATCGGTGACCTTGTATTTTATCCCCGAGTACGGCCTATTAAGCAAGGCGCAGTCACAGGCATGAGGCTAGTTAAGGGTGGTTTTAGTACCAGTTTGATACTCGCTAGCGGTGGTTTGTACTACTACAACTGCCCGTATCCTTACACCAGCCTAGTCTACGCTGGTGGTTACCTAGCCGCCACCGGTACGCTGTTGCTCGGCGGCACCCGCAGCCTCATGAGCATCAAGGGTTCCGGTGTCATGCTAGAAGTCGATTACTCGGGTGGCTTTATAACTACCCCCGAAGACCTACAAGATGCTTGCGACCTCTGGGTGCGTGACATCGTCACTCGCCGCTTGAACCCGTTGGGCGCTCAGGAAGTAAAGCAAGGCTCCTTTAGCTACAGCCGCATGACCCGCAGTAGTAACCCGAAGGCGAACCAAATAGAGTCGATTTACATCCAACAAGCCAAGATACTCCTCGACCAAGGTGGCTACCGACGTGTAGCCCCGGGAGCCTAATATGTTATTTGATAAGACTTGCTCGGTAGAATACCGGACGGTATCTGGTGTCTATAACAATTTACAGTATGTTGCCCACCCAACTCTGACTGCTGTCCCGGTTAATATCCAACCAATGGCGGCTCAGTTTAACAATGCCACAGGTGGTGTCAGCTACAAGAACTATAAAGTTTTTACCACCGTCTCTGGTGTCGTCGAGGGTATGCGCTTAACAGTTGCTGGTACCAATGAGCAGTTTATCGTTGTTGGCCGTCAACGGTTTGATTACATAGTTGCCCCCCACTACGAACTAATAGTCGAGGCCGATAAGCAATGAGCGTAATGGTCATCGGTTTAGATAGCTTCGTATCTGGTTTAAACACGGCCAAGGCAGAGACTAAGCGTGTCGTTAAGGCTGCGGCGCTTAATATGGCGTTAGAAGTCCGGCGCATTGCCCAGGGTAAGGTCAAGAAGGGGACATCTATCCTGGCCCAGTCTATCCAAGCCACTCCATTGCAATACGGCGCCCAGACTACCGTCGAACAAAAGTATGGCGTTTACCTGGAATACGGTACTGGAATGTACGACCCCCGGGGGGCGCACCTCATCTACCCTAAGAATGGTACCGTCCTTGCATGGGGCAGTGGCGGCCAAGCGCACTTTGCTCGTTGGACACGGGGTATGGAAGCCCAGCCGTTTTTTTGGCCGTCCGTAGATGAGGTACAGCCGTTTATTATCGAAGAGATGGGCCGAGCGGCTAATGTACTAATTAAAACAGCTGTGGGGGTCGCATGAGCTTTCAAGGATGGGCATTTTATAAAGCCGAGATAGTTAGTGAAGTAAAGAAGTCGCCTAATCTAGGGACAGGGGCAGTCTATGACTACGCCGCCACGCAGTTTGACAGTTACCCGGCCGTCATCATCACACCGGCATCAGGTGCGGCGGTGTTTGCCGATACTTCCCGCAACCAGTACAACTACACCTTTAGCATCTTATGCTTTTACACACGCTTAAGCATGGAGTCGCTGGCTGAATCGACGCTAACAGCGCTGGTTGACGATATTACCACTCGTTTGGCCAACAATACGGTCATCAATAACAACGTCAGTACCTTCTGTAAGCCGGTTGGCACCCAGTGGGGGTACGCCAAGATAGCTGATGTTGATACCAGAAGTGTTAGTTTGACCTACGAAATCGAAGTCGTACAGTAAACCGTTTAGCACAATAACCATACTATTAAGATATAAGGGGAACTACTTAAATGGCATTAAACTCATCTCGCAAAGGTTGGCTCGGAGTCGGCGTCGAATCGACGTTTGGTACTGCAGCACCAATGAACGACAACGTATTCTGGACAACTAACACTTTAGAGGGCGTTCACAAGCCTATCGAGAACGATGCAGCCTATGCGCAGCGTCAGAAAACCTTCAGCGCCGTCACCGGTACTAAATGGGGAACTGGTGATGTTGAATTTTACCTTGACCCTAGTGTCTCTGGCTACTTCTTAGCTGGCGCTATGGGTTCAACCTCTAAGACTACCGTATCTGGCTCAGTTGTCCGTCACACGCACGCCCTCTCACAGAGCAACACACCGTACAGCCTTAGCCTCTACAACGACCGCGTTGTTAGCCGGTTGGTCTACACCGGTGCCAGTGTCGACAAGTTTGAAGTTAAGGTTAGCAACGGTCTTACGACTGCTAAGGCTACTATAAACTCATTGTTCCCAGTTACATCTACATCTGGAACTGTAACACCCACTGCTAACACCTTGTTTACATGGGGAAACTACAGCTACCAGACCGGCGCCACCTTTGCTGCTGCCGGTGCTGCATCTGCGCTGCCGCTAACCGACATTAACTTCACGATTAACAACAATACCGAGGTTATCTACGAGTCCGGCCAGAACGCCGCTACTCGCATCGGCCAGAAGAATTTCCAAGCTATGGGCAGTATGACCGCCTTCTTCGAGACTACCACCGAGCGCGATGCTTACTATGCCCTTACTAACGGTGCTCGTATTGTTACCTTCTCGGGTGCTGGTAGTGGTACTACTCAGGAAAAGATTGCCTTTAACTTCTACAACTCGTACTTCGACACCTTTAGCGTCAACACCGGTATTGATAACTTCTTTGTTGAAAAACAGAGTTGGGTATCTGAATACTCAGTCGCTGATAGCAAGACTATGGACATTGTTCAGGTCAACAGCAACTCTAATTACTAGGCTCTCGCATTACTAAGTAGGCGGCCATTAGCTGGCCACAGCTAGTTGGCTTTGCGCTGTCAGGTATAGAAGCTTCAACATGTGTGATTAAGCTTGCTGCTGTCTCATCTGTTACATTATTTTGCTTTAAATCAGCGAGCGAGTTTAATAGTAAGCGTGTAGTTGTAGCTTCCGGTTCATTACAATAAGATTTAAGACCATCTAGTTTAAGCCTGTAGTCGGCTATAGTTCCGGCATCAACTGTAGCTAATGCCTGAGCATTGGTATCAATTTTTACCTGTTGCTTATGTACAACTGGCTGTGTTGCCGATAGTGTAGCCGGAGGCTTGTCATTAGTTGTGGGTTTAGGCGGTGTAAAGGCGGCGGTCGTACCGAGTCCGACGACGATAGCAGCTGCGATAACCGTTAGCTTGAGCTTGTTCATATTACTCCTTGCCATTGATTACGTCTGCCTAGTCAACCAAACAGGCGTCCTAAACCATAATGACTGGTAGAGGAGCCTTTATTATATGCCTTATTTCATAGAACAGCAATACAATACCGTACAGTTGCCAAGTCAACCAACTTATTGGATAAAGCTATGTACGACGCTAAAGTGGAAGGAAGTTAAAGCCTTCGCAAACATCAACGAAAAAGGTGACGTTACTTACGCTTTAGACCAACTATTGCTAACACTCATTAAAGAGTGGAACTTGGACGACGACCAGGGTGAAGTACTTGAGATTAGTCAGGAAAACATAGACCGGCTAACCCGTGAAGACATAGAAGTTCTGATTGCTGCTGTTGGCTCAGTTGTCGAAAGCCAAACCCCCGACCAAAAAAAAAGTTCGTCAAAGGAATAACCCAGGCGCTTGATGGTGGCTCTACAAACCCGCCAATTGAACTTATCGAGTACCAGTTATACAAAGAGTTCGGCTGGACACCTTCCGAACTTGGCGACCAAGATAATACACAAATACAGAAGTTGCTGACAATAATGAGCATTAAATCGCAGCTCGAACAGGCGGAATCAAAGGGTCAACACCATGGAAAGCACTAAAAATTTACAGGTTGTCTTTACCGGAGAAACTGCCGGACTGACGGCTGCATTTGGTGAAGTTCAAGGCCAAGCGAGCGCCACAAAAGGCAAACTCGAGTCACTAAGCTCCAGTTTGAAGAATATAGGCTCAGACGCTGAAGCAATCGGTCGTAAAATGACCACTAGCATAACGCTGCCAATAGTGGGCATTGCTGTTGCTAGCGCCAAGATGGCCAGCGATTTTCAGCAACAGATGACTTATGTCCGAACTGATGCCGGTGATACTACCGACAATATAGACGAATTAAGTAAATCAGTTTTAAACCTTGCAAAAGTATCACAGTATGGGCCTGACGAACTTGCGAAAGGTCTCTATCATATTGCGTCCCTCGGACTTCGCGGCGCCGACGCCCTCAATGCACTCAATACAGCCCAGCAAATGGCGGCAGTCGGTGGTGCGAATCTTGAAGAGACGACTTCCGCTCTAGGCGCGGCATTAGTTACGGGCATCCGTGGCGTACAAGACTACTCAAGTGCTGCCGGAACGCTCGATGCCATTATTGGCTCCGGTAATATGCGCATGAACGATTTAATCGGGGCGCTTAGTACTGGCGCTTTAGTCGTATTTAAAAATGCTGGTTTATCACTAACTGACTTCGGTGCTGCACTTGCCACCCTAACTGATAACGGTATGCGCGCCGACGAGGCTTCAACCCGACTTAAAATGAGTATATCGCTCATGGAGGCGCCTAGTATGGCTGCCGCTGATGCGATGCGTGCGATTGGTTTTGCGAGCACCGACCTCGGTTTAGAGATGCGTCAAAAGGGTTTGATACCGGCATTACAAGACTTACAAAAGCATTTGACTGATACCTATGGAGTAACTGATTTAGGAAAAACCAAGATAACCCAAGCTGTATCCGCGATGTTCGGTGGTGGCCGCTCTAGCGCTGCCATCCAAACATTACTTGACCAAGTTGACCGCGTCCAAAGTAAGTTCACCCAAATTTCAGAACAGAGCGGGGAATTTGCTTCCAAAGTTGCCGAACAAGCGCAAACGTCTAGTGCAAAGATAAAGACTGCCTGGAGCGGTATACAGTCATCAGCAATCACTCTCGGTGGCGACCTACTCCCAACTTTGGCTAGAGCATTTGAATCACTTAGCAAAGGCATCACGTCTTTAGTCGCATGGTTCGACAAATTATCTCCAAGCACAAAGAAATTTGTAGAAATTATTAGTGTTGTTGCTGCGGCTGCTGGGCCTTTACTGCTGGTTTTAGGTACGTTAGCATCAGCACTAGCTGTACTTGCAACCCCGTTAGGGATAGCCGTAGTGGCTTTTACAGCCATTGGCGGCACATTACTTTACATGCAGCTACACTTTAAAACAGTAACGCTCGCCATAGCCGCAGTAAGAAGAGAATTTGACCATTTGTGGGGTATTGTAAGCCATACTGAGCCATTTATTATCTTAATGCAATTTATACACCAGGTCTTTATTCCCGGCCTAAAAGCAATATGGGCAGCTCTTGAGCAAAATGTTGTCCCAGCATTAGAAAAGATGGCGGCCTCTCTTGGTAGGTTATGGAACGCCCTAGAGCCTGGCTTAACCGCCGCACTGAAAGTAGTTGGAGCAATCTTAGGCGGCTTGTTACTGGCTGCTATATGGGCTGCAGTCACTGCTATTAATCTTATTGTACAAGCGTTTGCTATGTTTATAAGCGCTGTCACAAACGTCATTAACTGGATAAGTAACCTTATAAGCTGGTTTGGTAACTTAGTTATGGTTGTTGTTAACAGTGTTCATGCTGTTATAGCTATCTTCTCAAACTTAACTCCAGCTGTTAAAGATGTCATTGGCACCGTTGTAGGCTTGTTTGGTGCTTTAGGCTCCATGATTCTTGGTGCAGTTGGTAATTTTGGGAGCTTGCTCTACAACGCTGGCCGGTCACTCATACACGGCTTAGTAGCAGGTATTGAGAGCAGTATCGGGTCAGTAACTTCTGCAGTAGGTCATATAGCGACGTCAGCAGGTAACGCTGTAAGTGGAGCGTTACACTCAGCGCACATCCCTGGTTTTGCGATGGGTACCGGCTACGCTCCGGGCGGACTTGCAATGGTGGGCGAAAACGGCCCGGAATTAGTGAACCTCCCTCGGGGCGCTCAGGTGATGAACAATGAGGACACCATGAAGACGGTCAATAACCGCTCTGTCACGATTGGGACTATCGTTCTAGCTTCGGCCGGGGCAGTGCAGGAGATGTTTAAACAACTCGACCGGGATAACATCTTAGTCGGTAAAGGGCTTAGCCCAGCGAGGGGCATGTAATGGCCGGAACAACCCTGTTTTTTGATAACAACAACCTACAGACTGCTAACATCATCACGCAGTCAATTGACCACGCCAGTATTCCGCAGAAGGACGCAAAGTTGTACGCCTTGGCCCACGCCTCGGCCTCCACTATACCGTTCACCAGCTACCCCAGTAAGATGATTACGGTCACGGGGCGCATTTTCCACGATACCGTCGAGCAGCTAGATGACCTACTGGATACCTTCCGAGGCTACTTCACCAACACGGGCGCTAACTTAGACATTGGTTATAACAACGCTACCCGTCGCTACATCGCTACCGTCAATAGCCTGACCGTTGACCGACCGGGCGGCTTAACCTACGCTGATTTCAAGATAGAGTTTGTGGCTACCCAGCCCTTTGGCCAGAGTACAACCCCACTAACCCTCGTATCAGCGAGTGGTCGCACCGCCGCCACTTACACCGACTTGGTTACCTTCTCGGGAACCGCACCTTGGCAGCGGCCAGTCGTTACTATCACTTACACGACAGTCAGCGGTAATGGCAGCATAAACTTTGGTAATAATGCTAACGGCCAGCAGCTGACTATCTCGGGCGCCCGCGCAGCCGGTGATGTGATTACCCTAGATGTCAGTAAGAAGTCAGTACAAGTTAATTACGTCGACTATCCCTTTACCGGCGCCTTCCCCGAGTTCCCGCCTGGCCCACAATCAATGAGCTATAGCGATGCCCTTGGTAGCCGGAACCTGACGTATAACGTGTCTTACTACCCGCTGTATCTCTAAATAAAACCTAAGAAATTATTCTGGCCGTTCGTGGTGGCGTAAGTAGTGCCTGAGGTCGTCCACAAGCCACTGTCAGCCCTTCTAACGGCTACAGTCACGTCATACTGCTTATTACTCACTAAGTTGCTTAGATTGATTACAAAGAGGCCGCTGCCGCTGACCGGTATGTCGTGGTGACCGCCGCCGTCGTAAGCATTTGACCACCAGCTGACGTAATCACAGTTAGCATCAGCTGCCCAGTTAATGGTGAGCGCTTGGTCAGTAACGCCGTTTAGGTAGAACTGGGTGATGTTAGCATAGCGGGCAATGTTAGTCAGCGCCATTGACCAGTTGACCTGGCCGGCAGTGCCGACGTACGGGCCGTCCTGCGCATCGTGATAGTACGATAGGCCGATGGTGCGGGTACCGTCGCTGTTGTGACCTATCCAAAACTGGTCACCGTTGGCTAAGAAGTAGTTAGTGCCGACACCGGGGTTAAAGTCATAGCTTGTGCTACGGTTCTGCTGGCTACCGTCGATAATATAGAAGCCGGGGGTTTGATTATAGTTATAAACATGGCCAGCGCTTTGGTTGCAGGTCATGTATAGCTGGACTTGGACTAAGCTACGGTTGTTAGCCGTATCGACTTGCACCTCGGTAGCCGTCATAACGAGGTTGAACCGGCCGCCGTAAGTTGCGGTGTAGGTAGTAGATGAGCTAGCCACGGTTAACCCTGTCGGCCGACGGCTAGTACGTCCCAGTTAGCATCTTGCGAGTTGTATATCATACCCAAGTAAATGACTTTACCACCGGTCGTGGTAGTGGGTAAGGTAACCCCGATAGCCCTGTATATAGCGTTGTAGGCAATCGATTGGCCACCGCCATTGTCCTTGATGCGCACAACAAGACCCTGGCCGTTAATCGGTGTACCGGCTGGGGTGGCTAAGGTCGTTCCGACAGCCAGCGCTGTACAACAAAAGATGTCAGTGGTATCGACGTTGGGCGTTAAGGTGGCGCTCGATGTCACGCTGGTAGTACGTTTAGCAGTCATTAATGGAACAAGCGACGATAATAGCACCTTCTTGTCGGTGTTCGACCCCATATCAAGTACGACAATGTAGTCATCGGTTGTTGGTGATGCGTCTGGTGGCAGGGCGGATATTTTAGGCATAGTCTTCTCTCTTATTAGTTTAGCTTGGAGTGCTTGGGTTGTTGACCGTCTGCTGGGCTATCAGGCCACGGGTTAGCTTCTCGAAATCAGGGTTCAAGCTTGGCGGTAGGATACCGAGCGTCAGGGTGGCGGCCGATGGCGTGTACTCGACGCGGACAATCTGGGCGGTTAGGGTGTCGACAAAGGTGCCGTAACCGTTGAAGCCGACGATTTGGCCCGGCTTGAACTTAGTGATGTCCATCGTGGTATCGAGTATGGTGACGGTCGTTTGGTACTGTTCAGCCTGCTGTGACGATACGGCGTTGTTACCGATAGCATTAGCGGTGGCTTGTATCGTAACGCGGTTGTCACTGCGCCTGTCTAAGCGCTGGCCGTACAGCGTAATGCTGCTATTCCCTTTGTAGACGCTAAAGAGGTTAACCCCAGCGGTGGCACCACCAGAGAAATAGACGGTGTTCTTGATGTTCTCGATAGTGGCAATTATCGTGAGGGCGTTGATGTGCTTGCCGTTGGTCAGCGTAAAGTCGGGAGTGCTAGCGGTATTCTTGAAGTACAGGACATCGGTACCCAAATCGACGTAATAGTAGAAGCTGCTCGGCGCTAGGCTGAGGGCTGTGGTAATAACCTCGTAAATGCTGGCAGTGTTAAAGGTGTAGCTAATTGCCAAACCGGTGGCATCAACTGAACCAGCGGTGTACTTAACCAGTCCACCCTGGGCGGTGTAGCTGTCGATGGCTGGCTTGACCATGCCGTTACTAGGGTCGGCCGTCGAGTAAGTGACCGTCGAGGCAGCCCCATTTAGCAGTAGGTAGTTATCCAGTTCTTGGCCATCGGAGTAGGCGTACACCCGTATCGTGTCTTGGTCTTTGTCGCCACCAAATGACGCCTCCCAGCGTTCCATCTCGCCCATAAACATTGATTTGCCATTAGGGTAGTACTGGCTAAACTCGAAGACCTGTATTTTGTTACCGTTCTTAATAAGGGTGCTACCCAGCCCGGCGCCGACGATGTTTACGGCACCCTCGGTCAAAATGGAATCACCAGCCTCAGTTTGCAATGGGTTATTTGACTCATCGTTAATGCTGCCAGCCGAGATGAGAGGGCTTGTATCGGGTGATACTGCTACGTCGATGGTGATACCGACACCGGTGGTGTTGATGTTCTGGGCAAAGCCAAAGTCAGATATTACATTTGGTAGTAAGCCAAGGTAAGTACCGGCCCGGTTGTAAACTTTGTATATGTGCGTCTTTGGTACCGGCGCACTCTTTACTAAGTAGGCCCGGCCCGACTCATAGGCATAGCCAATACCCACCAGGTGAGTGATACCGGAGATGTTCTTGGTAAACGATTGCTGCAGTCGTCCTATACCTGTTTGGGTGGTAGTAACCGCCTTTTGTAACCTGGCGGTACCGGACTCGCTTCTAACTAGGTTAGCGGCTAGGCGAGCGATACCGGTGCGGGTGGCAGTGAGTACCTGCGCTAGGCGACTAATTCCGGTAACGGTGCTAGTGCGGGTGCTCGCTAGGCGGGTAATACCCGGCTGGGTGAAGCTTAACACCTTCTGAAGGCGTGCAATACCTGACTCAGTTGTCACGATGGCTTTTGATAATCGAGCGACACCTGATTGGCTAGCCGTCAATAACTTGGCTAGCCGCGCAACTGCCGACTGAGTCTTAGTGAGGTTGGAAGCTAGGCGCCCGACACCCGATAGCGTGGTTGTTACCACCTTGGTTAGCCGAGCAGTACCTGCCTGAGTTCTAGTAACAGCAATACGGAGGTTAGAAACACCAGAAATGGTAAGCGTCAACGCTTTCTGTATGCGCGCGGTGCCGGACTCTGTCTTAGTCGCTACACCAGTTAATCGAGCAACGCCAGCTTGAGTGGCGGTCAGAACTTTGCTTAGGCGGGCGACGCCGGGTTGCGTCTTACTAAAGGCTTTGGCTAGACGGGCAATAGCGGGCTGAGTGGCTGTAAGCGTTTTGCTAAGCCGGGCGACACCGGACTCAACGGTACTGAGCGCCTTAGACAGACGGGCAATACCAGCTTGGCTAGCTGTGATTATTTTGCTTAGGCGGGTAATACCCGGCTGGGTCTTGGTGAATATTTGCGATAATCGAGCGATACCGAGTTGGGTTTTGGTTATTGTCTGCTTTAGACGGGCAATGGCGGGCTGGGTAGCGGAACGGCCAATATAGTTAACATTGTCTATGGTGGCGCTGGTTAGAGCGTTATTGGTTGCGGTCTGGTAGCCAACCACTACTCCTCTGTAAGCGTTCGGAACGGCTGCAATCTGTGAACCAAAAACTGTCCAGCTTAAACCGTCGGTAGAGGTGTCCCAGTATATGGTTCCAGCCGATAAAGAGTGCCGAATTCTGAGCCATTGGTGGTTTGTTGCATTGTATGTAGCTGAAGCGACAAGTGTATTCTGATTATAGTAAGCGTTGAGATTTCCGCCTTGAATCTGAAAATCTGCAATGAAGTTGCTACTATTGTCTTTTATAACTATGGGGTAGAAGAAAGCATTTGCACCGGCACTGTAACTAACAAGCTGCATTGATAACTGCCCGTCGGTAAAGTCGTACACCTTTAGCGATTCTAAGTAGAATGACGCATTTGTTGAACTACCAGTGGCTTGCCCACCACTGGTTGTATAGTTAGATGCCGTAGTCCACTTGGAGAACGTGCCGGACGAGAAGTCATCAAAGAGTTTGCTGATAGGGATGGCCAGCGCTGCCTTACCGGTCTGAGTCGCCGTGACGCCAATCTTTGTAAGCCGAGCGATACCAGAACTAGAATTAGTTACGGTAGCTGATAGTCTCGCCTTACCTGTTTGGGTACTTATAAGAGCCTTAGATAAGCGGGTCACACCTGATTGAGATGACGGAATGACTTTGCTTAATCTGCTCACACCGGTGCTAGTTTTGGTACGGAGCTGAGCGATACGGGATACACCACCGATTGTAGTGCTTAGAGCTTTTTGTAGCCGGGCGACACCATATAGTGTTGCAGCCCCGGTTCCATTTAAGTGGCTAACTCCCACTTGGGTTTTAGATAATACTTTGGTTAGCCGGGCGACACCACTATTTGTTTTTGAGAACACTTGAGCAATGCGAGACACACCATTGAGCGATGTTGAGAATATCTTTTGCAGGCGGGCGGTTCCAGACTCTGTTTTTAAAGCAATACCAGTCAATCGGGCTACACCGGTGTTAGTTTTAGTGCCAGCGATTAATAGTCTGGCCGTACCCGTTTGCGTCTTGGTAAACACCAGCGCCAGGCGGGCGGTTCCAGTTTGGGTATATTTAAAGATACCCGTAAGACGCGCTCGTCCTGCAACGGGGTTGCTCTTGTATAATTCTTGGAAGTAAATATTGTTTGTACTACCGCCATCAAGCCAGCTCGTACCGTCCCAGTACAGTATCCCGCCTGGCGTGAAGCTTGCAACCGTTGAGAATCGTAACAAATAATCATTACTATCGTCATACGCACCACTACGGTCGAATACCATCCAGTATTTAGTACCAGTGGTAAGGCTTGGCCCGCTCGACCAGTTAAAATCACACAGTACCCCGCCGACATGCCAGTCAAGAGAGTTACCTGAGATGCCATTATCAGCGGTTGCGATTGCGGTGCCAGGAAGGCCGCTACTATCGGAATAAAGGGTTAAAGTTGCGTTGTCGGTGGATAGGTAGCCATTGCCCAGTTTGACCCGTATCTTACTTAAGGGCGCTGTTACAGTAGGAATAAAGGCTTGAGCAAGCTTTGGTTGGTAGGTTTGGCCAAAAAAGAAGTTGCTATCATCTAAGGTCTGACTCTGGTCAACGCCGCCTGAGCCGGTAGTGCTAACGACCCGCAGCCGGGCAATACCAGCTTGGGTTTTGGCTACAGTCTTTGACAAACGGGCGATAGCAGGTTGTGTCTTAGCTATTAGCACTTGGAGACGAGCAGTTGCCGGTTGTGCAATACTGACAGCCTTTTGCAGCCGAGCAGTAGCTAGCTGAGTTTTGGTATAGATACCAGTGAGCCTTGCGACACCGGTATTAGCCGCAGTAAATACTTTAGCTATGCGGCTAATACCGGAAATCTGTTTCGTGAACGCCTGGGCGATACGCGCAATACCCGGCTGAGTCTTGGTGAAGCTCTTAGTTAAACGCGCCGCCGCAGTTTGAGAGGCGGTTAACACTTTGGATAGGCGTGCAGTGCCGGACTCTAGGCGAGCGTATATACCGGTTAGCCGGGCGACACCTGGAATTGTGGTTGTTAGCGCTTTTGATAACCTTGCGATACCGGTTTGGGTCTTGGTAAACACCTGAGATAGGCGCGCTACACCAGATTGCGTCTTGGTTAGCGACTTCTGAAGCCGTGCCGTACCGGGCTGGGTGCTAGTCCCCGTAATAGCTAATCGGCCTAGTCCAGTCTGGGTTTTAGTCCCAGTGAAGCTTGTTGCTGGGCCGAAGAGTAGTAAGAGGCTCATTGGTTGCCCCTGTTTATGGTGTAGTTATTGAGATGTCAATTATGCCACTTTGGGCTATAGCGGCCGCACCGTCAGTTCGGGCAGCTGTGAAGCCCAGACCTGTGCTAGCTGAGGTACCTTCAAACACAATCAACAAAATACCAGCGTTAGTATTTATTATATTGGTGTAGCTAACAAAGTTAGTGCCTATACTGCTCATTCCAGACGGTAGATTACCTGACGATATAGTCACGGCTACTAAGCCACCGATTGACTGACTCCACGTTATCCGCTTGCGGTATTCTTTCCAGTTGCCGTAGTCATATACTGTCCAGCCGTTCGCATCGGTGGTCTTACTAAAGTTCTGCTGTAATTGAGTTAAGCGTGTTCGTGCCATTATGCAACCTCGTAGAACCCAGCTATACGGTAGACATGGCCGTTTGCCGGGGTTAAATTGTTGGTAACATTGGTAACACTAGCGGTAGTAGTAGATTGAAGCTTTGATTGGAGCATTGCACCAGTAGAGCCGTCTTCCCGGCCACTAGCTATAAAACCGATACCACTTCGGTGAGTTGTTGGTAAACTGAATATAGTTCCCGTTGCTGTACCGACTGTTGTCACAGTAATATCAACAGTAAAGAAGGTTATTTTACCGAGTTGTTGATACCGACCAGCAGCCGATACAGCTGTAAAAGCCCCTGTTGATGCAGTTATTGTTGGAGTCCATGTACCAAATGCGTCTCCATTTGTTCCTATCTGACCGGTTCGTATTTGTGCCATAATTTACTCCTTAAATTTCGTACACCAACGTAAAGTCCAAGCCTTTACCGCCAGCAGCAGTCCAAGACGCAGCCGTACCAGCAGTTTTGGAAAGCGTTATTGTGGTAGTTGCTACGCCTATAGTAGCGGTACCTGGTGTTGTGACTTGAGCCGAGTTATCAATGGTATTGTCAGACGTTACACCCCATATCATGCCGGTAATATTGGCTGAAGTTACTGGAGCTGTAGTTGTAAACGTAGTGGCATTACTGGTACCTAGTCCAGTTTGTCGATGCCGTAGCGTTACTAATCTTCCGTTTATGTTGAACCTCGGTATCGCTGTTGGAGCGACTGAAAAACCCGCTATTGTGGGCGTGTAGTTAAACCACTGCGGAAAGCTTACTGGGCTTGCCTGCTTTGAGTAGTAAGCACTCGTAATAGTTGCATTTGCTAACGTGTAGTCAGAACCACCAGTAATGGTGAGTGTTGTGGCAGTAACTGCTGTTATGTAAAAGTATAAGTAACCGGCTCCCTGTTTTAGTCGCAACTTATCGCTAACACTTATGAAGCTAGTATAGTCAACAGGTGTAGTGATAGTAGTAGCACTGGCAAATAACAGCGTACCGGGGAATAACACCCAGCCACCATCGTCAGCCACTAGTACGGCCGGAGTTCCGCCAACGGCACTAGCGTGAACCCCATCGACTGTATCCGAGTTACCACTTGAGCCAGTGCTGAACTGGTAGTTAACCCTTACCACGTCACCTGTCACTGGAGCAGTCGTAAACGTAAACGTACCAGCACCGGGGCTGGTTTCGGCGTAGTCGGTTGTCTTAATCTGGGCGACACCGTTCAAGAACACTTCTAGGCTATTAGCGACGTACTTAGCTTGCAAGGTCGTGAACAGGGTCGTGGCACCGTTAACCGTACCGGTAGGCGTTTCCTGCACTATCTGGCTGTTTGTACCAACTATGTAGGCTGAGTTAGTGGTTTCGTAGTCAACTACTAAGACATCGCCCGTAGCCGGGGCGTACTGCATCGTGAAGGCTTGGACACCCTCTACAAAGTCGATACCACTGCCAGGAGCGAGCCGTTGTCCGTTTAGATAGACCTTTAGGCTGCCAGTCGCAAACGTACTTGCCGTCGTGTAGGCCGTGTTAGCACCGTTAACCAGACCGCCAGGCGTTTCATTACGAATAATGCTAGTGCTGCCCACCTGTGGGGCAAAGACACTCATTAGATTACCTCGGTGTTGATTACCAGACCGGTGGCCGGGGCAGTCAGCCCGGTGGCAGTTGTAGTACAGGCGTGAGAGGCGGCGGTATTAAACACTATTGGTGATACGAGCGACTTATCTAAGTAGCCGTTCGGGGGAATCGGAAAGCTCTTTTTAGGTGTTGTCGTACCGAGTGTGACTGAGCCGGTCGCTAGGTCAAATAACTGCCAGTAAGCAATCACACTGTTGGGGTTGTAGACGTTAACATCGTAGAGCTTGGTGGCAGTGGTCTTCATAGCTGTGACGGTGGCAAGCTGGGCGGGCGCAAAGTACGAGGTAGTCACAGGGGCATAGGATACTGTTGAGGTCAGTGGGTCGTACGGTAACAACGTGTAGTTAGGGGTAACTGTGGCGCTGCCAACAATAGCCGTCGATAGCTTAATGCGTAGTCCCTGCCAGCCGTTGTTAAGGACTAGGAACTGTTTGTTGGTAGAAGCTACTAAGGTGTAAGGTAGCGAAATCGTAGTAAAGTTAGCAGAGGTAGGGTCAACGACTTGGCTGGGGGTTATAGTTACCCAGGTGGAGTTGTCATAGGTAACTTCAAAGGTGATTGCACCGCCAGTAATAGTCGAGGTCTGCGTTAGCTGAACTAACGTCGCAGGGCTACCACCAGTCGTAAAGATGTTCTGTGTAGCGTTTAGGGCTGTAGCGCTGTTCCATGCGGTGAGGGTCGCTGAGTAGTTACCAGCATCACCACCGCTGGGTATCATCAACTGACGGTCGGCAATGCTATCAGCGAAGACGGCTACTACGTTTGGAGTACCAGCGGCAGCGTTAGCACCAGTGGTGGCATAGGCATTGCGTGCTGTTTCTGCCATCTTAGAACTCTTGTATTACTTCCTGGTTTTTACCCTTACTATCGTTGTACTGGTAACCAAAGCCAACGCCGACCTGCCGGGTTTCGCCGAGGAAATCACCGTTCAAGTTGTGGTCACGCTCCATGTATTTGTAGCGGATAGGTCGAGCGTTCTTAGGTACTTCAACCCAGTCGATGTCGGTGCGTTTGTTGCTGTGGTAGACCGAGAAGCGCACTAGTTCACCGTGTTCGGCTTCTGGCTGCTTGTTTAAGATGGCGTAAAAGATGTTGTGTTTGTCACAGTAGGGCGATTTGTCGTCGTTTTCGTGTTCAGTCAGTATAAAGCCGTCAGCGTATTCGGCTTCGATACTTCCGTCGTAGGGTGTTGCCATTGCATTGGCTCCTTATTGTATTAAGGTTAGTAAACTAGGACTCAGTCCAAGAAGCGGTAACAGTCACGCTGGTGATGTCACCAGGGCCAGCGGTTGTACCGACAGCCAGTTGGGTGCGGTAGGCGTTGGCGTACATAGTGCCACCGGCAGTTGTGCTGGTAGTACCGGCAGTGAAAGGAGTGGTGCTAGAGCTAAAGTTAGCGGCAGTACCAGTGGTGCTGGCGGCGCTTGCTGGCTGGATGGTGGCAACTGGCTGGGTGTAGCTAGTGACTACATCAGCGTTAAGTGCAACACCGGTTCCAGGAGCGGCAGTGCTAACCTTGTAGGTTAAAGCACTAAGGCTGTTCCAAGTTCCAGCGAACTTTAAGGCTTGTACCTTAGCGAAGCTGTACTGTGTACCAGCGGCTGGTACGGTGATTGGAGAAGCAGTGTAGGCAGTCGTGCTGTCGTCGATGTTCTTCCAGTTAACTTCTGCTCGTGATGCGGTTTCGGTTGAACCGGCGCCGTTATATTCTGACCATGTTTGCGTTGATGCCATTTAGTTATGTCCCCTTATAACTTAATGGTATGGCGTTTCGGCGTTTCGGTTTACTAGCTTATTCGCCTTCCCACACGTCGGCGGGGCTAATATCGAGATTCATGTAGTCTAGCGAACACTCACAGCGCGGGTGGCCCGGCGGCATTAAGTCGCCGCTGCCGAACATACTGTCCATCGGAATGTAGTCATCACCACTGTTAGATAAGCAGGTAATTTCGCAGGGGTTGGGGCCGAGTGCTAGCCACGCTTTCATCTGTACCCCTGACTCCTTCATTGCTGCGAACTGGCCCCGATTTAACATGCCGTTGGTTTCAGTATCGGCTATCATTTCGGCCCGGGTAGCGCTAATCGTGTCAAATTGGTCTTGGATGTCGCTAGCTATCTCTTCGCGGGTCAGGCCATCAGCTCGGTCGCTAGCAATGAGGTTAACGAGCGCCTTGCGGGTTGTTTCGTCAAGACTTGATTGCTCTAGCAGGAAGTCGGTATTGGCGGCAATCTGGGAGATATAGTTGCTGTTGGTTAGCTTGAACTCTACTGGCAGGTTATTAGCGCGGTAGACCGACACAGCGCCCGATTCAAAGACTTTAGTAAACCACGAGTTAAGCGTGGCTTTGTCCATAAGCTCCGACATAGGGGGCATGTTGTTACGCAGGTAGGCTAATAGCCCCAGCTTCTGCTCATTGCTCATACTGCCGAGGTCACGGGCAATGTACTCCTCGCTCAAGTTGTCCAGCTGCTTGGCCGTCCATACCGCTTGGGCTAGAATAGCGGTGGCAAAGTCCTGTTTAAAGGTCGTGAAGTCATCGTCCTCACGCACCGCATCAAGGTCGGGGTTATCACCCTGTGCCTTAGCGATGAACCTATCGACACGGTTGGCGAGCGCCTGCATCGTGTTCACGACTACTCCAGTATGGTTTTTAGGTCGGCTTTAAACTTTATAACGTCTTCTAAGAAGGTTGTCTGGTAATCGTCCTTATACTCACGGATGATAGCCCGGGCTTCGGCTTTATCGGCGGCTTTGCACATCTTAGCGTTTAGGTCACTCACGATGTCGGCGGGCAGCACCTCAGACTCGAACTTGCGAAGGCTCTTGCCGGCTTCGATGCGCTTAACGGCGTAGGTTTCAAACCGTTTTAGTTCACTGACAAGTTCAACGTGGCGGTCTTCAGGGGTATCGGCCTTCTTTTTGTCTGGTACCAGGTTGCTATCGTTGCTAGTGCTAGTAGTGTCATCGTGGGCTTCGGTTGGGGTAGTCTTGTCACCAGCTACTTCACCAGCCACAGCCGCTTGGGTTAAGAAGGTTGGCGTACCGAGGACATACGGCGTATCAATGCCAGCTGGTTCCAGTCCCATGTCCTTACGCACTTCATCGACGGTTAAGATACCGGCACTTAATTGAGCAGCGTAGGTTTGGGCTTCGGCTAGTTGGTCACGGTCTTCTAGCCCTAAGTACTTAAACTTGAGCTGTGGGAAGCCGAGGTCGATTTGGATAGCCTCGTCCCAGATTTCCGTTAATAGGTTGGTCAGAGGCAGAATACCCCGGCGAGTAGTGATGTCACCTTGTTCGCTACCGTTGGCCTTGTTGACGTTAATCGTGAAGCCGATTTCCTGCGGTTGTATATCGAACATGGCGCAAGTGAGCTGCATTAACCACATGTTGAACTCAGCAAAGGCCATGTCAGAGCGCTTGCTGGTCTCGATAAAGACGCTACCGCCAGGGATAGGCTTCATCTTGGTCATCTGCCCACTGTCACCGGCGACCAGGCTGTCGAAGTAGGTCATATACTCTTCGATTTGGGTCATTGTCCAGTTCTCGGGCAGGGTAAGCAGTCCCTCGGGAATGTTACCGGCCGTTAAGAAGTCTAAGTTGTAGAGCGTTGATTTTAAGGCGCTGGTAACAACCATGATGAGTGATTCCAGTGGCGCTAAACCGTATGGCGTGTCAGTCCGGGGGTTAATCATTTCGTACACCATCTCGTCAGCGGTATACTCACCGGTCAGTTGGCCCCTGACATACTGCTGGTAGGCGACTTCGGGTGGTTCGGGGGTTGAACCGCTGTTATCGACGCGTAACTTAATCGTCGAGGCGTCAACCGGCATATAGTACATGATGTCACCACGGAAGTTGCGCTCCTTGTAGAGGACGGCGGCGTCCATAACTAACAAGTCTTCGATAAGCGTGTCCTGCAGTTTGTTGAAGCGCATCCGGTAACCACCGAGGTTTTTGAAGTAGGCTTTAATTAAGGCAATATCTTTGGTGTAGTCGGTCTTATCCTCGGGGTCACTGGCTACAATGTCCCACTCTAAGCTGGTAATCTGGCGCTTGCGGGCGTTAATACAGATGCGGCTAATTTCGTGTTGGCGGCTGAACTGGCGCAGGGTTTCAAAACTAACCTGTCCGGTACCACGGATGCGCTGGGTGGCATTATTGGTGTTAGGGTCGATGGCGTTACGCAGAACTGGCGCGGCTACCTGTCCCGGGCTATTGGCCTTCTGGAAGTCGGCGCTGGCCTGTGTTCGTAAGTAATCGGCCGTGGCCCTGGCAATTGGCCGATATGCAAAGTCTAGTAAGCCCATGTGAGTAGAAGTCCCCTTTACCTTAATTGTGGCTTGAAAGTCGTATCTGGTTTAGCGCTAGCATCGGCCCGCATCTTAGCCCACTGTAAAAAGCCATCAACGTGAACTGGTGCGTAACAGATAATACAGGCATCAGCGATGTCCGGGCTGCGGAAGCCACGCTTTTTGTAATCACCCTTACTCTCGACACGGCGCTTGCCCTTGTTGTCTTGGCCCCATTGTCTAGTCGTCAGCTCCATCAGTAAGTCAGAGTTATACGGTAGCTCAGCCTCTGGCATGATTTGTGACATGTGGAACCACGCCTCACTTATCCAGTTAGGGTATTTATCCTTGTCCATAGCCTCGCCGCCGAAGTTCACTGCCACCACGTTATAACCACGCTTGAGCATCTCGTCGGTGACACCACCACCAACGCCGGTGTCATCAATCTTGAGCGGTACGTCCTTCTTATGGTGGGCAAATCGCTCCAGGGCGTCACAGACCTGGGTGGTGCGCAGCTTTTCATGCACCCGATAGCGTATAGTCTTCAAGCCCCGGCGCAGCCAAAATACCGTGCGGTCGTTACCCATGCGAGCGACGTCAACGCCAATCTCTTCCATGCCATCATCAGGAATAGCACGTTGCATAGCCTCTAATGTTTCAGTACGGCTTATTATGCTCATCTCGGCTTGCCCTATCGGTTCACCGAGCCAGATATGGGCGTAGGTTTCGGGGTTCTGTCTGTCCTGCTCCATTTCCAGCCGTAGTTCTTCAGGGAACAGTCCGACCTTGTCGAGCGTGTCATAGTTAACCTTCTTGACATATGTCTTAGGCGGCACGGTGATGCAGTAACGGACGTATACCGGGTCGAGTTCATTTACACGGTTAAAGGTATAGATTAACTGGCTGCCAGGCTTACGGATGGTTGGCACTAGTATCTTGAGGCTATCTTCACTGATGCTTTGGGCCTCTTCCACCCAGGCAATGTCGATACCCTCGGTTGATTTGATTTCGTTGATGTTATGTTTTAACCCCTTGAAGATAAACTCGGTGCCGGTGATGCTGTTAATAACGCTGTTCTCGGTCAGGGTGTAGTCAGCAAAGCCGTAGCGGGTGATGATGTCCTTGAGCAGCTTATGCACTGAGTCCTTGATGGTGTTCTGTATTTCACGGGTGCAGAGGATGCGCAGCCGGCGCTTGCGACCGCGCAATAGTAGCCCCAAAGCGACGTGATACGACTTACCGCTGCCACGGCCACCATGAAAGATTATGGTGCGATAGTCCTCATTAAATACTTCCTTAAAAGTACTTACGAACTGTACATTAACTGGCAGTATCGGCTGAGTCATCTTCGCCTATAAACTGCACTAGGGCGGTCACGATAGACTCGCCGTTGGTAGTAATGTCCTTCTGTTCGCGCCAGACTTCTTTGTCGAGCCGCTCAAGTTGAAATTCGGCTTTCGTCTGTTTAGCCCTTTTCCTAGCCCAGCGAGATTTTGCCTGATTAACACAACTCCGAAAGTCCTCATCTTGAGCCATCCAATCATACGCAGTGCTTTCAGCTATACCAATGTAGTACGCGGCATATTTAACTACCGGTACATCTTCAAAATAGTCTATAAATAATTGCTTGAGTTTATCGCGTTCGTCGTCGGTTAATGCTGTGCTAGCCATTGTCTACCTCTACTGTTAATTTTACGAGGGTATCGGCGTTCAGTAGACCAAGGGCGTTAACCTGTGGGTCGTCGCTGATGACTACGAGCCGGTACACCATATCACCACTGGAGGTTTTATAACTCTTCACTTCTTTAATCTCGGCTATGAAGTCAACCCTGTCTGCAGCTATCATTTCTGCTCCATGGGTAACTCGAACGTCCCCTCTTTAATCATGAGCCAGGCCACTGAGTAACCAATAATGTCGATGATACTATCGAACTCGCTCTCGTTAGCGGGTGCGACGTTCTTCTGGACTAGGTTGGCTAAACGAGCTATCTTCTCATTGAGTCGGACTGCTAAAATAATATCTGGTGAAAACGGAGTGTTGAGTAGGTTGCCAGTAGAATAATCACGGTGTTTTCTTATACATAGTTCTGCTATGTCTAGGGCTAATTTCTTAACTGCGGCGTCGTAAGTATCAGCTGGCATGGTGAGCTAAGTCTCCTTGCTTCAAGTGAAGCTTAATGTGTTCCGATTGACTGGGAAGTAACATAAGGTTATCGGGGTGATTATTGCTTCGGTTTCGGTCAACATGGTGTACTACTTCTTTAATCTCTAGTTTTCGGCTTAGCATTTTTTCCATTACTAGCCTATGTTCCGGCTGGTAACTATTAGTCCCTGTCCTAACTTGAACGTAGCCGCTATTTATGTAACAACCACCTTTCCATCTATGATTTTGCTCGCCGTCTTGCATATCTGGCTTTGTTTTTGACCAGTGATTGCTCCTAAAATCTGGTCGGTCTTTTCCGTACATAGGGTTATTCTGGCCAGAAAAACTACGCAACTTCCAGTGTATTCCTAAGATTGCAGACCTGTTCCGTATCGCACCGATTGATATATCAAAGTGATTCGCAGCTGTCGACAAAGTTAATTTTACGTCCTGACTATGCTTAACGAGAGTGTCGTCCATTTCTTTAGTCCAAGTAATGACCCTGCTCATGACTTACTCCGGCACTGGTGGCCTAACTTAGTTAAATAGATACAGTTGCACTTGATGCAATGTGATTGGGCGTACATTACTTACCCCTCATCTTAACTATGGCCTCACTCATGCCACGCTCGTTATAGAAGTCGGTGCCGTGTCCGAGGTATCGTTTGTAGGCCGGAAAGCGTTCAGCCTTCTTAGCGATAATCTGCAGGTAACTGAGGTCAGGAGTTTTTTCGACTGGCTCCGGCTCAGGTAGAAAAGCATCGTCAGCGTCGTCAAGGTGGGCAATTTCTTCGTGGAGGGCGCGGAGCTGGTAGCTCGCAAAGCGGGACTTACAACGGATGCAGGAATATCTCTTAGCCATGGCATTACAATTGGTCTCCATTTTTAATATCAGCGCGTATCTGTAGGTGGCGCATCAGTTCTGTACTGGCGAGAAAAGGTCTCATTCTATGTAGGCGGATAGTTATCCAGCTCTTATGGACGCAAAATAGGTCGGCAATGTCGTTCTGCTGCCAGCCTTCAATCATGAGGTCAAGAATCAACTGGTCTATTAACGGCAGTTGGTCATAAATATCTTCTGAGAACCGAAAGCCAACTATCTTTTCTAGTGGCGACATCGGGATGGCTTTGTCCCGGACTATATTAACTGTTACTGTTCCGCTTATTGTCATAACGTAGGTACCCCACAACCCCATCTGCTTGAGCTTCTACAACCCCCGCTGTTTTAATCTTTCGCACCGTCAACCCTCTCATGCACCCCGGACACTTCATAACAAAGCTACTAACGTCCTTGGTCAAATACTGTGTGCTTTTGTGGTGACAGATTTGGCAGTCTACTTTGTACACAGGCATTACTTAACCTTGGCCTTTCGGCGCTGCTGGCGATTGGGTGTAAACGCAGGTGCTTGCGGTGCTACGGCTTTGCGGATGATGCGCTCGAACTGCTTAGTGATAGTTGCCCAGTCCTGGCTAATGGCCCACAGGTAGGCGGCTTCGACATCGGGCTTTTGGCCGTCAACTAGCTGTTGGATGGCGTTACAGGCAGCGTCGACGTTCATAAGCGGGCGTAAGCGGTTATTATCGCCATCACCTTGGGTGTACCAGTCGTTGTTAGTCTCACCGCTTGGTATTAGGTAGCCACGATTACTGCCCAGTATCTCACTGATGCTGGTATTGTCAGGGGCTACGATAGGTAGCTTAGTAGCCATAGCTTCGGTGAGCGATAGACCCCAGCCCTCACCGTGAGTAGTGGTGAGTAAGCAGTCAACGCTGTTGTATAACTGGTTAACTAACTCAGTGCTGACACCTTCACCAAAGTTAGTCGGAAAGGCATAATGTTCACCGTACATCAGTCCTAGTTGCTCCGCCCATTGGTCTACATCGCCACCAACGTCATTACCGTCCATATGTAAGTATAGGAAAGTATTCTCACCGCACTCTAGTAGCTGTTTTTGTATCAGCAAGCTTCGCAGTATGTCTTTACGAGGCTGGTTACGATTAAGGTTCATGATGATAAACTTGTCGGCGTTATCTTTAAAGTAGAGCTTACGGAAGGCGGTCGGGTCTTCACTGCTATAGAAGTACTCACTGGTATTAGTGCCGTGGTAGATAACTTCCAATCGGTCGGCTAGTGATGGGTCATAGCGCAAACACTGAGATTTAGCATACTGGGTGTAAGTTATCGGGTAATGGACTTTACTAACCACATCAGTTACCCATGATGGGTGCGGCTGGGAATCAATCGGGAAGTAATAGACAATCTTGGTGCCGGTTACCTTACATGTCTCAACTACAGGGTCAATAAAGTCCTTAGTAACAAAGGTGTCTTGTATCATGAACAGCACGTCATAGTCATTTTCAGCTAACAGGTCTAGCACCCGCTGGCGGCCAAAAACATCTGCGTAGGAACCACGGAGCATCCGGCCACGCATCGCAGGGTAAACGCGGCCAACCCACTTGTCCATGTCGTAAGGGTCACCGTCGTAGTTGATACCAACGACATCTATCTTAAAATCACCCGTGTCGTGCAGATTGCTTAACACATTGCGCGAGACTTGGGCAAACCCGGTCTGGCACGCATAATCGAACCAGCCCAGCAGCTTAATCATCTTAGTTGAACCTCACCACAAACACACGGTCGTGCCACTGGATAGATTGGTTGTAGCTAAAGAATAAGCGATTGAGTTGGCCCATTGCCTCGAAGTCGACATCGCCCACCTTAGCCATTTCACTAACCCACCAAGACATCAAATGGTTGTTTAAGTGGCCGTGGTCACCATGGATGCTATCCAGCCCTTGATGCGGCGCTGTCCGGCCATTGATAACAAAACAGCCCCAATCAGCAACCCGAGCGAACTGTTTTAAAACGCCCGGGACATCTTTGCTCTCGATATGCTCGAAGAACTCAACGCCGGTTACTATACCGAACTGTTTATCACTGAACTGCTTGTAAAATGAGCTGTCCATAGCGCTGGCTAGATGAAAGCCATCACCATGTAATTGTTTAGCTTTTCCGATGGCATGTTCGCTGATGTCAAAGCCAACTGCATCCCAACCTTGACGGTTTAGCTCACTGGTCGAGTACCCGTAAGCGCAGGCCGCGTCTAGGGCAGTACGTTTATCAGTGCGGCCCTTCATAACGTCGCTCATCATGCGGTACTGGTCACGAACAATGCCCTCACAACCGGCATAGTCGCCATAGCCGGACTTTTCGCCGCCGACGAAGTACTCCGTGTCGTAGACCTTGGCATCAAACTTACGGTCAGTATAATCGTGGAATTGGGCCATTACAGTTCCTCCCCGTTATCTTCGATGGTGACAATGGCCGCATCGGTTATTAGGAACATGATGGCAGCACTGGCGGCGTTGACCAGAGCCGTCTTCACGACTAATGCCGGGTCAATCACGCCGGAGTTGTAAGCATCGACTACTTCGCCAGTACGGAAGTCAAACGTCTTTGTAGTGTTGTCGACAACGGCCTGTAAATCTCCCTTATCCAGTTCGATGTCGGCGTTGGTGGCAATCTGACGGAGCGGGTATTTAAGCGCTTGGCTAACGACCCTTGTACCGTAGTCATCACCAGCTAGACGTGAGGCTGCGCGGTACAAGGCAGCACCACCGCCAGTGACGATGCCCGTAGACAAAGCTGCTTTTGTAGCGTTAACGGCATCTTCTACCCGCTTTTTAACCTCTTCGCGTTCGCTATCTATAACCCCACCAACCTTAATGCTGGCAGTCTTACTCTGTAGCTTAGCAATGCGCTCTTTAAGGCTCTCTTCTTCTAAAGCTTTCACGTTTGGTAACTGGGCCTGGAGTTCTTCAATACGGGCTTGTGTATCACCGCCGCCGTCCATGAGGGTTATAACGTGGGCGCTAGCGGCTAGCGTACCAACTAAGCCAGCATCACTAAATGTAAAGTCTTTAAGTTGCTTGCCGTCACGTTCGCTAAGCAGCGTAGCGCCGGTTGCAGCACAGATGTCACGGACATAACCTTCACCGATTGGCCCATACGAGATGACGCGTAGCGGTAGCAAATCGAAATTACCTTTAATGCGGTTTTGGATGATGTTCTGTAAAGCGGCTCCGTCAACATTGTTAGCAATAAGCACGCCTTGCTTCTTACCTGCTTGGGCTAGCTGCTCCATGATGCGCACCACTTCTCCGGGCTGAGTAATGCTGTAGTCAGTTACGACGATAGGCACGTCATTGTAAACGGCCTGTTGGAAGGCTCGGTGATTGACAAAGAATGGACTGAGCAGGCCACCATTGACCCGTAGCCCTTCAGTACGCGCGACTTCTGTTTTGGCCAAGCCACTGTCTTCAATAGTAATCACACCATCGGCACCAATCTCGGCTACTAATTTGGCAATCATGCCGCCGAGCGCCTCATCACGACTGGATATAGCGGCGATGTCAGTCAGTGACTTAATATCGTCTTGCTTAATGATGACGGTTTGCTTGTTAAGGTCATCAAAAACTAGTTTAATGGCTGATTCAATTTCACGACGGAGCGTGACGGCTGAGACACCAGCGCTGAGTAAACGATAACCCTCGTTGACAATGGCCTGTACGAGGACGCTAGCTGTAGTCGTCCCGTCCCCTGCAATATCATTAGTTTTTTGGGCGGCTTGACGTACATACTTAGCTCCTATGTTCTCGAACTTATCTTTTAAGAATGTGTTATTAGCAACCGTGACACCATCGTTGGTAGTTAATGGCCATGAAAACTGGTCAAAATCGATACTGACGTGGTGGCCCATTGGCCCCATCGTGGTTTTAATAATGTTAGCGGCCTTGTCGATGCCAATGCGTATCTTGTCGGTGGCCTCAGCCCCTATGCGGACGTCATGCAACATGTTCAACTCCCACAACGTCTTCTTCTTTAGCTAAGGTATATTCCACGTCTTGGATAGTGGTTGTAGGATAGTCGTTAGGGATAAGATAAACTGCACAGCCCTCTTTTACGCCGCTAACATCTCCGTCTAAAGCCAGAACTTTGTATTTGTGTTCTTTGTTATCGTTGACATCAAATTGGCTTGAACCACCCTTGACTGCTTCAAGCAGCAAGTAATTGTTTTTTACGACTAAACCCACAAGACCCCCGTCTTTTATTGTTCTAACTAAGGTATAGCACAAGCTGTATTTGCAATGCAAGAGGGAATATTGTATAACAACATAACAGTAACGCTTATTTCTGTGGATAACAAAAAGACCACCGAGGGTAAAGGTGGTCTTTTGGGGTCTGGGGCTGGACTAGAAGCGCCGGGTTGTGTGGGGTCGACGCTCTCGGAACAGACTCAGCTGGGTGTAAGTTGGCCTCATAATTCTCCTTACTAATTGCAGAATATACTGTTGCTTTAACCTACACAGTTACATATTTAACTATCCGGTTATGGTTATACAGCTGGCGTTCCAGTTCCCTCACTCCAGCGTTTCGCCGTTAACTTATGCCGCCACGCTGCACAGTCCTTACAGGTTTCTACTAAGCGGGTTCCTGTAGGGCTATGGACTTTGTAAGCTTGCCTCCATGTATGATGTGTCACTTGGTTAGCTCACTCGCTGCTTGCTGTAAGGTAGCAGCCATGTCGTCCACGCAGTCGTTATAGCCAATATCCTCAAAGTCAGGGTCAGTAGGGTTTTCTATAAACTTCTTTCTGGGTAGTTCTAGCTGACTGATGTAGTCGCTAAAGGCTTCTAATACGCTAGCTTTAGTTGACTTAAAAGTTCGGCTATTATTCCAACTTTCAACTGTTGCGCTAGATATTGCTCCCGCTAGTATATGGTCTAGTATTTCTCGTAACTGGGCTGTGGTGTCCTGACTGTCGGCATAACATACTGCACAGTTACAAGGACTGCATTCTTTTCCACAGGGTGTGTTGGTGTCGGGTTTCATAGCTTAGGTTCCTCGTGAACGTGCCAATATTGATTTCCACACTTACGGCAACTCTGTGTTTGGTCGTAGGGGTTATTACTCATTATGCTTTATCCTTTCTGGTGGTTAGGGCCTTACAGCGCTTAGTGATGTACTGAGTGATGAACATATCGGACGAGTCTGTAGCTGCTTCTCTAGCGTGTTCTAGGTATTGAAGCTCATCTATTCTTGCAGCTGTGACTATACCTAACATGGCGGAGATAGCTTCTTCATACACCAAGTCAAATGATGAGTCTCCAAGCTTTGTTGCATACCAGTGACCAGCAAATGTCTCTAGTACCGTATTGAGCTGCTTCTCTACGTTATCTTGTATCCCCTTGGACGGTAAAATATAGCCTAATTCTGTTGGGGTTTTATCACAGTCAGGGCAGATTAAAACGTGTTCGTGGTTATCTTGTATCAGTGGGGGGAGGGATTTGGGCGGATTTGAGTTAGTCATTGCTGGCGTCCTTGTCGGTGGCAACCAAGTCGGTAAGCTGTAGCTTGGCCTCTTGGATAGCAGCCACTAATGTGTCTAGCTCGTCTTCGTAACACTCAAGACCTCTTGTTGAACTAGGTAGAGTTATCTGTACATACCGACCCCTGTTACCGTGGCGATTGTCTATTTCTATGAAATAGTTATCGGTTTTTTTGCTCATGCTAAAAGTCCAGCTCATGCTTTTCGCCTTTGAGGTGTGATATGTGTATATCTGCCAGTGATTTAATTATTGCTTGTACATCTTTAACTGCCATAGGCTCATCATCTGATTGATAGATTGATAGCTCGCCCTCTGACCATTTACGGTTTTCATCTAGTCGTGCGTCGAGTAGAGCGTTAGCAATGATGTCATCACACTGGTCATTAATAGATTGGCGGCGAACAACGTCTAAGTTTGCCAAGTCTAAGATTTGATTTACGACGGCCATTGCATCCATGCGGATAGCTTCTTGTGTTGATAGTGGTTTATTCATTTAAATGTCCTTCCTATTAAGTTCCGCAATATCTTCGAGGCAGCGGTTAAACCCTTCCATATAAGCAGCGTCGCAATCGCTAGATGCGTCCTCTACTTCTTTGTAGCTAAAAGGGTTCGGCAGTAGAAAACGGTTATCGGCCTCGCGTCCTAGTGCCTTGGGCGTCACTGAGTCATGCGAACTGCCCCCTATTCCATCTTCTATTAAAGGGTTATCAGACATACACATGGTCTCCTTTGGGTATTGGATTGCCTACAGGTGTTGGGTTCATATTTTCTCCTGCTCTTGTTCTGTCTGATTTAGTTGGCTGAACTTGTACGCTTCAGTTAGGCTCATGTCACTACCTTGCATTGACATTGCTGGCTTGCTGTTAGGTAGTTCTGAGAATTTCTTTACTGGTGCTATGTTTGGCAGGGCTGTCATAGCTGCTGTATCAACGTCGTTCATGATTGGGCCTTTGGCGGTTCTATACAGAGTAGCTTGTTAATCTTGGCGATATGTTTCTCGCACATATAGATTACTTGGGTATGGCTGGTGTGATTGCGGTCGTAGCTATCCCACATTTTCAGCAGTCTAACTTTACCGTCGGCTACTCGCTTGCACTTTCGGTATTCACAATATGGCATCATGATATTCTCCTTTATATTTACACTTTCCAAACAGCTCCGCATTACCGCCTTTAACATACGGCTCGACTCCCTCACCGCAGTATTCACAGAATCCACTGCCTCGTAAGTATTGCCTGTTAAACAGCGCATCTATACGTTTATGATTGGGTGTTTGCTCGGCATAAGGGGCAACGACTTGGCTGCGATAACCCTTAGGCAGTCTTGAACCTTGCATATCCGCCATAATTATTCTCCTCCCATTAGGGTAGTAAGGGCTTTACTTACGTCTTGTATAGCAATGTTATAGCCGTGTTCAGCCGAGTTAAGCGGTATTTTGTCAGTACCTACCTTTTCATCTGGTATTACTTCCAGTACAGCGGATTTTAGGGCTTGGACAGCTTCTTTTAAACCACACTCGCAATAGTCCCAGTTTTGGTCTTTCCATGCATACGGACAACCAGCAGAGTATTCGTGGGGCTTGTCGTGGTAATCTTCAAACAAGCTGTCTATCGTTATAGTAGGTGAAGTCATAGGATACCGCCGTTGCCGTAGCCGTAGCCGTTGCCGTAGCCGTAGCCGTAGCCGTAGCCGTAGCCGTAGCCGTAGCCGTTGCCGTTGCCGTTGCCGTCGCCGTCGCCGTAGCCGTTGCCGTTGCCGTTGCCGTTGCCGTTGCCGTAGCCGTTGCCGTTGCCGTTGCCGTAGCCGTTGCCGTTGCCGTAGCCGTACTTTGTTTCGTGTCCAGCAAACGGACTTATTTCATCAGCGGTATTAGGGTTTCGTGCATAGTTCATAACTACCACCTAACATTGATAGTGGCAATTATAGCTTCATTAGCAAAACTAACTGAGCCTACAGGGTCAAGCGTGTAACCTATTTTACTTTCAGCTAGGCCGCCGATTCCTTTGCCATTTGACCACGAACGCACTACATTAGCATTAAGTAATTGCAGCTTGTCTTTAACGGCTTTATTTTTGTAGCCTTCAAATATCCAACCACGTTGTGCAATTACAATAATATGGTCAGTTTCAACTGCTGGTTGTACATCTTTTTTGTTTGGGTCTACTTCTACATATGTCTTACCGTTTAATGTAATAGTTTCTTGCTTGCTCATATCGTTCTCCTTTAATTTATTACTCATCTATTTCTCCTGTCCTTTAAGGGCTTGTAATACCCGTTCTTCGATGTACCGGTTTAACCAAGCAAGCTGCACAGAGTTTAACTCCGGCAGCATTACTTTTAGTTCCACTACACTTCCTGCCGCTGGTTAGGAACACTCATCTTGACTGCTGCCCAGCCTATAAATGAAAGCCAGTCATCAAACTCTTCATTGCGTGGCTCTAGTCGGTCGGCCATTAAAAGCTCTAGGTATTCATCGTGTGCGAGTGTTACTAAGTAAGCGATTTGTTCTCTGTTATCTGCTTCCATAGATTCTCTTAAAAACATTGGGAGTTCCTTAACGGGCGTTGCCGTGTATTAATGTGAGGTTTGGTCGTTCTGTAGTTTCAGTACAAGCTAGGCTACCTAAGTAGTCCTGCCATTTACTGGCTTGGCGTAGATGGTATTCAGCGCTAGTTAGTAAGTCTTGGGCTAGTTCTTTTAAGCGCTCGGCTTCGGCTAGGTGATTGGTTACTTCGTTTTGGCCTATGTTGTAGAGGCGGTTATCCATCTAAATCTCCACGGGCTAGCTCAATGGCTAGTGCTGCTAATATGTAAGGGATAGTTGTACCGTTTAACCAGTATTTTCCATCCCACATTTGCTCTATTAGTTGGCGCTGCTCATCCTCAAGCGTCAACCGTCTTAATGCTGATTGCTCTTCTTCAAACATTGTTTTTGCGCGGCTTTGCTGGTGGCCGACCTCTCATATTAAGCGGTTTTTCTGCTGTGTAGAGGAAAGGGTGCTGTAGCTGGCTAATCTCCCGTTCCAATAAGCGGTTGCGGACATAGAGATATATACACGACCCCATCATGAGTAGCGCTGCTATTTGTATTCCCATACCAAACGCCCCCACTTTACCAGCCGTAAATTAAAATCGTGAACCCGATTACCCAGCCTATCAATGCCATCCAATCGGCGCATATGGCGGCAATCATTTTTAATGTCTTCATAGAACAATTTGTAATCATCGCTCCAACTTTTTGCGGTTTTCATTTCTTGTTTCCACTCCCTTTAAACTGGCTAGCCGACGCTTTTCGGGCGTCATGGCGGCAAAGCCTTTTAATTTATTTGTGGGTGTTCGACCGGCTCGACTAGCTAGTGCTTTCACTGCTTCGGAACCGGCTACAAACTGCCCTTTGCTATCGCGTGCTTCAATCATTCGTTATCCTTATACTTGCACCGCTGGGCCACGTCGGCTGATACTTCCACCCTTAGCACCGGCGGCCCGAGCTAGTTCACGATTAGCATAAAAGCCACCCGTGGTACTGGCTGCGCCACCTCGTCCACCAATTCGTTGATAAAACCCCTCACCATACTTTGCTTTGTTCTTTGCAGCAGCTTTTAAGCCGCCGATTTTTGTTCCTGCCATCTGTTCCACTCCTCTATATTTCTAGTAAATCTCGACTGCCCTTGCGCTCGTTACAGGGAGCGCAGCAAGGAGCCAAGTTGCTCATTTCAAATCTCAGTTCCGGGTTTCGACTCCGGCTCTTGATATGGTCGAGCGTTAATGTTTCGGTTGTTAATGTACCGGGACAATTGGGGGCTATCCGTAAATAGCATGTCCAGGTTCCAGTCTTAGTTGCGTTAGCTTGTATCCAGGCGTGTCTGGTCTCTATCCACTTTGTTGTTACGGGGCCAAATCGATTCAAGGCTTTCCGCTGCTTCATGGCCACTCTCGGCTTATTAAAGCAGTGGAAAGCGGTGTGTATTTCTGACCCACAATGTACGCATGGTTTACTCACAGTGACAACGTATTCGTGATTTTGGTTTGTCTGGTTTGATAGGTCGTGAGCATTGTAAACATAGTCGCTCTACCTTATTCGTCACGCTTACCTTTGTAGAAGTAGCGCCAGACGCCGGGGCGCTCATACTCCGACTGGATAACGTGGCCATCTTTGCGTAGTTCTGAAATACGCATAGTATAGTTGCCAGCAATTCGCATTAAGTCGACGTTAGTAACCGTTCCGGTTGGTGCGTTCTTTAGCAAGTTCAACATCCGGGTGCGCTGCGATAAGTAGCGCGTCGTTTCTTCTCTGACGTTTGGTTTTTTAGTTAGTTCCATCTAGCCCTCCCAATTGGCTTAATTTTTCAATTCTGGTCGTTGTGTACGGACGTCCGTCCGGAATCATGTTTTCTCTCAGTCGGCTGGCTGCCTCCCCTAATTCGGTTAAATGCTCGGCTAAATATTTGTCAGTGTCTGTTTTAGAAGGCTTTAGGAGTAAGTCCAAGGTGTCTTCATCAAATACCTCACGCATGTAAGCTTTGTCGTAGGTCATGCGCTGAACAATCGACTGGCGGAATAAATAGCCGTCTATTTCCAATTGACCTTTGTAGTCTAAGAACGGTTCGAGAACTAGCTTTAGTCGGCTTTTAACCTTCTCGTATGCCTTGATATAGTCGCTAGCTACCAGCCATCCCTCTTTAATCTCGGCGGCTGTAGCAGCGTTAAACTCTAGCACTTCGCCGGTAGATGGAACGGTGACCGCAATGTGCTTAGTCATGAGGGCCGTCCCCGCCATTAGGGTCTTCACAGTTCTGGCAGATAGTCCAGTAAGTGTTCTTAACCCCGCAAGCTACACAGGTGTATATTTTGTTCATGGCTAAAATGGCTCCGATATTGTCGAGCGTTTCAGCTGTTCAATTAACCGTTGGTAGGCTGGTGCAGTATGGTCGACGACTACGCCGTAACCGCCCCAGTTGTATACCATCTCAAATATCTGCTTATCTAAATCGTTAAACGGTACCGCTTCGCCGGGATAGCCGTGGACATCTGGGTCACCAGCTCCTCGGCCGTCTGCAAAAGTACCTTCTTGGTCATCGATTACGTCGTTCATGATTAAGCTCCCATCATGTCTAGGACGCCAGAAGCGGCCTCTTTAGTTAGTGGTAGCGATACCCCGTACTCTTCTATAAGATGTCCGGGAATGTCTTCTTCTGATTTAACTTCACCTCTTTCTTTTAGCTTTAGGGCAATAAGCTGGCGCTGTTTGTCGGTGGCCAGGTCGGTCACGGTCTTGGGTACTGTCTTTGCAGGTGTTGGTGTGTTATGGTCTGCGTCCTTGTTATCGTCCAGGGCAAAGAGTCCTCCTAGAGCGTACTTACGAGCATAGCTACTGGCCATGCCAGTTACTTGGCTAGCATCGAGGCCCCTAGATATTTCTCCCTCCCATGCTTCTGCGGCGGCTTCTATCGTTTCACCGGCTGCGTCAAAAGCTCGGGCTATTGCCTTTACATAATTACGCTCACCAACTTGCACAATGGTATCGGTTAGAATCAAGCCAAGCTCATGCTTATCTAAGATTGGTTTGGCTGCTTCTAAAATCTGTTCAGCTGAACGGTGCGCGCCGAAGCGTCCGTTCAACGATTTTGGAGCCTTAAGCTCTTTTTGCACCGCCATAAGACGGCTATATATATTCTGTTCAGTCATAGTTCTTATTCCTCCCTATGTTCTAAATACTTACTTGCTGATAACTGGTATGCGACAGACGAGCGTTGGCGTCTTCTGTATGCGTATCGGATGGCCAGTAAATTGGTGGCGGTGTTCACCGCTTAAATATCTGAGTACGCGTGAGTTGTGTTTCATATACCCCCTTAACCGGTAATGCCCGCTACTAATATGTAAATGCCTTCTAAGACGGCGGCTGTGCAAAGCAGAAATGCCTGGTGTCTTACAATGAGCTTCCACATGACTTCGAGGCTTCCCATTTGTTCAAATGTTCGTGCTTTTACTGTTGCTGTTTTCATATTTATCTCCTGTTATTGTTTTGTATATTCCGTGTACCCGTGGAGGCCGCCCAAGATTCGCACTTGGGTATCAGCTCTAGCCAGCCCATTACGGGTACACGATTTGTTGATTGAGCGGCTAACACTAGCGGCGTGCCTTATCCAAGTAGCGTCCTAGTATGCACTCGGCCGGTAACACTTCCTGTCGACCCGCTAGTGTCCGCCACTCAATCGTTCCTGATTTTTAAGCAGCAAGAAGCTGACCTATGAGTAGGCTGTTAGCTTCTATGTTGTACTCCGCCTAATTAAAGGCTCTCAATTCTTTGGCTGTTCCGATGTAGTGTCCAGTTCACAGAACTGTTTGTTGACCTCTGTTACGGTAGCCCAGTGGTTTGTACTGTTTCGGTCTGAAAGTCTAGTTCATGGCCGAAAATAATAAAAACCGCTAGTCAAGATGACTAACGGTTGTAAACAGTAGTGGAGCCACGAAAGAGATTTGAACTCTTGACCCCTTCCTTACCATGGAA
>JARXKN010000017.1 GCA_030271625.1 Patescibacteria group bacterium
GCTTGCGCTCACAAGATTTTGAGTCTAGCGTGTATACCAATTTCACCACTCGCCCATTTTTCTTACCTGATACGCCGGTCATTGTACTATACTTAAGCTTGGAGAGCCAGCACTGGCCACCCCACTGTCATTATGCCCGATATTTCCCCCTCAGCTCCTGAACCCCAAACGCCGCAGCCAGCTGCCGGCGTTTCTAATGCTGCCGATTTAATACGCAGTAAGTTAGATCGTATATACGCGATTGAGCCAGATGCCAGCACTGAACTGGAAGAAGCCGAAGCGGTCGCATCGCGCAGTCCCCACCAAGAGTTCATGCATCAGTTAAGTCATTCCGGTAAAGACTTGGCGACGATTCAAACTGAGTGGCACAACTATTACGTTCAGCTTGACGATCAAGCTAAGCATCAGGTCTGGCAGGAATTTTACAGTACTAATACCCAGCCCACTGGGCCGACCGACGTATCACCCATCCAGCAGCCGATGGCGCCAGGGCCAATCGATCCTCAGGTTATGGCGAAGCATAAAAATGCCGCTCGTAGCGCTCACAGCTTCAAGAAAAAAAGAGCCAGCGCACCACGACCACGCCGTGATTTACGCTCACCGCAAGCGATTCGGGCTGCCATCCGTGATCAGGTGACCGCCAACGGCACGCTACAGCCGAAGCATCATTTACAGGCCTTACTATTTGGCTTGGGTGTCGGCGCGGTCGTAGTCTTTATTTTCCTGTTTGGGTTTTTTAATGAAGTTATTATTGCGCCGTTTATCCAACCCAGTCGATCGGCGGTTGCCACCCCTATTATTGTTGACTCTAGCAGTGTCGCAGCCACCACCACCCCGCAAGTCATTATTCCCAAAATCAATGTCCAGATTCCAACTGATTACAGTCAAACAACGACCGATGAAGCCAGTATCGAAAACGCCTTGGAAAGCGGCATCGTGCATTATCCGACGACCGCGTTACCGGGACAACAGGGTAATGCGGCGTTCTTCGGTCACTCCAGCAATAACATCTTTAATAAGGGTAAATATAAGTTTGCCTTTGTGTTGTTGCACCTGATGGTACCTGGCGACACGTTCTACCTGTCATATAACAGCAAAGTCTACGTCTATAAGGTAATTACAAAAACCGTGGTTGACCCGAGCCAAGTCGAAGTATTGAACGCCGTTCCGGGACAAACTGCCACCGCCACCCTCATTACTTGTGACCCGCCAGGCACCAGTCTGAAGCGCCTGGTAGTAGTTGGCCAGCAAATTAGCCCTGACCCAAGTGGCAACGTCGCCGGGGCAGCTCAGCCAACACTGGGAGCAACGTCAACCAGTTTACCAGGTAACGGGCCAACTCTAGCTGGCCGCTTGTTCGGCAGCGCGGTTGGTAAGTTTATCGGAACCTTGCTTATTATTGGCGCTATCGTTGTCACCCTGCGCTGGGTTAATAAACCACGTTCCTAGCTTAGAGTTCACTCGGAATTAGTAACGCTGTCTGGCTAATAACGGTTTGGCCGGCCGAGCCGCTTACAACTGTATAGCTGTACTTATAATCGGGCGAGAATAACGGTTTAGAAGCCGGCAGTGCCTTGCCCAGTTCGCGCACGTTTTGATAATCATAATCAAATATTACTTGCTTGCCATTACTGATGTAGGTTAATCGGTTACCGTCCATCCAGCTGGCGTGCGGTTGGGGGCTATCAAGCGGCTGTTTACTAAGGTAGTTATAGCCGTGCTTATTTTCGATATCATAGACCCCAAACTGACTGCCATTTTCGGCCACAATATACTGGGCTGAGCTTGAAAAGCCCACAAATGTCGGCTTGTCGACATGCAGCACTTGCAGGGGAGTCGGCGATTGGAAAACATTGGAGCCGATTTGAGCAACAGGATCCCGGTAAATATAGACTCGGCTTTCGCTGCTGGCACCAATCACCGCATAGAATGTATTGTCATATTTTGTAATATCCAACAGATAATCGGCATCGGCGGTCACTGACCGGATAGTATAGATTCGGCCGCCGGTCTGCAGACTGATTCGTACCTTACCAGCACTGGCCCCAATTTTTGTAGCGTATAACAGGACGTCGCTGCCGTAGGACTGATAACTGATCACCCCACTTAAGGCTGGGGTAGGGGCTACCGATTTAAGGCTCAATCGACTAAGCGTTTGGTTACTCGCCTCGTAAGCGTAATAGCGGTCGTATTTACGGTCAATCAGGTTTAGCCGGGTAGGGTTGATAGCCAGGGTAGTAGTCAGATTTACTGATTGAGCCGGAGTTTGTCGGTCCACCAAGACATACTCTGATTTACCATCGTAGACATGTTGCAATAACACGTGCTGGTTGTCATCAGCCCATTCTATAAGCTGCCAACTTTCGGTGGTTGCCGCCGCTAGTACGCTGTCCGGCAGGGTGATAGTGACCGGAGTTTTGACCGGAGTTTTTAAATCAAATACATCAAACGTCCGCGGGGCAGCTGGTTGAGCCACTACTAGCCAGCGCTGATCTGGACTTTGGGTAATTAAGGTTGGCGCTTGGTCGTAGCTCAGTAGTTTCGTAGAGGTGATAGTTTTAGGTACCAAGAAGGGATAATCATAATGAAAGACTTTGCCGCCTTCGATAGCAATCGTCCGCTTCCAATCTTGATAGCCGTCACGGTGTAAGGCAAGGTTGTAGCTGGCCTCCGGCAGAGCCAGCCGAGTATTAGTTTTGGCCGCCTCTAGTTTGCCATTAATATAAATGTCAGCTGGTCGTGGTTGACTAGAGATAAACACTAAACCGTTTTGAATAACGGTGCCTTTACGGTCAATGCCAAAGCCATAGGCCTGGTATAGCAATACGATGGTGGCGATAATAATTGCTATGCCGATTAGAACATAGCCGACATAAAGAGTAATAGTATGACGCAACCGCTTACGCGGATCGAGGTAATCCATTTCGTTACATTATACGGCTAAGGGTACATTTATGACGTATTAATTTTATTGTGCTTATGAATACTTGCTGTCGTGACTTAGACAGCGTATTATATGATTAAATTGAGTAAATAAAAATTGTGACAAAACATTCTGACACCATCATAATTAACGGCCAGCACTTCAACGCCCGAACCGGGTTGCCAGTGACAGCTAAACCAGGCGCCGCAAAAAAGGTGCGCACCGTTGATGGTATTTTGCCACAACACGTCACCGCGACCGTATTGGCTAAGCCGGTTCACTATACCCAACCCTTGAAGACGGTCGTTAAAAAGCCGGTCATGGATGTCACCCGTGAACCAGCCCGCAATCTCCCCAAGCGATCGTTGCAACCAGGGCAAACCCTGATGCGCCAAGCTACCGCTAAACCAGCTCATAGTTTAAAGCGACACACCAAAGTCCTGACAGCCAACCCAGCTAAAGCGGGCGTGACCGTCGCTCATGTAACTCCTAAAACATCGGCCGCCGTGATTGATAGTCGAAAACTACAGCACGCCAACGACGTAGCGCGCAGTAAGCTGATTAGTCGCTTTACTGAAGCTACTGTTGTTAGCGGCCCAACCGTCCGACTAACCGCTGCCGCCAGCCATGCAGTAGTGGCTAGCCAGCAAGCGGCCTACGGTCTGGCTAAGCAACCTAGTCTCGATTTGTTCGAACGAGCGCTGGCTAAAGCCAAAAGCCACGAGCAGGCCACACCAAAACACGTCAAACGGACCCTCAAACAAGCTTCAAAGCAGCAACGCCGACTCAACCTGGCCGCTTCTGGTTTGGCTTGTTTACTCCTAGTTGCCTTTATTGCCTACCAAAATATGCCAAACATTAAATTCCAGTACGCCAGTAGCCGAGCCGGCTTTCATGCCGCCTTGCCAGGCTATCGTCCAGCTGGATTTTCAGTTGGTAAGCTTAATTACCAAGCCGGCACCGTTAGCGTTAGCTTTCACAGCAACAGCGATGATCGCAGCTTCGCCATCACCCAAAAGCCATCCGGCTGGGATAGCCAGACATTACGCGAGAACTTCGTGGCCACCAATGGCCAGCAATACCACACCGCTGAAGCTGGCGGCCGCACCATCTACTTATATGGCGATAGCAACGCTACTTGGGTTAATGGCGGCGTCTGGTACCAAGTTACGACGGCCGGTAGCCTTAATGAACGCCAGTTAACCCAACTCGCCTCCTCGATGTAGTCTTTTTGTACAACTTAAAGAGTACTTATCGCTCTTACGGAGCGCTTTACAGGGCCGCCTGGGCGGCGCCTGTGGCGCTAGCTTACTCCTGCAGAGCGATAAGTACTCTTTAAGCGCGCACGTTGATATTTCTTGGTGGGGGCGTTTTCCCATATACTAGGGGGGATGAAGACTGTTCGAACTCGATTTGCGCCTAGCCCAACTGGTTTTTTGCATGTTGGCGGTATCCGGACCGCTTTATTTGCTTGGTTGTTGGCCCGCCAGCAAAATGGACAATTTATTTTGCGATTTGAAGATACCGACAAGAAGCGTGAAGTGGCCGGGGCGCGCGAACATTTAATCGACAGTCTAAAAACACTCGGTCTGGCTTATGATGAAGGCCCAGATATTGGTGGCCCCTTTGCGCCGTACACGCAGAGTGAACGTCTGGAGCATTATCAGGCATGGGCTCAAAAGCTGATTGCCAAGGGCAGGGCCTATGCCGATCCGTATAGCGCCGAAGAAGTCCAAGCCTTCCGCGATCAAGCCCGAGCCAACAAGCAACCATTTTTATATCGAAACTATCGACCGGAAGTTACCCCAACGTGGGATGGCACTATGCCACTGCGCTTTAAGTCCGACCCCAAGCCATACAGCTGGCATGATGCCGTGATGGGTGAGCTATCGACCGGCCCGGAAGTGATTGACGATTTTATTCTTATCAAATCCGATGGCTATCCTACCTATAACTTTGCTCACATTATTGATGATTTAGAAATGGAAATCACCCATATTATGCGGGGCCAAGAATTCCTATCTAGCCAACCTAACTATTTGAACCTGTACGAAGCTCTGGAGATTACGCCACCGATACTGGCTACCATGCCCCATATTCTAGCCGAGAACGGCAACAAAAAATTATCAAAACGAGATGGCGCCAAGGATGTTTTAGACTACATCCGCGATGGTTATCTCCCAGAAACATTGGTCAATTTCATTGCTAGCTTAGGTTGGAACGACGGCACCGAGCAAGAGTTATTTAGCGTCAGCGAAGTGATTACTAAGTTTAGTTTAGAGCACGTTCAACGCAGCGGCGCCCGCTTCGATGAAAAGCGGCTAGAGTGGATGAATGGTGCCAAAATCAGAGACCTGCCGTTGGCTGATTTGGCTGCCCGCAGCCAATCATTTTGGCCGGAAAGTTCTCATCAATCAGCTAGTGACTATAAACTGGCAGTTTTGGGACTAATTCAGGAACGACTCAAGTTTTTTGCTGAGATACCCCAGTTAACTGAATTCTTTTTTGAAGATTTGCCCGTCGACCCCAACCTCATCACCACTAATAAACAGCTCAAAAAATACACTTTTACTGAACTAAAAACTTGGCTAGAAACTTGTCGCCAAAGTTTTGAAGCGTCTGATTTTAGTGCGGCTGACTTAACTGAACGACTCAATAGGTTACTCGAAACGACCGGCCAAAAACCAGGCGTATTGTTCAGTCTGATCCGCATCGCCACGACGCAAGCCCCCGCTAGTCCCGCCTTAGCCGAAACAATGGCCTTACTTGGAAAAGAACGCTGCCTGCGACGCATCGACCAGCAACTGACAGTGCTGACTGCAGCCTGAACACTAGAACTTAGCGATAGGGGTTCACGGCAGGCTATTCCACTGTTACAATAGTGCTTATGATTGATGACTTTCGACCGGCAAAGCGCCGGATAAAGTCTTTGCAGGCAAATAAAAACACCCTCAAAGCAGAAACGCCTCAGCCACTAACCGCGCCAGCAGCCGCCAGCGCGCCGGCGGCTGTGGCTGCGCCAGCGTCACCCACGCCAGTGGTACCAGATTTTACTGCCTTTGCAGCTGCCCCCAAAACCCGGACCATAAAGGAACGTCTGCAACAACGTTGGCCGCCGACCAAGCGAGAGCTGGCCGTTGGCGCCAGCATTTTCTTGATTATAGCTAGCGGCATTGGTGCCGGATTGGCGCTCCATAAACCAGCGCCGCACGTTGTAGCGCGGCCGGTCGTTGTTAAGAAGGTGGCACCCAAGCCAATTCAGCCAACAACGGTTGCTTCTAATTTGAGCGGCCTGCAAGTTGATCCGGCGTTGAATGCCAAGCCAGTAACTGGTGTCATGATTGAGAACAGTGAGTACGCTCGACCGCAATCTGGCTTGTCGCAAGCCAGCGTTGTCTATGAAGCGATTGCGGAAGGCGGCATCACCCGCTTCTTAGCTCTGTTTCAAGATACCAACCCAGCTGATATCGGCCCCATCCGTAGCGTTCGGCCGTACTACTTACAATGGGCGATGGGCTTTGATGCGCCGTTAGCGCACGTTGGTGGCAGCCCCGAAGCCTTAACCGACATGAAAGACTGGGGAGCCCGCGATTTAGACCAGTTCTTTAATAGTGGCGCTTACCACCGAATAGGCAGCCGCGACGCCCCACACAATGTCTATACCGCCGTCGATACCTTAACTCAGTTAGCCATTAGTAAAGGCTACAGTGGCAGCACCTTTACGCCCTGGTTACGTAAACCGGAGGCCGCTGTCAAACTGCCGACTGCCAAAACGATTGATCTCACCTTGTCCGGACCACTCTATAACGTTCATTACGATTACGATGCGACTAGCAATAGCTACAAACGCAGCGAAGCCGGCGCACCCCACCTCGACGCCAATGGTAGCGTCCAGATTAGCCCGAAAGTAGTTGTTGGCCTAGTTATGCCGTACGCCATTCAGGCTGATGGTAAGCACTCCGATTACGGCACGATTGGTAGCGGCCAAGCTTACATTTTCCAAGATGGCACCGTCACGATTGGTCAATGGAATAAGCCTGATAGTAAGACCAATATGAGCTTCACTACTACCGATGGTAAGCCGTTAGCACTCAACCCCGGCCAAACTTGGCTAACAGCTGTGACCGATGCCTCTAAAATAAGTTCGGCCCCGTAATTATATGGACCATTATCACGAAGTTAATACCAAGGCCCGCAGCTTTCTACTGTGGTGGGTAGTGGTTGAAAATTTAGTCTTGGTTGGTGGCTGGTGGGCCTTACAAACCTTCACGACGCTACCATTTTTGGCAGTTGTAGCTATCATTGCTATCAGCTGTTTGATGCTTAGCCTGCTACTGACGCGAACCGCTACCGACTACATTATGGCGCCGCTCAAAGCGCTCCGTCAGTTAATACTGCATGTCAGCCCGGGGCAGGCAATTACCGCCTCAACCGACATTTCTAAATTAAAACTTGGGCGCGAGCTGGTTGCCAATTTAGCCGGCCAAGTCTACCAGTTAACTGAAATAGCTGACCGCCTCGCCGTCACCGCCCGCCAAGAGAGCATCGACCTTAAACGAAACTTTATCGCCAACAACTTACCGCTGCCATTTTTGGTCCTCGATGGCACCGAAACCATTCAGTTTGCCAATCAAGCCATGGCTGAATACATCGGGACTCCGCTGTCCGAGTTAATCGGCAAAAACGTCTATATGGTCATGGATATGGCTTTCCCGAGCACTGACACCTTCGACAAGTGGCTCAAAGAGGCTAAACAAAATAGCGCCACCGCCGTCGGTAGCTGGGAACGAGTCAGAATGGGCGTCCGCGATAATCACCCAATGCGCTTGTTTGATTTAGCAACCTACTATAACAAGGGCAACGCGCAGCAAATTGAAACCATGATGGTGTTATTCGATCACACTAAACAATATAGTCAGGACGAGCAAGCCGTCAGCTTCATCGCCTTATCAGTTCACGAGTTGCGAACCCCGCTGACGCTGTTGCGCGGTTATATTGAGGTGTTCGAAGAGGAGCTGTCGACCAACGGTGATCCGGAACTCATCAGTTTTATGGACAAGATGAGCGCCACCGCCCAACAATTAACTGCCTTCGTAAACAATATTCTCAACGTGGCTCGGGTTGATGACGACCAGATGCAGCTGAAGCTGCAAGAAGAGGACTGGGGCACCGTCTTAGAAGCTGCCTTGAGCAACCTTGATCTTCGAGCTAAAGTGCGGGGCATCACCCTGGAACGCATCATC
>JARXKN010000018.1 GCA_030271625.1 Patescibacteria group bacterium
CCAACTCAGCAACCGCCTTCCAGATTCAAAACGCATCAAGTTCAGCTGCAATAATCGCCAGTACCAACAATGTTAATACCGGCTACAACGCTGCAGATGCTACCCTCAAAGTGGGCAAGGACAGCGTTACTAATCGTTCCATAAATGCCGCAGGATCAGTCAATGCCAGTGGTGCTGACTACGCTGAATACATTCCTTGGACTGGCGCGAAGCCTGCGCAGGGAAGCATTGTCAGCTACAACGGCAGCACCTATGTCGTGTCCGCCAAGGACACCGCCGCCTTCGTTGGTAACGATATTCTGGACGAAGCAAACAGCATTCTCGTAACCTTTGCCGGACAAGTTCCAGTGCGTGTAACGGGTGCCGTTTCGGTCGGCGACATATTGATAGATAACGGCGACATGACTGCCCGTGCAGTTAATCCAGCGACCGCAACCGTCGGCCAACTTATGGCTAAGCTGGCGATTGCCCAGGAAAGCTCAACAGACACCGGCGTGAAACTGGTCAAGGCCAGCGTCGGCACCACTTCGAGCAACGTCGCTAATGCGCTGCAAAGCCAATCGTCGACCTTTAATGATATGGCGGTGCTTGGTACAGCTACCGTGAAGGACTTGAATGTTTCGGGCCAGGCAACTATTGCTAACTTAACGGTTACCGGTAATGTTGTGGTGCAGGGAAGCCTGACAGTTACGACATTAGCGGTTGGCGACATAACCATTAGCGGCCACGTCATAACCAGTGGTGGTCAACCTGTTGCAACCGCACAAATTCCAGCAGGAACTGGCTCAACCGTTGTTGTGAGCGGCACCGACACGACGGGTACAATTACCATAACAACTGGCGCTAATCCTACTGCTGGCGAACTCGCGAAACTCGCATTTACTAAAGCCTACGGCGCTGCACCTCGCATAGTGCTGAGCCCAAGCAACGACAACGCCAGCGATATGCGCTACTTCAAGGGCGCCAGTGACGCCAACGGATTCATGTTCAACGCCAAGTCCGTTCCAGCGCCGAACACCACCTACACCTTCGACTACTTCATCGCGCAGTAAACCGCGACTCGTAGCAAATAATACGCTATCCAATACTTGCGGGCGGGGAGTACAATTAAGTTCCACGAGGCAAAAGCATAGCTGACAACCATAAAACATAAGGAGGTTCAGCTATGACAATACGCACATGCGACAAGTGCCTAAAAACTATCACATCTAACAGAGAAGAATTTCGAGTGGGACAAATGTTCGGGCCACTGCATGCACTGCTGTGCGCAGACTGCTTCCAGCCCTATCTCGCGAAGATGCTAAAAGAAGGCGTTTCAGTCGCCGGGGTCGATGATAAAGTAAAACATTAAATAAATCTTAAATTTCTCGCTAGAACACACTCAAATATACATACTTATTTAGGAAAGGAGAACGAATATGCAAGAACCCACAAATGGACAGCTGCTCGGTGCAATTCAAGGCATCGACACCCGTCTTGACGGCATGGATAAACGCTTTGATGCGATCGACCGAAGCCTATACGACATAGATCAACGCTTAGGCAACGTAGAGCTTATGGTAGATGGAATTAGCCAAACAGTACGAACAATTCCAGACGATTATGTCACCCATGAAGACCTACATGCTCTAGAGTCACGACTTGGCAAAAAGATTGATCAGCAAGCAAAAAGCTACGATACTTTCCGCAGAAAGATTTCAAAAGCCGCAGCGGTGTAGGGTAGAGCTGGTAATTTCCAACTGGCCACGCGCCATTTCGGATTCCATCACCTTTCATTAAATTACTACAAAATCATGCGTATTTTGCATTGCATCAGCCGCGTATCGGATTATACTAGTCAGTACTGCAGGGCGCCGACTACCTCTTACAGTAAACGTTATTTACTATTAAGTCGGAGCCACTATGCCTGAGCCAACAAATCAGCAACTCGCCGATCTCATTACCGGCCGTCTCGATGCCCTCGATGACCGCCTTGTGCAAGTCACCGAACGCCTCGATCAGGTCGATGCTCGATTTGATCTGTCTGATAGTAGGCAAGATGACATCAGTGCGAAAGTAGACGTTCTCGGTACTAAACTGGATTCTCGCATAACGATGCTCGAAACAAGTATGGACGCGCAGTTCATCGACATGAGCGAAGACGTAAATGAGCACAGTAACTTCGAAATAAAGATTATACTAAACAAGGAGCACAAACCATGAATGATATTACCAACAAACAACTACTGAACAAGCTAAATACTAGTCTCGAGACTATGGAAATACGGATTCGCAGCGACATGGCGACAAAGGACAATATAGACTCTCTTGAAAAAGGCATTCGTAAAGACATGGCCACTAAATTTGACATCGATCAATTTGATAAAAAAATAGTCCAACTCGATAAAAAAATTGACAATATTCAAACGGCTAACGTGAAGCATCATCTTGAAACGCGCAAAGAAATTGGTGACATAAACATGCAGTTTAGACAGTACCGCGAAGGCCTAGCAAAAGCTGCGGAATATCCGTTGGTAAATACACGAGGCGGTAAGAAGCGGGGCAGCTCCGCTAATGCATCAAGTAAAGTATCTCGGCACACTATAGAAGCGGACATGCAACTACTATAGCGAAGGCCGCAGCGGATGGGTCTGCTATAATTCGGGTAATGAAACAGTTTATGCTCGTCGCTTTTGCCGCAGTCCTGGTTTTGGTGACGGGAGCTGCTGGGCTAGCAGGGGCGTCCGGCACGAGCCAAAGCTTTAATGTATTAAATGCGCAAACCCAGCCGGGCATGCTTATGAGCCTGACAGCTAATAGCAATGTGGCCGAGCCGGCGAGCGATAAAAATGCTGCGCAACTGTACGGCATTGTGTCTTCGAGCAATACGGATATAACCCAGCAGCCGGGGCAGGTGAGTATTCAGAATGACGGCACCGCCAATGCTTTAGTCAGTACGCTGGACGGCGACGTTCGGGTTGGCGACAAGATTGCTACTTCAAGTTTAGTCGGTGTGGGCGCCAAAGCCGTCAAAAGTGGTTGGGTCGTGGGTGTTGCCCAAGCTAGTTTGGATAGTACAACAAAGGGCGCCATAAAAACGATGGTTACCGATAGCAAAAACGTTAAACATATCGTGTATGTCGGCACCATTCCAGTGGTCGCCAAAGTTATGTATTACACCTCGCCGAACGACCAGGCAAAAAAGACGACGCCAGTTCCGAGCAATGTACAGTCGGCGGCTGAATCAATTGCTGGTAAAAAAGTGAGCACCGTTATTCTGGTTGTAAGCGGTCTCCTCATGATCGTCGGTGTTATTTTTGCCGGCGTGGTTATTAGTACGGCTATCAAAAACGGATTTGCTGCGGTGGCGCGTCAACCGCTCGCGAAGCGTGTTATCTTCAGGCGTGTTTTGCAGTCCTTCGGCATGGCGGCGCTGATTATGGTATTTGTGAGTGTCGGATCTTTCGTCTTACTTAAATACTTGTAGCGACACTGTGTAGCACATTATGACTGCTGCTGCGTCGCATAGAGGAGCAGTTACTACGTAGCATATGATGACTGTTACTGCGTCACAAGATAATCAAAAATGTAGGTGGTGTTTGGGGCAGTGACGTTGGTAGCGTTGATGGTGAAGAAGGTTGGCGTGTGCGTGGCAAAATAATTGAGATTTGCGGCCGAATTATTGAGCGGCGTCAGCTGCACTTTAGGTGTAGTTGCGTAGGCAGAACGGAAGTTGATTTGGGCAATTTCACCAGCGACAAATGGGCCGGCGCCCGTGGTTATGGTGATAGTCCCGGCCGTATCATTGCCGCTGATAGCTACTTTGCCACCTGCTGCGCCGGGGCTCACTTGGCTTGTGGGCTCAGCGCCACTCGGAACTAAATGACCAGCAAAATTCAAGCTGCCGCTGAGCGTAATGTTAGCAATTGTTAGTGATCCAACATTAATACTGGCAGCAGAGAGTGGCCCGGCAACAGATAAGCCGCCGCGTACGGACAAGTTGCCGCCGACACCAACGGCGCCCTGTAGGGTGGACGCGCCTTTGACGTTCAGAGTGCCGCCAACGTCCAAAGCTTGATCGACTTTAACACCTTTCTGCACCTCAACGGTACCCTTAAAAAGCGTGTCAGGTGTAATTGTCAGTTGCTGCTTAACTTCGCCGCCCGGGTTGGCCTGTGCGGAAATTTTATTGAGCGTACCGTTATCGAGACTTTGCGTATTTATAACGACGGGCGTTACGGCTTTAGCGGGCGCAGCCGTTGTGGCTGGTTTTTGCTTAACAACAAAGGCCAGGATAATCCCGAATAAAAGCAAAGTTGCGACGACGCCGATTTCCATAAATAATTTGCGCTTCGACGATCCAAAATGAGGTAGTGGGGAACCAGACGGTTCAGGTGTAGTATAGTCAGGAGCTTCACTTAATTGATCGAGAGGTGTGCCTTCAATCTGCGTAAACTGCTCGTCCGAATTCTCCATAGTGCTCCTATCATACCGCTTATGTTGACCTCTAGGCAAGCGCAAGCGTAAATATGGTAGAATACGCTTATGACAAAAACAGGCTCGGCAAAAGCTCGCCGCCCCACAACAAAAACTAAAAAGAAAACTGCTGCGCCAAAGCATTTGGGGTGGGGTAAGCTGCTCACGCACCATCACACCGGAAAACTTCGGCCGCACGCGCATACTTCTTATGGCAGCTTAGCGCTGCTTATTATAATGACACTCGTTCCAGTGTTTAGCGCCAGCCATGCAGTAGTTTCAGCCGATGCAACTGACCCGGTAAACGGCGCTTTTGGCGGTTACGCTGTGGTGGCCGCACCGGTACCAAAAGTGGCACCAACAATCGCGAACATACCCAGTGGACGCACTGTAACCACCAACGACCCGCTTCCAATAAAAGGCAGTTGCCCAGGCGGCACACTTGTTAAAGTGTATAAAAATGAAGTTTTAGCTGGCGCAGCGCTCTGCCAAGGCGGAGGCTACCAAGTATCCATAGATTTATTTGTTGGCAACAACAGCCTGATTGCCCGGGCGTATAATGCCAACGATGTCGTGAGCCCGGACTCTAATGTTGTGAGTGTACAGTTGGTACTGCCAGGTGGAACAACTAAAGGCACCGACCAGCTGAATGTACAGGGCGCACCAGCCGGGCAGTTCTATGCAACGAGCCAAGTAAGCCACCGCGGCGCAAATGTCGGCGAAACAATGACCTGGCCAATTACCTTGTCCGGCGGTCAGGCACCTTATGCCGTGAGTATCAGCTGGGGCGATGGCAAAACAGATTTAATGAGCCGCGGAACAGCTGGCCAGTTCGACCTCAGCCACGCCTATGACAAACCAGCCGGAGATAAAGGCGCTTACACTATTGTTATACAAAGTACCGATCAGCAGGGCAGCACTAGCTACTTACAGTTGGCAGCCATCGTCAGCGGCAAGCCGGCTGCCGGTATTGCCGGAACCGTTAAAGATGGCTCTGGTAAATCTGGTGCTATCAAATTAGCTTGGCAGGGCATGGGCGTTGCAATTGTTGTCGCCTTTAGCTTCTGGCTCGGCGAACAACGCGAACTTAAGCTCTTCAATCATCCTAAAACGAGGCACGCGTGAAGGTGAGGCGCCGTCCAAAAAACTGGCCAGTCTGGATACTAACCGGACTGCTGCTTGTGCTGCTCATGGGTACGGTGCTGTGGTCAGTTTCCGATAATCAAGGCAAGGTTGCCGCCAGCAAAGGCAACACGGTGCAGCACTTGCCAGCCTACAAAGACTTCGACGGCAATAATATAGCGTTCAAATACAAAAGTAATTACGGCATACACCAAATGGATGCCAAGGACGAAGATTTGGAGTTATATATGTTTACGGCTGACCCGAATTTTGATAAGCGTTTAGCGGTTTCGGTGTCGCGCTCCGACGGGAGTTATCAGAGTAATTCAGGCTATTTATTGCGTCAGTCGCAGCCGTTTGTATACACAAAATCTGAAATTACGGTTGCTAATGTGCCGGCAGTGAAGTGGATAAAAAATAATGGTCAAGAAGAGACAGTATACATTCCACGCAACGACAAAATTGCCGTTTTAGCCTTTGTGACCACTGGTGATACCGAAACCCTCGATAGTGAAGTTACAGATCTGCTGAGTACTTTCCATTGGAAAAACTAAGCAAAACAGTAGTATAGTAAGCATATGAATTTTCCGGCGGTGAGTATGTTTTTGGCGGGGGCGCTGTTTGCTGCGATGCCATCGAGCACGAGTTATCAATTGCACAACTATGGCTTTGGCTCGGGCGGAACCAATAATTCTACGAGTACAAACTACTCTCTTAATGCCACGACCGGTCAGACTACTGGCGCACAGAGCTCGAGCACGACGTATAAAGCGCGGCCGGGTAACAACAACTCGCAACAAGCCAACGTGCCCACCGGACCAACATTTGATAACCCGTCGAATTATTACAATAAACTGCACTTTGTAGTAGCTCAGGCTGGCAACCCAACTGACACCAAATTTTCGATTGCTATCTCGAGCGACAACTTTGCAAGTACTCAGTATATAAAGAGTGATAACACGGTCGGCAGCACGCGCGCTATTACCGATTATCAGACCTACGCATCATGGGGCAGTGCTACAGGCCAATATGTGACGGGGCTGACACCAAACACGACGTATAAGATTAAAACCAATGCTTTTCAGGGTAAGTTTACCGAAACTGAATACGGCCCAACAGCCACTGCAGCCACTGTTAATCCGAGCCTTACCTTCGATATCGATACTTCAGCTATAGACACCGAGACGGCACCACCATATAGCGCAGCCTTCGGTAATTTGCTGCCAGGCACGGTTACCAACACTACTGAAAAAGTATGGATAGATATTACCACCAACGGTAATAACGGTGGCAAAGTCTATGTGAGTTCGGCGAACGCTGGCTTTAGAAGTCCAGCTAATAACTTTACACTCACTTCGGCCACCGCCGATTTGGCGGTTGCCAGCACCGGTTATGGTGCGCAGGGCAGCAGCGCGACGCAAACATCTGGCGGCCCGCTGTCCATAACAGCGCCGTTTAATGTGGCGACTTCCAATGTCGGCATACTCACCACTGCACTTTCAGAAATATTTTCCGCGCCGGCTCAAATAACTGGCGGCAGGGGATCGTTTCAGCTAAAAGCCAAAGCCGCAGCCGCAACTCCTTCAGGAAACGACTACCAAGACACCTTAACCATGACTGCGCTCGGGGCTTTTTAAGAAAATTTATAAAATAGTTGACAATGCTTGTGGTTATTTGAGATACTACTTTCTGAAAGTGTATTTAAAATACAAAAATAATATAAATAAACAAGGCACAACACCGTGAAAGCATCAAAAAAAACAACCCGGATCAAAAAATTACCGCTCATGGCGGCAGT
>JARXKN010000019.1 GCA_030271625.1 Patescibacteria group bacterium
TCGTCATTATCAGTGACGCGCTCTAACCAGCTGAGCTAATCGCCCGAATTGTTAACTTGCCGAACCCTGGCGCTACGCGCCGGACGGGTTCTCGTGCTTAACCAATTAGAGTTTCTAACGAAGTTAGAGACTCTAATTGGTGGAGACACAGGGACTCGAACCCTGGACCCCCTGCTTGCAAAGCAGGTGCTCTAGCCAACTGAGCTATGTCCCCTTGGCTGCATCTGGTACAACAAATGCAGCGGTGAATCCGTTGTTTTCCCACAAAAGCGAGGAAACTGCGGTTTGGCACCGCTGTATTTTACCCAAAAAACAGGGGAAATACAAGGGTTAGACGTTACGGTTGTGGCATGTAATGTGTATTGCCGTCGAAATCGAAATATTTCAGTGGTTCAGGTACCAATCTGCGACGCGGTTCGAGCTCACGCTCGGTGGTGGTTTTGGAGTCTACTGATTCAATACACGAGCCTGTTAAGAAGTAGCCGAGTTCCATTTCGGAGGGATCAATAGAATTCGTGTTTATGACTAAGCCGTCTTCAGCCGCTACCGTACATTCCAGGGAAGCATCCTCGACAATTTCTTTCCCCCGTCGGTAGATAGGACTGACAGTCACATAAAAACTAAACCCATGCATACCTAGGGCTATGGATTGAATGCGCACGGGCACGTCTTCAGCATGGCTGTCATGTGTGCGATCTCGTATAGGTAAGACCCGGCGGTATGTATAGTGAGAAGTGCCTGGCTCTAGGTCGGCAGGCAACACTGCGCCGGGCTTGCCATAATTGAAATCGCCTTCAGTTATGAGCGGCGTACTACTGTTTGACTCGTAATTTCTGTTTTCTTGGTGCAACATACTATTTCCTCTACTGCATAGTATATTCCTTATGCTTAAGTGATATTGATCACTTGTTCGTTTTATGGCGTTACATTAACGTAGTAGATAATACTTTTAAGTTATTATGTGCGTAATTAATACTACGTAAAGGCTACTAACTCCTTATATGGCGGGAGTAAACTGAAATAGTAAGTTGTTGTAACAAATGTACTCAGCCATATGTTGTGTTAAATAATGATTTGTAAATACACTGTTCAGTACTAATATGATGCAGAGATCGGCCACCGCAAGAGCTATAAGTGGTGCCTCAAGAACAACACTGCTATAATCGTAAGCAACATGAAAAGTAAGCGTATTGATAGCAAGCGATCGGCGCGGATCTTAACGACAGGGGTTTTAGGATCTCTTATTCTGCTTGGGCTGTCACCAGCGGGAGCATCATCGGCCAATATTTCACACTCGTATAAATCTCAAAGCACTATAGGGTCAGGCAGTATCGTAAGTCTGGACAAGAATACCTCTGATTATGTGCTGCCCGCAAATACGCAGAACGGCTCGAGCTTGCTCGGGGTGGCAGTGGCTAAGAATGATTCGCTCTTGGCAGTTGATGAGAACGAAACAGGGGTACAAGTAGCTACCCAGGGCGACGCTAAAACACTCGTGAGTGATGTTAACGGAGACATTAAGGTGGGTGATCAGGTGGGAGTGTCGTCCTTTGACGGGATTGGCATGAAAGCCGGACCGGGCAGCCGAGTTATTGGCCTGGCTCAAACGGCGTTTACGCACTCTACCTCTGGAGCCAGCAGTCAAGAAGTTACTGATAAAAGCGGTGATAAGAAACAAATAGCCGTCGGATATGTCAGCGTTAGCATCGCTATAGGGGTTAATAACACCGGTAGTAAGGCCGAAAACCTCAGCGCTTTACAGAAGCTGGGCAAATCGCTGACTGGACACACCGTCTCTAATACGCGTGTGCTGATTAGTTTATTGGTGGCGCTGGTGGCGCTGTTTTCGCTTATAACACTGGTGTACGCCTCAATTTACGGCGGAATTATCTCTATTGGGCGCAATCCGCTCGCTAAATACGCCGTGTTTAGGACTATGGGTGCCGTCTTTGCGATGGTTGGTTTGATAGCCGCTGTGGCCGGTGTTACCATTTTCTTACTTTTGAGCTAACTAACAGAGCGAAACGGATGAAGTTGTTGCTTTTGGCACAACTTTTTAGGAAATTGTGGCCTGACTAGAGGCTGAGTGTACGCGTTCTAGGGCATGAAGTTGCGAGGGTTGATTTTGTTGCAAATAGCCAACTACAGTGTAAAACCAATTTAGTTGTGCAGCTAAAACAGGCGTTTTGCCTGTGGATATCTATTATATATACTGCAAAAAATAACAGGGGTCGATGAATTTCAGAAAAAGCGTAAGCTTATTTAACAGGGGTGATAATACAAAAGATTGTAATAAATAATAGTAAATATAGTGCTCAAAATGCTAGGAGCGTAGCCATAAGGGTTATAAAATAGAATTACGGAATATAGTGCCAGTAGGTGGAAACTAAAATACCGGAAACAGATACCAACACATGGGACCAAATAGTATCAATACTGAGGGAAATTATAGTGGGTCAGCTTATGACTCTGCCTTAGAGTTGCCTGAAATAGGGGCAACTACTGTTTCTAATGCGGCTGCTTATGCAACTACCACCCCTGTTAAGCGGGCTGCTGCTGCATCGCCATTCCGTTTCAACAAGCTTGCGGTTATCATCACTGCGGGCGTTATCGCAGTAATTGTTCTGGTTGGAACGGTAGGGGCTATGCTGAGTGGTCACCACACTGGTAGCGGCAAGACGTCTGACGGAAATGGCTCTGGGAACTACGCTGTTGGCTCAATACCATTGCAGCGCATTACTGAGAACAAGGACCTATCTGTTGGCCAGGCTGACCACCTGACCATTAACGGTGAATTGCGCGTGCGCGATACGCTGGTGCTGGCACCCTCGGCTGCGCCGTTAAGCCCTACGGCTGGCCAGATTTATTACGATCAAAAGACTAATGCTCCGTACTTCTACAACGGCTCAGCTTTCGTGAGCTTGGCGCCAACACCGTTCCCGCAGCACGTATCTTCTATTGGTGGCAGCAGCGGATCGATTAGCGTTGGTAACGGATTACAGATCACGAGTGGGCAATTGGGCCTCAGTAATGCCGTTGTGCAGTCTATCGCTAGTGCGGTAAACGCGGCCAATAAGCCGGCGAACGCAGGCGGTGTTCTAACCTTGGCAGCGGGGACTTCGAGCTCACTGATTTCATCTGATGGCGCCGGTAATTATACCTTGAGTAATAAGGTTGTTGTTGGGACAGGCACTGCTGGGGACATAGCGGTCTTTACGGGCAGCGGTACTGTCGGCAGTTCGCTGTTAAACCAGGCGGGCGGCGCAGTGACGGTAAGCGGCGGCCTTAAAGTTACGGGTGCGCTGACAACAGATACGATTCAGCATTCTGCCGTAGGCAACGACTTGAATATTACTGCTGAAGGCAAAGATATTATCTTCACCGCAAACGGTCGGACGTTCACACTTCCGAATTCTGGAGTCAGCACGCAGACTATTTGTACCAGCGACGCGCTCTGTGCCAGCGGCAATGGCGTAGCAGTTTTGCTTGGGCCGAGTGCGCAGCAATCATACAGCGGTAGCGGTAGTGCAATTGCAGTCCGAAACACTGGCACCGGCAATCTTATTGATTTACAGGGGGCTGGTAGTGATCGCTTTACCGTGACGAACGGCGGTAATGTGACGGTGACAGGAACGCTGAACATCGGTGGGGCTATAACCGGTGCTACTACGGGTAATACCATCAACGGACTAATTATCAACAGTGGTGCATTGAGTGGGGTTACGGGCTACAATCAGACGAGTGGCAACTTCAGCCAGAGTGGCGCGGGATCGTTCAGTACCGGTACTGGCTCGGTGAGTTTGAACGGTGCAACTTCGGTCACGGGGTTAACGAGTGCCGGTATAGTGCGTAACAGCGCGAGCGGTTTGCTAAGCAGCGGCACGGTGACACTAGGAGCAGACACCACGGGCAGTTATGTTTCTAGTATTGGCACTACAACTGGAATCACATTGGGTGGCACTTCAGGCGCAGGCGGTGTGCCAACGCTTGCAGTCAACTACGGGGCCGCTGCAAACACTGCCGTACAAGGTTCTACAACACTTACCTGTGCAGCCGGAACTGGCAATTTGAGCGGCGGTGGAAACACTATCACGTTAGGTTCTGGTGGTAGTTGTGGAAATATCAGCATTAGTAATAGCCCAGTATTCTCAGGTGCCCTAACAGTTCAGGGAAGTGGTGGAATAACCGTTGGTGTAGCTGGTACAACGGCTGGTTCATTGAGTTTTGCGAATGGCTCTAACAGCAACATGAGCATTTTGCAATCGGCAGTCATGGGACAATCTACAACGTTTACGTTGCCTGATCCAGGTGTCGCCAGCGCCTCAATTTGTTTGAGCACGGGCAACTGTGCGGGTGCAGGTTCGGGCATCACTGGAAGCGGCACATCGGGCAAGATAGCCAAGTTCAGTTCTAGCAATAATATCGTAAATTCCGGCTTGTCAGAAAGCGGCACGACGCTTAGCTATGCTGGCAATGTGGTGGTGAACAGCGCCGCCGGATTTAGCGGCAACTTATTAGACTTGCAGGTCGCGGGTGTTAGCAAGCTGAGCGCGAACCAAGCGGGTGCAGTTAGCGTGGCTGGAGGACTGAACGTCATAAGCGGCGGTGCAACGATAGTTGGAAATTCATCTGTAACGGGTACTCTTGGGGTCAGCGCCGGCTTTACGGTGAGCGGCGGCGGTGCTGCGATTACGGGTAACTCATCTGTAACGGGAACGCTCGGCGTCAGCAATACACTCAGTGTTGCGGCGGGTGGACTTAACGTAACTGGTAACTCAACTATTACTGGAACGCTGAGTTCACTGACGGGATTGAGTAGCTCTGGCGCAATTACGTTCTCGGGCTTAAGTACTGCAGGCGTCGTCCATACAAACGCCAGTGGCGCTTTGAGCACAAGCGCCGTGGTGCTTGGTACTGAGACATTAGGCAACTATGTAAGTGCACTTGGAACATTGACTGGCTTAACGGCAACGGCTAACAGTGGTGCGGGGAGTACTCCGGGCATCAGCGTGAACTACGGTTCAGTTGCGAACACTTCAGTAGAGGGTAACAAGCAAGTTACCGTAACAGCGGGCACAGGCCTCAGCGGTGGTGGCACCATTACGCTCGGCGCTGGCGGGACTACAACTTTGAATGCGCTGTACGGTGCGATAGCAGGAACCGCCGTACAAGGAAATGTATCACTTACTTGTGCAGCTGGAACGGGCAATTTGAGTGGCGGTGGAGATATAATTACATTAGGTTCAGGCGGAACCTGTAGTAACATTAGCATCACTAATAATCCGACATTTAGCGGTACACTCTCTGTTCAGGGAGCAGGTGGCGCAACGATTGGTGTTGCTGGCACAACGACTGGTGTCCTCAAATTGGCAAATTCTTCGAACACAAATGTGGGCTCATTGAGCATTGCAGCACTTGGACAGGCAACGACCTATACTCTCCCCGATCCTGGTTCTGCAAGTGCATCAATTTGTTTGAGCACCGGCAACTGTGCGGGCGCAGGTGGCGGCATCACTGGCAGCGGAACGGCTGGCAAACTCACTAAGTTCAGTGGCACTGGCACGGTTACTGATTCTAGTTTGAGCGAATCTGGCACCACAGTGACAGCCGTGGGTAACGTTGTTATTCAGGGAGCTAACAGCCTGAGTCTCGGAACGGCTACAACGGCGAATGGCTCGGTCACATTTTATGGTGCGGCTGGCACGCGTAGCGTTACGCTGCAGGCGCCAAGCAGTGACCCAGCGAGCAACCTCGTGTTTAAACTGCCAAGCGCGTACGGTAGCGCTAATGATTGTTTGAAGTCTGATGGTCTCGGTGGACTAAGCTTTGTGGGTTGTACCGGCGGCGCAGGCGGCGGAGTAACGAGCTTGGACGGCCAAACCGGCGTGCTAACTATCAACAATACAACCGCAAGCGCAGGTGCGATTACCATCAATAACGCGAAGGCCGATGGCGCGACAAAGGGCATCGCAACCTACAACGCAACGAACTTCAGCGACAATGGCAGCGGCGTTATTAACACTGTACAGAACATTAATAGCACTGCTACGCCAACCTTTGGCGGGCTGACATTATCAACAGCGTTAACGGTAGCCAACGGCGGCACCGGCGCCACGACTGCAGCCGGCGCACGCAGCAACCTCGGTG
>JARXKN010000006.1 GCA_030271625.1 Patescibacteria group bacterium
CTTGCACCTTTTAAAACACCTCCCAAAACTCCACCTCACACATAAGTCTCTCAAAAAACTTTTGGGTCTTCAGCTGTAAATACAATTTACATACAAGCTTGAAGATCCTACACAAAAACAAAAACTACAAAAAAAACAAACAGTTGACTGCTGAATAGGTGATCTCGTATTCAAAAACAAAAAGATCAAAAGAATAGATGCACCAAAACAAACACCAAAACGCTCCGTTACACGTTCCCGTCCTACTCCAAGAAGTACTGCAGTATTTAGCCCCGGCCCCTGGTAATAGTTACCTGGATTTGACCGCTGGCTATGGTGGGCATGCTTCCGAAGTATTGGCTCGGACCAACGCACCACAACGGACCACACTAGTTGACCGCGACGACAACGCCATTTCAGTTTTGAAAGGGCAGTTTGTTGATGGTGAACGGCTTATCCACGCTGACTTCCTCACGGCTAGCATAGAACTAAGTGCCGAAGGCTCGCAATATGACTTAATTTTGGCAGACCTTGGCGTATCATCACCGCACCTTAACGATGCCCATAGAGGCTTCATGTTCTCGGAAGATGGCCCGCTCGATATGCGTATGGACCAGCAGCAGGCGCTAACGGCCAGTGAAATTGTAAATCACTGGGACGAAGCAACAATCGCTGCTATCCTCAAGCGCTACAGCGAGGAGCCGAAAGCTAAACGCATCGCTAGTTTAATAACTGCCGCCCGACCAATTCATTCCACGGCGCAGTTAGCCGACATAGTAAAGCAAGCTTGGCCCGGGCACAGTCGAGTCCATCCCGCTACTAGAACCTTCCAGGCATTGCGCATAGCCGTCAATGATGAGCTGGGGCTACTAGAGCGGAGCTTACCACTATGGCTCGATATGCTAGCACCCGGCGGTCGAATCGCTATCATTAGCTTTCACAGCCTCGAGGATCGCATCGTTAAACAAATACTGGCCACCGCAAGTGGTGACCGCTATGATGCTGAACTACAACTCCTTACCAAACGTCCCGTTGTAGCCAGTCCCCATGAACTAGTTACCAATCCGCGAGCCCGTAGCGCCAAGTTACGTGCCGCAGTTAAAAAATAAAAAAAGAAAGGGATTAGCATGCCAATCCAGGTCAAAAGCAACTCCCGCGCCTACAAAGTCGTCGTTAAAGTAGTTTAGTCTACTGTAGACTTTGTATCCGTGGCCAGCCCTTGCGCAGGTAAGGGCTGGCACCATACCCCCATCAAACAAATATCAAAACAAAAGAATGATTAATTATGACGTATTCAAGTAGCCTAGCTATGAACCGGACTCGTTACGCCCCGCAAGGACGAAACACGGTTAATCTGCGTAGCAGCGATGCCCGACTGGGGCCTGTAAGCAACACCATCATTCTGATTGTACTAGCCTGTGTCCTTGGGCTAGTTTATTTAACCCAAGTCACCAAGACCAACGCTTACGGCTACCAGATTAACAATCTTCAAGAGCGCCAGAGCCAGCTAAAGAGCGATCATGACAACCTGACCGTGGCTTCCGCCCGCTTGCAGTCACTGTCCCGCGCTCAGAACAGCGCCGTTGCCAAGAACCTGGTTTCACTAGCACCATCTGATACGCTACAAAACTAGGGTATAATAGCGCTAATGGCTTTGCCAAACACAAACAGTACCGCGAACAGCGCCGCCTTGGGAGCCCATCGGGTTCGGCTTTGGTATGGAGCGCTGTTACTAATAATTACTATTTTTGGCGTTCGTTTGTTCTACGTGCAGATTATTCGCTACAGTCATTACAAAAGTGCCGCCTTAAGTGACCAGTTAAAGCAGTACGAGATTCCGGCCAACCGAGGAATTATTAGTGCTCGTGACAGCGGTCAGCTGATACCCGTGGTACTTAATCAAAAACTGTATACGCTCTACGCCGATCCGGTATATATAAAAAATCCGGATACGGTGGCCAACAAAGTCAGTGCTATCACTGGCGGCAGCGCCAGTAAGCTAGCCGACATGCTCAGAACGAAGCATACCCGCTATGTGGTGCTTGGTAAAAAGCTATCCGGAGACCAGAATAAACGGTTGCTAGCCCTGAAATACCCGGGACTCGGCACCCAAGGACAGGATTTCCGAACCTATCCACAGGGCGATCTGGCGGCTCAGCTGCTCGGCTTTGTTGATGATGGTGGTCAGGGTCGCTACGGCCTCGAGCAAGCTCTTGACCAGCAGCTGAAAGGTATCCCTGGTCAGTTACGAGCCATCACCGATATTCGCGGCGTTCCATTGGCTGCCAGTCGGGATAATACCGAAGTCGCCGCCAAGAAGGGTGATGATATTGTGTTGACACTAGATTTAGCCATTCAACAGCAAGTCCAGACTATTCTGCAAAAAAGCGTCCAGAGCACCAAAGCCAGTGGTGGCAGCGTGGTAGTTATGGATCCGCGTACTGGAGCGGTGAAAGCGATGGCAAATTACCCGAGCTACGACCCGGCAAAATATAACGAAGTCGAAAACGCTAAATTATTTGCTAATGCCGCCGTCTCGGAACCAATCGAAGTCGGCTCGATAATGAAGACCTTAACGACGGCCGCGGCGCTCGACAAAGGGGTCATAGCGCCATCGACGACTTACTATGATCCGTCATCATGGCTGGTTAACGGCTTTCGAATTACCAATATTGAAGAAGATGGTGGGGCAGGCACCCGGAGTGTTGCTGACATCTTAAATTTCTCGCTCAATACGGGCGCTACCTGGGAGCTGATGCAACTAGGCGGTGGTAGCATAAATGAAAAAGCCCGTACTATTTGGCACGACTACCTGATCAATCATTACTTATTTGGTAAACCAACCGGTATAGAGCAGGGTTATGAAGCCGGGGGCTATGTCCCGGACCCGGCAGAAAACGGCGCCGGTATTAATCTTACCTACGCTAATACCACTTTTGGGCAAGCCATGACGGCAACGCCAATCCAGATGGCAGCCGCTATAGCCGCTGCCGTTAACGGTGGCACCTATTTCCAGCCGCACCTGGTCGATCAAACAATTGCCAGTGATGGGACCGTCACTAAGAAGGCGCCGAAGGTTTTAGCGAGTAATGTGGTTTCAGCCAAGGTTAGCCAAGCGCTGATTCCACTCATGCAGAACGTCATTAACAAGCACAATATTATTCCGGCTTTTGATCAGTCACAGTACATTGTCGGTGGCAAGACTGGGACGGCCCAAATTGCTAAGCCAGGTGGTGGCTACTACAGCGATAAGTTTAATGGCACCTACCTTGGCTTTGTTGGTGGCGACTCTGCGCAATACGTTATTGCTGTCTTTATGGATAAACCAACCAACGGTGGCTATGCTGGTACGGCGGCTGCCCAGCCAGTGTTTGCATCGATTGCCCACATGCTCATCGACGAATCTTTAGTGACACCCAAGACCAAGTAAACCAAGCGCAATCACGCTGGTAAACCGCCGCCATCACAGGTATAATTAGGTTAGACCAAAATTGTAAAAACAAACATCGATATTTACCTATGAACACTTTCACTTTTGCTATTTCGACTGGAGAATTGATCCATATGCTGCTGCTGGCTTTTGCTGGCTTTGCATTGAGTATGGCCCTAACACCACTCTTTACTGACATTGCCTACAAACAACAGTGGTGGAAAAAAGCCCGTACCGATTCCTGGTCGGGCGGGGTAGCCGCCGTCTATCAGAAACTGCACGCCGCTAAGCATACGCGGAATGTCCCAAATATGGCTGGACTGATTTTTGTTGTTGCCATTACCGTAGTGACGCTGGTTGCCAATTTAGATCGTAGTCAAACCTGGCTGCCGTTGGCCGGTATGCTAGGGGCCGGAGTGATTGGCTTGATTGACGATGTCATGAATATCCGCGGCAGCAGTAAGATAGCCGGCATGAGGTCGAGTATCAAATTTGGACTGTATAGCATCATCGCCGTTGTTGGCGGTTTGTGGTTTTACTTTAAACTCGATGTCCACACCATTAGCTTGCCTGGGATGCACCATTTTGAGGTCGGTATATTTATTGTCGCCTTATTCTGGTTAGTGGTGGTGGCAACTGCTAATTCGGTAAACATTTCCGATGGCCTCGATGGCCTAGCTGGCGGCTTATTAACCTCGTCATTTACCGCCTACGCCGTAATTGCCGCTATAGAAGGCAAGTATGCCTTAGCGACCTTCTGTTTAACCGTCGTCGGCGCGCTACTGAGCTATACCTGGTTCAATATTTATCCAGCCCGCTTTTTTATGGGCGATGTTGGCTCATTTGCGCTTGGGACGGCGTTGGGGGTCATCGCCATGCAGACAGATACCATCTACGTCCTGCCGATTATTGGCTCGGTCTACATTATGGAAACTGGTTCGGTAATTATTAATCGGGTTTCACGCAAGCTGCGAAATGGCAAAAAAGTCTTTTTATCGTCACCAATTCATCATCACTTCGAAGCGTTAGGCTGGCCCGAAACTAAAGTCACGATGCGGTTCTGGATTCTAGGGCAGGTCAGTAGTGTGCTCGGGCTGCTGGTCTTCTTAATTGGCAGGAGCAGCTAGTGCGACCTAGCAATGCCCGTCGCCGACCGGTTATTGGCCAGCGGGGCAGTGGCCGGCAAGATACCGCCGGTGTCTTAGCGCTGGGGCGTAAACATCGCCCCGATTACTGGTTAGTTATTCTGTGTGCCGCCTTGTTGTCCATCGGGCTAGTGGTGGTCTACGCCATCAGTCCGGCTTTAGCACAAGCTAGCCACGTCAGCACCTCACACTATGTCGGTAAACAGTTTCTGGCCATCAGCCTCAGTATTGTGGCGTTTATTGCCACCGCCCAAGTGCCATTGAGTGTTTGGCGCCAATTTGCTAAACCACTGCTAATTATTGCTGGCGTCGCCACACTGTTGGCGTTGGCCTTGCCCGTTAATCCGGCCTATCCAGCTCACCGGTGGGTGCGGCTGGGCGGTAGTTTGTCATTTCAATCGGTAGAAATTGTTAAATTTGCTGTTTTATTGGCCCTGGCAGGCTTTTTTACCGACCGCATTGCTCGTGGTTGGCTCGATGACTTTAATAAAACCCTCAAACCGTTACTAATTGCGGTGTTAGTGGCCGGAATCTTTATTGCTGGGCCGCAAAAACTTCATGCCCAGAGTGATCTCGGCTCGATGGCAGTACTGATTGCCATTGTTGGCGCCATGTGTTTTGTAGCTGGCTTGCCGCTGAAGCGCCTGGCCATGGTCGTGGCAGTCTTAGCTGTCGGTGCTGCCTTGGTAATATTGCCCTCACAATACCGCCGCGAGCGACTGGCAACCTTCGTTCATCCGGAGTCTGATTGTCAGGACGCCGGCTATCAAGCCTGTCAGGCGCTAATTGCGGTTGGTTCAGGCGGGATGGTCGGTCTGGGGCTGGGGCGCAGTGTGCAGGCCTATGGCTACCTACCAGAAGCCGCTAATGACTCGATCTTTGCTATCTACGCTGAAAAGTTCGGCTTTATTGGCTGTGTAATCTTGCTCGGCTTACTGGCAGCTTTTTTTAGCCGGATTAAGACGGTTGCCGAACGGGCGCCAGACGACTTTAGTCGGCTGGTAGTCTGCGGCGTGCTTGCCTGGTTGAGTGTCCAGGCCATCATAAACATCGGGGCCATGATTGGCTTACTGCCACTTAAGGGCATTACCTTGCCACTGATAAGCTACGGTGGTACCAGCGTGGTGTTTGTAGCCGCGGCCGTTGGCTTAGTATTTCAAGTTTCGCGCTACACCACTTACACGGCTCCGAGCGGTACCATAAATGACAGGAAAGGAAACCAGCGCCATGAAAATCGTCATGACGGGCGGCGGCTCAGGGGGGCATATCACCCCGATCCTAGCGGTCGCGCATGAAGTTAAGCGCTTGAGCGCTGACACGACAGTTATCTACATTGGACAGCGCGGTGATGGCTTAGCTGACATTCCGGCGGCTGATCCCAACATTGACCAGGTCTTTAGTGTTCGGGCCGGTAAATTCCGACGCTATCATGGCGAAGGTTGGCGCCAACTGTTAGATGTACCAACGATGTTGCTGAATATTCGCGACGCCGGCTTTGTCGTGATTGGTTTAGTCCAGAGCTATCGACTGTTACGGCGCCTCCGGCCGGACATCATTTTTGTAAAAGGTGGCTTCGTTGGTGTACCGGTTGGCTTAGCAGCCGCCAGTTTAAAAATACCGTTTATTACCCATGATTCTGATGCCATACCTGGTCTGGCTAATCGATTGATTGCTCGCTGGGCTAAGCTGCATGCCGTGGCCCTACCAGCGGAGATTTATCCTTATCCCGCCACCAAGACCGTCAGTGTCGGTATACCCTTAGTAGATGACTATGTGCCAGTTACGGCTAGCTTACGAGCCAAGTATCGCCAACAACTTTCCATCCCGTCAGGGGCTAAACTACTGTTCGTGATTGGCGGTGGGCTGGGCGCGCAACGGATCAACCAGGCGCTGACCGGGATTGCCAGCCATCTATTAGCCGAGTTTCCTGATTTGTATCTGATCCACGGCGTCGGCCGGGCGCATGAAGCCGCCATGAACGCCGACTACGACAACGAGTTATCACCGGCGGCGCGACAGCGAGTCCAAGTTAAAGGCTATTTAACTGATCTCTATCGCTACAGTGGCGCCGCTGATGTGGTGGTGACGCGAGCCGGCGCGACTAATTTGGCAGAATTTAGCGTCCAGGGCAAGGCCTGTGTGGTCATACCAAGTCCGTTTTTAACAGGGGGGCATCAGCTTAAAAATGCTCAAGTCCTAGCTGACGCCGGGGCGGCCGTAATTGTCGATGAAGTTGCCGTCCAAACTGACGCCAACTTTTTAGCCCGCGCCATCAGTGATTTATTGAAAAATCCCAGCGGGGCAGTGCAGATGGGGCAACAGTTTCAATCAATGTCGCACCGCGATGCGGCCGCTAAGCTAGCCCAGTTACTAATGAGTGGAGTACAGTAAGTTAGTCGTAATGTTTAAAAATAAAAAAACCAACAAACCAACCATCGGGCGCCAACGAGTAACTCGGCCAGCTACCGAGCGACCGTCGGCTTTTTCATACTATGCCCGCCGGTCGGATGAATTGCTCAACACTGGGCGGCAGATTGCTCGTTCCGAGACAGCCGAACAAGCTCGCGCCACCAGTCGGTATTGGAAACAGCGCTTTGGCCTCGGTATCTTGCTCATTTGTGGCATTATTTGTTTGGTCTACATCAGCACCTTATCGAATCAACCGAGGATTGTGATTGCGCCTTCATCAACGGCCACGGCCGTGCTGCAGGACCAGTCAGTCTATGAATCTGCGGCCAGTCAGATTCTCGCTAGCTCTATCTTTAACCGCAATAAGATAACAGTCAGTACCTCGGGCCTGGCCGCTCAATTAGCCAAACGCTTTCCAGAGCTGGCTAGTGTCCAAGTTGCCTTACCGCTATTAACGCACCGCTTGACGGTTTCTATAGCCAATGCCGAACCAGTCCTGCTGTTAGCAACCGGTACTGGTAGCTATGCGCTCGACGCTGGCGGCACAGCTCTCTTAACGGGCTCCCAACTGTCGGGCATCGGTAGTTTGCATTTGCCGCTGGTAACTGACGATAGCTCGGTTAAAGTCTCACTACGGCAGCAAGCGCTTACCACTGATAACGTCAGCTTCATACTAACTGTTTTAGCGCAGTTAAAGGCCCATAACTTAACTGTTGCCAGTCTGACACTACCAGCCGGTGCCAGTGAGCTTGATGTTCGTCTGACCGACCAGCCCTACTTCGTGAAGTTCAATCTGGCCAGTAACAGTGGTCGTCAGCAAGTTGGCACGCTGTTAGCCGTCTATGACCGCTTAAAACAGCAGAACGTAACGCCAGGGGAGTATATTGATGTGCGAGTTGATGGGCGGGCTTACTACCGATAGGGGAGGGGTAGGTTTGGTTAGGGCTGGTTTTATCTTCATAACCATCTGGACTAACACAGTTCTGCTGATGACGAAGGTAAAACCAGCGCGTAAGTTTAGGTTTGGTTAGAGGGTTCCCCCGTTCTGCGCCCTGCTAGTTCGGTTTTTGTTCAGGTTTTACGTAAAGTGTTATTTATAAAAAAACTATATAAACATACAAATAGGGCAGTATGTCAAAAAATTATATAAATAATATCAAAAGCGAGGGAAGTCAAATAATTATAAAAATGGCTACCAACAGAAACTTTTCACGCCAAACTGTGGATAACCGTCTAGTGTGCCAAATCACACGCAGACACTAGGGGTTTTGAAGGCCATGCAGCTATGTCAGGGTGGATGTACAGGCTTAATAACAGATGAACGCCGCCATAAACGCGCGCGTAATACGTAATGAGTAAGTTAAACCATTATAAGTCCCCCGATCGAGGGGTATCAGTATGCAACTATTTACTCCTTATGAGCGACGCAAAATATACATTGTACGACATCGTGTTACTATTTCTAATGATTGCTCTGCTCGGCTAATTTTCCAATTTTGTCTGACCTGCTCATTACAAATATAAATATCTTTTTGAGTTTAGGTACTTAGTTTGCTGCACTGCTACGTTTTAACTGCAAAACGTCGCTTATATCGTTTTGACATTGGCTATGACTTTTATTAGAATTTTCGTATTGATGTTCGTAAAACGTTCAGACTTCGTCGCGACTTTGGATAAAATCAGTCGATAGATCAAAATAAGATGTTAGCTGTTCTTCGGTCGACAGGTATTCTACATGGATATAGCCATCTGGTAGCATTTCGTCTATCAGGGGTCGATATTTAGCATAGGTCTGCAAATCATCGAAGGTATAAGTAGCAAGGCCTTCAAGATTAATTGCGGCGCCAAACGGTCCATGATATACCGAGTGGCTATGGCTGTAGTGGTCAATTGATTGGAGCGTAATGGTGCCGGTAACGGCTTTGGCCGCCAAACGCCGTAGCTGTCGGGTTGTGCTGACGCCATAGAGCATGCCGGTGGCCGTGAACTCGTAGGCTTCGGCATTTGGGGCGCCGATGGTTTGATCACTGGCAAACATGGCAATTTCTTTAACTGTGGCGCTATCGAGCGTTCCGCGGTATCGGACGCCTTGACGATAGATTAAACCAGCTACAGATTCTGGAACGGCTGCCATAGAATTAGCTGGCGAGGTCGTAGGTAGCTTTAGCGACGCGCTTAAACTGAGACTTACCTTGCAGGTTTAGTAAGATAGTCGTTTCTTTAACGTAGCGAGATTCGAGCACCCGTTTAACGATTTCATCACGGTGGAGTGGTTCGCCGGCCTTTTTCAAGACCTCGGTGATAATGTCGGCCACGGTGCCTTTTTCGTAACCCCATTCTTTGAGGGCATAAATGCCACGACCAATTAATACGAAGCGCTTGTCTTTAATCAGCTCATTGTGAATCGCTTGGGTAGTAACATCTTTGCGCTTGAACTCACTGTCTTTAATAGCTTCGGCAATTTCATTAAAGTGGAGGTGTTTACCATGTTCTTTAAGGATGACATAAATCTTGTCACGGATGTTCTTAGGGTTAACCATGGGCCACTTTACGAGGCCCCAGCGGCCGTTTAAAGTTGCTAACGCCTTACTGGTACTAGCCAGCGCTTCAGCTTGCTTAGGGTCATCAATAGCGGCCGCCGTGGCGATAGCTTCGATTGATTTTGGCTCACCGAGCTTCTTGATGGTGTCAATTAAGTTGGCAACGCTGGCTTTAAGAGTTTTTTCATCACGAATCTGCTTAATACCAACGCTGTTATAAAAGTGGTCATCTTCGCTAATTACCACTAGTTCTGGGCATAGGCTGGCTAAAAATGCCGTGCGAGCCTGCTCTACCTTGTTAGCGTCTTCGACTAAGCTGGCGGTTAAGGTGGTGACCCGAGCGGTATCACCCATGGTTTGTAGCTTTTCTAATAATACAGTCTGAAACTGAGCGATGTGCGGTAGTGTCCCCTGCTCTCCAGCTGCTCGCAAGCGAGTTACGACTGATTTTTCGAGCTGACGGACGCGTTCACGGGTAATGCCAAGCATCTCACCAATCTGTTCCAGCGTCTCTTTTCGATCAAACAAGCCAAAGCGACGAGCGACAATTTCGCGTTCGCGTTCGCGATCTATGGTGGCTAGAACATCGGTTACTAGCTGTTCGGTCGTTGGAGTTGTGGTCTCAGATGTGGGGATGGCCATATGGTGCTACGTCCTTTAGTAAATATATTACTAGTATTATAAAACTTTAATTTTTAAAAGTCAAACGCTACTTGCTTATTTGTTGCCCTTCGCCCGGCTCTGGCTAGAGAATCGTTAAATTGCTAAGGAAAAATAAGCGTTAGAAAGCTGGTGTACTAAGTATATTCTAGCACATTTGTGACGCCAGTACCCATTTGATGTTGTAAAAATGTTATCGAACAAGTAGTTTTGTAATTTGGCAAAAGCCTGGCAAAAGTTACCCCTTCCCAAGGGCTTATTTATTTTGCTTTTTTACGTCGGAAAGTCCGTTTTTTGGCTGGTGCAGCTGCTAATAACTTCTTAGCTTCGGCTTCGGTAATAGTCTTAGGATCGACGTCCTTGGCGATTCGGGCATTCTTTTTACCATCAGTAATGTAGGGACCATAGGGGCCGTTGAGGACTTTCAGTCCGTTTTTAAACTCGTTTATATGCTTGTCGGCGTCCTTCTGAAGCTTGGCAGCGTACAGGTCTAAAGCTTCTTCCAGGGTAATCGTGTGCGGATCAAGTGGTTTTATAGATACAAAGGTTTTGCCAACTTGAACATAGGGACCAAAGCGACCGATGTTGGCTTTAATCGCTTCACCATCGGCAGTCGCACCCACCAGGCGTGGTAGCTGGAACATAACCAAGGCCTGCTCCAGTGTCACGGTATCGATGGAGCTGTCTTTGGGCATTGGTGCAAAGGTTGGCTTCTTCTCCTTGTCTTCATCGTCGGTATCACCCATCTGCAACATTGGTCCGTAGCGGCCAAAACGAGCGTAGATTGGTTCCCCGCTCTTAGGGTCAGGACCAATCAAACGAGCTTGAGAGACTTCCTGACGACTAATATCGGCTGAAGCTTCAACCAGAGGATGGAACTTCTCGTAGAAGTTCTTAATCATGTCCGGCCAGGCTAGATTGCCATCGGCTACTTGGTCAAACTCGGCTTCAACTTTAGCCGTGAAATCGAAGTCGACAACATGCGGGAAGTACTTAACTAAAAAGTCGGTGGTAACTTCGGCAATACCAGTTGGCACGAGCTTGCCACGGTCGGCACCGGTAATAACCTTGGTGACGGTTCGCTCAACTTGGCCATGCTGCAGGCTTAGTTCGATGACTTCGCGCTCCGAGCCTTCAAGATCGGTCTTTTCAACGTAGCCCCGGGTCTGGATAGTTGAGATAGTTGGAGCGTAGGTGCTCGGACGGCCAATGCCAAGTTCTTCTAATTTTTTAACCAGCGCAGCTTCGCTGTAGCGGGCGCTGCTGCGGCTAAAGGTTTCAATGGCTGACATGTCGTCCAGGCTGAGGGCTTGGCCTTCGTGAAGGGGCGGCAGTAATGTATCGTCCTTGCCGCCGCCATAGACTTTCATAAAGCCATCAAACTTTAATACTTCTCCCTTGGCCATAAAGACTTCTTTGTGGTCGCTGACGGCAATACTAACTTCGGTTCGTTCCAGCTGGGCTTCAGCCATCTGCGAGGCAATAGCCCGTTGCCAGATAAGCTTGTAGAGCTTAATCTGCTGTTCATCACCACCGAGTGCCAGGGCGCTAAAGTTGGTCGGGCGAATGGCTTCGTGAGCCTCTTGAGCGCTAGCGTTTTTAGTCTTGAACTGGCGCAGCTTGTGATAGCGGTCGCCATACTCACTAGTAATAAAATCTTTGGCGGCGCCAATCGCGAGGCCCGATAAGGTAGTGCTGTCGGTACGCATGTAGGTAATAAAACCGGACTCATAGAGCCGTTGCGCCAGGGTCATAGTTTGCCGGACGCTGTAGCCCAGTCGTCGGCTCGCTTCCTGCTGTAAGGTACTGGTGGTAAATGGTGCGCCGGGGCTACGGGTGCCGGGCTTTTGGGCAATCGAACTGATACTGTAGCTGGTGGCCGTTAGGCTCTCCAGCCAGGTGGTAGCTGCGGCTTCGGTTTTAAATTTTACCGATAGTTCGGCTGGCAAGTTGGCACCATCAACGATAAAACTGGCCGTAACTTTAAAACTGCTTACCGCCTCGAAAGCTTTGATTTCGCGCTCGCGCTCCACAATAATCCGCACTGCAACCGATTGGACGCGCCCGGCACTTAAGCCGGTACGAACTTTCTTCCATAAGACAGGACTCAGTTCATAACCGACGAGTCGGTCCAAGATGCGGCGAGCCTGCTGCGCATCAACCAGTTGTAAGTTAACCGTCCTTGGGTTTTTAATGGCCGCTTCAATCGCTGTCTTGGTAATTTCATGAAACACAATGCGCTTGGTTTTAGTGGGATCGAGCTTTAAGGCGTGCGCTAGATGCCAGGCTATCGCCTCCCCTTCCCGGTCTTCATCGCTGGCAAGCCAGACTTCGGCACCCACGGCTGCCTTTTTGAGTTCGGCTACGGTCTTCTTTTTATCGGCGCTGACTTCATAATGCGGTGTAAAGTTATTTTCGAGGTCAATGTTGAGGCCTTTTTTTGGGAGATCACGGATATGTCCAAAGCTACTCTTAACGGTATAATCCTTGCCCAGGAATTTTTCGATGGTCTTCGCCTTGGCGGGGCTTTCTACAATTACTAAGTTTTTTGTCACGTCTTACATAGTATGGCCAAAGCCCCCAAGATTGCAAACTATATATAAGACGACAGCGGTAATTTTTAGCTACAGGCCAAAATACTGAGCGGCTTTGTAGCCAACCCAAATCCCCGCGAACGAACCAATTGTGCTTAACACTAAGCTCCAGGTCCCCAGCAACGAGCTGCCGCCGTCGAGTAGTGATCCCAGGTAGCCCCCCAGCGCTCCGACCACAAAAATACCAAGGCTAATCATAAGCTTCATGCAGATAGTTTACCATGCCGACTTTCGGTATACTTAACGCAACTATGAGCACGGTGAATCGAGAATCTCCCCTGCAAGCGGTCTACACCGCTTATTTTAATGGTTTGATACTCCAGGATCTTGAAGATCTGCGTTGGGCCGGTAATCAACTTCAAAGTCGAAACGGCTGTCTAATGCAGTCGGCGGGAATCGATGCCGACATGCTAGCTAGTCGTTGGGAAGATGAACCAGCCCAGGACTTACAGGGCCAATTAGACTTTACTATCTGTAACGCGGTTAGATCGTACGAATACTCTGGCTTGTCCTTTGACGGCGAGCAAGTCCTCCTGACGACACGGCTGTGCGGCTTTAGTCGCCGGTGGCTAAAGCAGGTCCTCTCGCCGACAACAACGGTGCTACGAGATGTGCTTGGTATCGAATCAGCGCCGCAACGTAAACTGATGCGTCGCCAGGCCTATGCGGCGCTGGGAGCTGTGGGGATGCTACATCCCTTGCAGCGATCATTTGATAGATTTATTTAACCAACCGTGCTAATACCAGGTATTGGCGCCCCGGGCGGTAACTTTGCCGGTGATTTCCAGCATCGTCAGGGTCTGATTAAACTCCGCCGCTGGCAAATGGCTGGCGTTCAGTAATTGATCACCATCATGGATATCGTTAGCTAGGAGGTCTAATACCATTTGCTCGGCGGCGGTACTGCCCTGTCGCTTAGGTGTGGTGCTAGTTGGTTCTAAATGCAGGACGTGCAAGATGTCGTCGACGGAAGTGACGGGGGTGGCGCCAACCTTCAGCAAATTATTTGTGCCAACCGAAGTTGCACTGGTTATATTGCCAGGGACTACCATGACTTCCCGGCCCTGCTGTAAGGCGAAGTCAGCCGTATGCAAACTGCCGCTATCGGCCGCGGCTTCAGTTATCAGCACCGCATCTGCCAGGCCAGCGATTAGCCGATTGCGCGCCACGAAATTATATTTAAATAAAAAAGGCGTGCCGCGGGCGTACTCGCTGACTAAGCTGCCACCACTCGCCACTATCTGCCGACCTAAACGATCGTTATTGGCTGGGTAGAGCTTATCGAGACTGCACGGCAATACAGCAATCGTGCTGCCATGGGCTGTTAAGGCGCCCTGATGGGCAATAGCATCAACACCCAGCGCCAAACCACTTACGATAACTACACCCCGCTCAGCCAGCTCCTGAGCCAGCTGAGACGTTACCTGACGCCCGTAGGGTGAGACTTTACGGCTGCCAACAATGGCGACTCTCGGGCGCTCCAGGAAAGACTCCAGCGGTGCTCCGGCGAGGTATAGTTGCTGTGGCGGATCAGGTATCTGCCGCAGGCATTCCGGGAAGTCGCTAGAGTCTGTCGGTAGTCGGCTGTAATCCATATAGCCAGCCTGCCTGAAGCGGCTCATGAACACCAGAAAATTAAGGAAAAATTAATAACCATAAGCTAGTTGCAAAAACATAACTAATGTTTTAGAGTATTGACATTACGGCATATCTTTGCTAAAATAGCCAATTGTGAGTTCTTTTATTAGAACCAAGCACCTTTAACCCCCAAATTTTAACAGCTATGTCCGTAAGGATGTAGACCAACTGTTAGGTTGTTTTAGAGTGGCGCCAGCTAGTTGTTACCCTCCACTATCTCTTGCACGTTTATCATCGATAGACACGCTCTAAAGCATACTAACCCCTTTAACTGTCTGAGGCGGCATTCGTGTCGCTGAGGGCCCCCAATTCAAAGCGAGCCTAAATGGTGGGACTCAGGTTCCGGCACGCGTCATTGATTTAGACGACGATGCTTCGCTGGGGTGGGTTGAAGGGTGGTGTGGAGAACTTCGGTTCTCCACAAAATAAGGCCAACAAGCGGTGCCCACCCCCTCTTGTTGGCCTTTTTTTGTGGTATGAGATAATAACTGAAAGTAATTAGGGAGAAATCATGGACCGCTCAGGAGAAAAACTTATACCCTCTGAATACGAAATAGCGGCTTTTGATTTGGCGCCGGTGCTAACCATCGAAGAAGGTATCGAAATTGTATCGGCCTATGAAGCGGTAGCCGACAAGTTGCAAAGCCAGTTGGAACAACCAGTTGAAGAGGATTCAGACGGTGGTGTCATGAACCCTGAACTAGTAGTTAAACGCTACAAACTAGCACAACGAGCCGCTGCCCTGCGCATCTGCTCTCGTAATATTGCTAAATTATGTGCTCCGGAAATGGCTGCCTTAGCTGTTCACGAGTTCACTGAAACTAAATAAGAAAGGTTCGAGTTTCAGTCGGCAGCGCTTGCCCGCTGTAGATAAATTCCGTCAGTATGGCGCCGGTCTCCTTGGCAAGATTATCCAATTGAGCTTGCTCGTTAGTGGCAAACTTTTGCAAAACAAAATCGGCGCTATCCATCTGTTCGGGAGTTTTTGGACCAATGCCGATGCGGATTCGGCCGTATTGCTCACCAATGTGTTGGGTGACCGATTTAATGCCGTTATGGCCGGCACTACCACCACCGACTCGTAAGCGAATCTGGCCGAAATTAACGTCTAGCTCATCATGAATAACGGTAATAAAATCCGGCGCAATTTTGTAAAAATTTACAACCGCCTGCACAGCTTCGCCACTCAGGTTCATGAAGGTAGTCGGTTTAATCACATAGACGCGGGTATCGCCAAATTGGCCTTGGCTGATATGACATTTCAGGTCTTTTTTGTTGACCCAGTCCTGCATTTCGGTCTGTTTAGCCACGAAGCGGTCCAGCACTTCAAAGCCAATGTTATGGCGGGTGAGGTTGTACTCTTTGCCAGGATTGCCCAGGCCCACTAACAGCACGGTTTTATTGAGGCCGACAGTGTAATAATTATGGGTATCACTTGCTTGCGGACGGTTTTGGAATAGAGCCATGGCTACAGTATAGCTTAGTATTCGTTGGCTGGTTTTTGCTTTGGCTTTGGAGCCGTGGCGACTGCCCGGTTGGTGAAACGGCTAGGGCGACCTTTAGTACGAGCGATGTCGGGAGCGGTTGGTGAGCGCTCTGGTTTAGTCGGCGAATTACCGTGCTTGTGAGCGATGTGTTTTTCGATGAACCACAACTGAATTGGCGTGCCGTTGTAGCCATAGGCGGTTCGTAATTTGCGATCGAGGTAACGGCGGTAGCTCCAGTGCACGTACTTGGTCTGGGAGCCAAAGATTTTGAAGGCTGGGATCGGGTTATCGTCTTCCTGAACAATGTAATTCAGCTTTGGTGTACGGTTTTTAAGGCCAGCTGGCGGATGGCCGTCAACGGCTTGGCGCAGCCACTTATTAAGCTCAGTGGTGGTCAGTCGTTTAGCGCGCTCGCGGTCAATTTCGAAGGCTAGGTCAAATAGTTTAGTGACGTTTTGGCCAGTTATAGCGCTGGTGAAAATTAATGGTGCCCAGGCAACGAAGTCATACTGATTGGCGATGCGTGGTGCGAGAGCGTCGCGGGTGTAGGCATCCTTGCCTTCGGCGCTGTCCCATTTGCTGACCACAAGGACGAGGCCTTTGCCGGCTTCTTTAATCATGCCCGCAATCTTTTGGTCTAACTGCACGTTTAGCTCATTTACGTCCATCAGTAGGAAGCAGATATCGGCTTGTTCGATGGCGCTAATGGCCCGCAGGACACTAAAGCGTTCAATACCAACTTCGATTTTACCGGAGCGGCGGATACCAGCAGTATCCATAATCTCGACTTCCCGTCCCTGATATTTGACGATCGAGCGGTTAATATCGCGGGTCGTACCGGCGCGGTCGGCTACAATTGCCTGCTGCTTCTTAGAGAGGGTGTTGAACAACTGGGATTTACCGACATTCGGACGACCCAAAATTGCGATGTGCAAGCGGTCGTCATCTTCTTTTATAGCGGCTTTAGGAATAATGGTTATAAGCTCATCAAGCAACTGTTCGATACCGGTGCCATGGGTGGTGCTGGTGCGGAAGATAGGCTTGATGCCAAGGCGGTCAAAGTAGCTGAGGTCGGCTTTTTTAGCTTTGTCGACTTTGTTAATAATTAAGAAAACCGGCTTCTTACTCTTAAGGGCCATCTTGGCCACGCGGCGGTCTTCTTCAGTGATTGGTACGTCAGCTTCGACCATTACCCAAATGACATCGGCACTGTCAGCGGCTTGGATAATCTGTTCCTGAATTGTAAATTCAAAATCGTCTTCGGCGTCTTTAATACCGGCGGTGTCGACCAGCCAGAAGTCTTGGCGGATCATGTCCTGTGCTGCCTTAGCGGCTTCGCGGGCGGCCCGAGTCTTGCTAGCTACGGTGCCCTCTTCAGTGGCTTTGCGCTGCTTGCTGGCGGTTTGGGCGTGCTCGGGTTTGTCGGCATCAGCTGCGACGGCTGCCGGCAGCCAGACTGAAGCCTTAGCCATAATGCTGTCACGAGTGGTGCCGGCTTCGCGGGCAACAATCGCTTCGCGGCGGTCCAAGATAGCATTAAATAAGCTCGATTTACCAACATTGGCTCGGCCGACAATTGCAATAATAGGAAGTTTTGCTGCCATAAGGGCTTAATTATAACAGATAACAGCTATTGACAAAAGAGGTAATAATTATTAATTTATAGTTTATGTCCATTACCGTTGCCAGCTGGAATATTGATCAAGGTTTTAGCCAGCGGGCGCAGGTTTTTAATTACTTGACCCACGTCGAGCATCTAGACGCCGATGTTATCGTCCTGCCCGAGGCCTACGGTCAGCGAATACTGGCTTACATGACCACCGTTGAGCGGATCTGTAGCATCATTGGCTATCAACTGGTCTACGCCGATTACGCTAAACAGCATGCTGAACCAGGTGGCCTGATGGTCTTGAGTCGGTTGGACAATAGCTTAGTGCCTAGCGAAGGACGTCACCAAGGCATGATTAGCGGAACCATTGTTGACCCAGATACTCAGGTGCCCGTTCACCTGTCGGCGGTTGATTTAACGGCTAACCGCGCAGCCGTGATTCGTACGCATACGGCGGTGCTGGCTAAAACTGTCCGCCATCAGCCGGCTGCCATTGTAGCCGGGGATTTTGAACCTGGAGTTCAGGAGTTCTATGACCAAACTCTAGCTAAGACTCGACGCTTTAGTCGAGCTGGTCGGCGATTGGCGCCGCAGGCTGTTGCTAGCCGGCTGTCGCAGGCGGGATACCAAAATGTCGATCCAGTTCAGTCGTCGCGCCGACAAGCCCAAATCCTGGCCGCCGGCCCCAACTGCCGGCCAGCACAATTTACACTAGTAGAAGCCCGCGGCGCCACGATTAATCGGGCCATTCGCGCCACGTTCGAGACGGGGTTTTAAGTCTCGACTCGAGCTACTTGGCGAGGCGATAGCTCACCAAGGCTATAACTGCCAAAATTGGTGCGATGTAGCTGAGCGACATGATAATTAAGCGCGGCAAAGGTGCGCCTAATCTGGCGGTTACGTCCCTCTTGCATAGTAATGCGCCACTGGGTGTCGTCGCCGTCGACCAGCCGTTCTAAATTCAATTGGCTGTTGCCATCTTCTAGATTGATGCCATGGTCGTTAATCATTTGTCGATGGAGGGGGGCTAGCGGTTTGCCGAGGGTGACTTCATAAATTTTGGTTTTAGCGTAGCGCGGATGAGTCAGCTCATTGGCTAGTTGGCCGTCGTTGGTAAACAATAATAAGCCCGATGAATTCTTATCGAGTCGCCCAATTGGTTTTAAAAGACGGTACTCGTCGGGCAGTAGGTCATAAACTGTTAAACTGCCCTGGCCTTCGCGACTGACGACGCAGCCAGTTGGTTTATGAAACAAGATGGTTATCGTCTCAGAAACAGGCGTCAGGACACGTCCGTCTAAGCAGACGGTGTCGCTGCTGGTGGCCGCCGAGCCGGCTTCAGCTGGCTGATTATTAATAGTGACCCGACCAGCCGCTACGGCTTTATCAGCCATCCGGCGGCTAATGCCCGTGCTCTGAGCGATGTACTTATTTATGCGCATTGGCTAAGTGTAGGGCTTGGGGCTTTAGAGTGCAATGCTGTTGTGATCGAAGGTTTCGCCAGTGGCTGTTGGTTGCACTACTGGGGAAACGACCGGCGTGGGGGCGTCAACCGGTAGGTTGGTAACAGTCGGCGCAACACTGATGGCCGTGCCAGCCGGGTCAACGCTCACTGGAGCGTTAGCTGATTCTTTGGCCTCTTCGAGGGCTAGAAGCGTGTTGATGTCAGGCTTATCGGGCATATCAAGCGGGGCAATGATGCGGTTACCGCCGCGAGCCGCTGCCGCTTCGGCAGGCGCAGCTTCGGTTGCGGTGGTAGCTTGGATTGGAGCTGGTGCCGGCGCTTCGCCGGTTAGACTCTCAAGTGCCGTCGCGAGGACATCGTCATTCCCGGCGGATTGTGGACTGGGAGCCGGAGCCGATACGGAAGTTGCTAAATCGGGAGCAGCCGTGGCAATAAATTGTTCTGGCTGATCGGTAGGTGCTGCAACCGGTTCGGGTACTGCCGGAGCCGCTTCGGGACTGGGGGCAACTTCGACGGGAGTGGGGCTAGCCGTATTGGCAAACTCCGCAATTTGGGCTTCGACGGTGGCAGCTTCATCGGCTAATGGTTGAGCGTTGTTAGCTTCGGTTGAGGCGCCGATGCTTTGAACAAAGGCTGCTTCGCTGGTCGCAGCAGCTGCTTCAGGTGTTATGGCGGGCTCTACGGCAACTACTGGTTCTGGAATGCTAACTGGTTCGGGGGCGGCAATAACGGCTGGTTCGGCTACGACCACCGGCTCTGGAGCTATAGCGACTGCCGGTTCGAGAGCAGCCACCTCTAGCTCGGGTACGGTCGCAACCGGCTCTGGCGCCGTAATTGGTGCTGGCGTGTCAGCGACTGGCGTTGGGATGACCGCGGCGGCCGGTTGGGCAATAACAACTTCTGGAATAGCCGGAGCCGTTATGGCGGCCGGCGCTGGTTCTGGTGTCGCCACTTCGGCGGCAACTGGTGCTGGAGCTTCGGCTTCAGTGTCTTCGCCGAGCAGTCGGCCAGCAACTTTAACGATATCTTCCAGGGTAACTTGTGACTTTACGAGGTAACTATCAGCTCCTAGGCGGTCGGCCCGCTGCTGGTCATCGCTTTGGCCGAGGGCGGTTAACATAATCACCTTAACGTCCTTCAGGCCGTCGGTGTTACGGAGGATATCAAGCATTTCAAAGCCACTAATTTTTGGCATCATCACATCAGAGATAATGAGATCTGGCTGCTCAGCCTTGGCGACTACTAAGGCTTCCTCGCCGTCGTGAGCGGTGACGATGGTGTAGCCCTCGGCTTGTAAACGCGCTTCGTAGATTTCGCGTAAGTTGTTGTCATCTTCGACCAGCATTACTTTTGACATGGTTCAGACCCCTGTAGTTATATTTTGCTTATGTTTAACTTCATTGTACAGCAATTGCCCCGCAGTCACTATAGTTGGGCCCCCGTTATGGGGTTCCAGCGGCGGCTAAGGAATCAATTGGCTTCAATTCAGTCGATTGGGCCTCGAGAGCTTGTTTCTGGGCGGCCTGCTCGGTACTTAAACGGGGGAAGTTTATAAAGAAGCTACTGCCCTTATCGAGTTCGCTCTCGACCCAAATACGGCCGCCATACAGTTCAACAATCTTGCGGCAAATAAACAACCCCAAACCGGTACCACCAATGGTGCGAGTCGCGGAGTTATCGACGCGGTAAAACTTTTGGAACAAGTGCGCTAAGTCCTCGCCCGGAATGCCGGGACCAGTGTCGCGAACGTACATCTGAACCACTTGCGGATCGCCGGTTAGTCCCAGCGATACTTTACCCTCTGGTGTGTACTTCACGGCGTTGTCGAACAAGTTAGTAATCACTTCGCGCAGCCGATCGGGGTCAACAAAGACGTAGTACAGTGGTCGGACGACGCGTTCGCCACCTGCACCACCACTGGCATCAATAGTTTTGCTAGAGCCGAGAATGAACTCTGTAAACAGGCCTTTCTTTTCAGCCGCAAATTTAAGGTCGTTACTAAGCTGCTCCAGAAAGGCACCCATCTCCACAACCACCGGATGGCTTGTTAGTCGACCATCTTCCGCCTTGGCGCTGGTTAATAAATCTTGGAAGAGTTGCCCTAAGTGTTGGGTGCTGGAGTGGGCTTTTTCTAGGTAGTCACGGGCACGGTTATCGATGGTGGTGACTTTAGCATTTAAAGCGAGGGCGAGGTACCCCTCGATGGCGGCCACGGGCGTGCGCATTTCGTGGCTAGCGGTACTAATGAAGTCGGCCCGACGTTGTTCTTCGGCCCGCTCTTCGGCAACATCCCGAAATACAGCCACGGCGCCAGTAACTTGTTTATTAGCATCCCACAATGGCGATACATTTAAGCTAATGGGGATTTGCTTACCAGACTTGGTGATTAAAATGGCGCTATTATCGCGGATATTTTGGCCTTGCGCAAACACCCCTAAAAATGGATTAACGTCATCTTCATAGGGCTGGTTCTTGGCGTCTACCAGTTTTAAAACTGCGGTGATAGTTAGCCCGTTGGCCTCGTCAATATCCCAGCCGCTAATATTGCCCGCTCCGGGGTTAAACAAGCGGACGACTTTTTCACTATCGATCAGGACCACGCCGTCTTCGATAGCGTTCACAATCAGCTCAAACTTCTGCTTCTCGTCATGCAGGTTAGCGGCCAAAATCTTAGTCTGGCTAGTTTTGTTTTTTTTACCAAAGCTAAACATTGGCGGCCTTTATATTAGGGTTAGGGCGCGTTTGACCTATGGCTTGTAAGCCCACCCTGTTATTACTAGCTACTTTTAACTGCATTGTTGCTATCTATTATCTGTTTTTTGGCCTTTTAAAGCAATGGGCTTATGGTTATGGGGCGGCTCTTTGAGCTGTTTAACAGATGTGGTATGATGTTTTGGCTTTGAATTGATGATTCAAGGTGAGACGGCCTCATATGCTACGCATATGGCGGCCTCGCTCGGAAATCGTAAAAATATGTAAACACATTTTATCGTTTTCCTCACTCGGCCTCATCGTCTAACGGTTAGGACGCCAGGTTCTCATCCTGGCAATTGGAGTTCGATTCTCCATGAGGTCACCACACTGCACTAATTAGAACGCTACAGGATGCGAAACACCGTCCTGCCCAGCAGCAATATCAGCCCTATCCCAACGCTGCCTACCATCACCCCGATAATAGTCAACAAGCTATCGCCTAAGATTAACGCCAACGATACTAACACTACGCCCAGCGACGGCAGTGTGTCGAGCCCTGAAAACGGTGGCGCTAAAAATGCAAAAACCGTAAACACTAGGATTACCACGGCCAGCAGTCGTAAGTAGAGCTTGCTCGTCTGAACACTCGTTAGACGGGGTCGGGAGTACTTTTCAATCCAGGCAATTACTTTTATGAATCTGGCTAGGGCTGAAGACTTTGGCTTAATCGGCACCGTTTTGCGTAACCAGCTCTGTGGTAGCCAGATAGTGGTCCGGCCAATCAGTAATTCCAGGGCTAGTAACATGGCAATAATTTCAAAAATGTGCGTGATTCCCCCGGTGGGAAGTGGCAACGCCGGCACGGCTAGGAGTATCAGGAATAACAGCGCAAAACTTTTTTCGGCAAAGTTCTCAATCAATGATTGCAGCGTTTTAGGCTGCTGGCTATCAAAAAACGTCTGTAGCTTTTGACTAAATGTAATCATCGTTTATTAAGTATAACGCCTAGCAGCTAGACAGTTAATTTATGGGTTAAGCACAGATTCAATTAAAGGAATGGCGTTGGCCATGCCGAATGACACAAAATCGACATCGTCCGTTAACCAAGCAAGTTTTTTGCTGTGTAAAATCAAACCGGCTTTGACGTTAGGTTGCGATCTAAGGGCAAACATTTTACTATCGTTGTTGCTATCGCCTAAAATCAGGACACCTTTAGCGGTTGCAAAGTCTGGCATGGCCTTAATGGCTTTATCTTTCTCGATCTCTGCCGGAGCAATCTCTATATTACCGTTCCCTAAATCTACAAAGCTCCACGTAGGATGTCGATCCATCAGAAAAGCCTTGAGGTCCGCAGTGATTTGTATTTGCAGCCCGACATCCTTAAGTTTGAGATTCTCTCTCGCCTTACCTGTAGTGTCAATGTAGTTTGCGGGTGGCGTGCCGGCTAGCAAATCAATACTAACCAAACTTTCATGACTGTCGTCTCCGCCTAATCCAATCGTTACTCGGGGTGTACCATCAGACGCCAGATATCGCTGCTGCAGGGAGTCAATTTCGGCAGTTAACTCGTCCTTAAGTTGCCTGACGTACTTTTCTATTTCAGGACTAGATAGCAGGTACTGCTTAGTGGCTTCACCTTCCTCGTCAATATCTAGTAGGTAAGCACCCTTCTCGTACACGATGCGGAGGGGCGTATGTTTCGGCAGTGCAGCCAACAAGAGTAGTATTTCGCTATGGGGTTTACCGGTCACTAAGGTCATAGAAACGTTCTTTTCATAGAGCGTGTGGAAGAGGTCTGAGTAAGCTGAAGAAATATCATTTTTCCCGAGCTCGACTAAAGTGCCATCAACATCACTAAAAATGGCAGTGACATTTTTAAAATAATCTGCTAATTCCCGCTGGTTCATATCGATTGCTAGTAGTGTATGTTCTGACAGTAGCGGCAACAGTTCAAGAGCCTGATTTTCGGCGTGTGTTCGGTCAGTATAGATAACTTCACTCATAAACTTACCATAGCACAGTAGCTGGGGTTATTACGACTTGGGATTTAAGTAGACGATCGACATCTTGCCATCGGTGTGCAAATGGCCGCGGAAGGCGCGGTTGACCAGTTTGTAGGGAGAGCGCAGCTGGATGGCGCTTACTTCCTTAACCAGTTGCGTAGCCTGCAGCTGACTGACAATAAGCTCCCGTTCGCGATTGGTATCGGGGTGAATCATATGGGTAACCTGTAAGTTGTGACGGATGGGCGCCAAGCCGTTATCAAGGGAGGCCGCCCCGACCCAGAGCAGCTTATCGTCGCGAACGTGAACCGCACGGTGGTGCCAGTGGATACTGCGAACCGTCAGATTGTCGGCATCGTCAAAGGTGGTTGCCCAAAATCGGACATGATGCCGATTGGTAGTACCGGCCTCGCTAACCGGCTTTTGAAAAGCAATATCTTGGTGCCGGCCAAAGAGATACAGGCTACTGACGGGGGCATTAGGGTATGACCAGTCAAACAGCGTGCTAAAGCCGTGGCGCAGTACGTTACGAATACTCTTGTGCGAGTCGGCGACGTGCCAACCAGCCGCCTTCATGGCTCGAGATAATTCTTTCTTGGTCGCCAAGACGCCGACATTGAGCGGATCAGAGGCAAAGCCATCTGGGGTTACACAGTACAGTGGTAAATGGCGCGGCGGCCAAATGATTCGTATGAGACGGATTGCCGCCGGAATCAGTATGTAGGCGGTTAAGACATAGGTTATTAGTACGGCCACAGCCACCGGCACCCGACGCTGAAAATACGGAAAAACGGTATCGATGGACAGGTACGAGATAATCAGCCCCGGAATTAATATAGCGATACGCTTAACGTATCGGAGGCCATCGCTAAACACTATCGTCTGACTCGCTGGCGGTAAACGACAACTAAGCTGACGGCCAGTAGGCTGTAGGCGGCGGCAAAATGCCAAATATCAAACATCGTTCTAACGCTTGGGATGGTCAATGAAAGTAGCCCGTCAATGACTGCCAAATAGCCCACGACCAGCAGCACGACGGCTAGTTTTGCAAGTGGCTGATCGACCTTTCTAAGGTAAAAATAAATGCCACATGAAAAAGTTAGGCTTAACTCCACAGCGTACAAGAGGCGAAATACCAGGCTGTGCGTATCGGCGAACAGCTTTGCGTAGCCGCTGACGAGGACGACATGGACTAACCACGTCGGCACCACAACCAAACCCAAAAAACGAAGCTGTTTCATACCCATATTGTACGGTATTTAGCGGTGATACGGTTGATTATCATTTATGGTGCTGGCTCTGTACAACGATTCAAGTAAAACGACCATTGCCAGATCGTGTGGAAATGTCAGGCTACTCAACCCAAGTTGCTGGTGAGCGGCCGCTATAACTTCGTCAGGTAGCCCATCGGGACCGCCAATCATAAAGCAGACCTCTTGTCCGGTCTGGGCGCGGCGCTGCAGAAAATCGGCCAGCTGGTGACTACTAAACTGCGGCCCATCAATCATAAGAATAACTAAGTAACTCCCTTTGGCTGCTGCCAATAGGTGCTCGCTGTCATTGTTTTTGTCGGCAACGTGACTCACCCGTAGCTGGTGGTAGTGTTGCAGGCGGCCCAGGTACTCTTCCCAGCCGGCTTTGGCATAGGTCAACTTTGGAGCGCCAACGGTTACGATATGTAGTTTCATGTCCACATCATAGCACTAGCTTTTGGTGATAATAGCAATGTGCTGTTCATGATGGAGCTGTATAGTTTTGTCCTGAAAGAAATCACGGACTGCCCGCTCCACTCCCGGTAAGGCTTCTTTTTGGTAATCGTCAATGGTGATTACGCCACCCGTTGTTAGTCGCGGCCAAACTAGCCGCAAGGAATCGATAATTGATTCGTAGAAGTCACCGTCTAAAAAAGCGAAAGCGACGGTGGTTGGCAGTTGGTTTGGCGACAACTCCTTGAACCAGCCTTTAACGGTTACGGGGGCTGTCAGGTTAGCTTTATGAAATTCCTGCAAAAATTGCTTTTTGGATACGCTGAGTTCCCCGCCCTTAAATTGTTCGCCGGCGCCGCTGCTATCGGCGGTTGTCTTGTCCGGTAAGCCTCTAAACGAGTCATAGGCGAACAGCTGGCGCCGGTCAGATTGCTGGTGGGCGTCCAGCAAGCGGCGCATAAACAGGCTAGTTGTACCGATGTAACAGCCAAACTCTACTACGGCACCCGCAACGTCTTGGGTTAGTACCTTGTCTAGTTGCTGTAAAACGGCCGCTAACGCCGACTTACTAATTTGATCGGATATAATCGGGTGTTGGCTGAGTAGTTGGTCGACAATTATGGCTTGTTTCATTATCGACCAGTCTACAGTGAAAGTTGAGCGCTGGGTAGGTCGGTCCAGCGGGTAGTATAGCGGGGACTACGCAGCTGACGCTTCGGCTGCCAAGCGCGACTGAGATCCTCAGCTGCAAAGCGGATGGTGCTGCTGCCATAGCGCTTGTTAATAGCATCTAAGGCTTCCATCCGGTGCAAACTTTGACTACTAGCGACTAAGTCGACGTCACCGAATAGATCGGCCTGGAGCGCCGTCTCGGGTTGTAGGTTGTACAGTAAAACATTGGCACGGTGATACTGACTGCGACTGTTATACATAGTTCCGAGCGCCAGCATCAACTGCTGAGTAATGATGCCGGTATCGGCAGTGGGGGTGATAAATGTCAGATACCGACTAACTTGCTGGTAGCCGGGCTTAAGCCGATTTGTACTAAGCGTGATACACGCTCCGCGAGCTAAGAGCGAGTCGTTACGGAGTCGAAAGGCCGCTTTAGCGGTGAGGCTGGCGACCGCTGCTTCTAGGACGCGTACGTCGTTCGTATCTTCGCCAAATTGCCGACCGTGCATAACCGTCTGGCGGACTTTACTAACCTTCTCTAATGGTAGGCAGCTCGTGCCATTGAGTTCGGTTACCATTTGACGGCCGTGGATGCCCATTAATTGCTGAGCGCGCCGCGGATTCATGCGAGCTAGGTCATGGGCTGTAAAAATGCTTTCGGCTTTAAGCTTGGGTGCTAAACGACGGCCCACTCCCCAGATATCCTCAATGGTGGTGGCCTGCAAATAGGCGGCCTGCTCACTTGCGCTAGCGGTAATTAAATCGAGTGCTCCCCGTAAGGCCGGCATTTTTTTGACATGCTCGGTGGCGAGCTTAGCTAAAGTTTTACTAGTGGCTATACCAATCGAAGTCGGGACGCCAATCTCGCGCATAATCCGCTGCCGTAATGCCTGCCCCCAGACAGCGTAATCGGCAATGTCGAGTTCTTGCAAATCTAGGAAAGACTCGTCGACGGAGTAAAGCTCGATATGAGGCGTGACAGCTGTGAGTAGCCGGCTAATCCGGTCACTAATATCACCGTATAGTTCAAAATTGGCAGAAAACTGCACAACCCCGTTATCACGGAACAGGTCACGGTATTTAAAGGCTGGGGCGCCCATCGGGATTCCCAGCGCCTTGGCTTCGTTAGAGCGGGCTACGGCACAGCCGTCGTTGCTTGATAAAACGACAACCGGTCGATGGGCCAAGTCGGGCCGAAAAATTCGTTCGCAGCTAACAAAAAAATTATTGCAATCTATTAATGCAAACAGCAGCTGTTTCATAGGTGCTGCCGTCGTTCATGAATCGTACTGCTAATCACTCCCCAGAATGTATCATGGGGGTCCATGCGGTTATAGTGGCACAGCACGAACCCGCTGGCCTGCCAAACCAGAACCAAGTCGTCGGTGCGCGGCAATAAACTGCGATCTATAAGTGCTAAATCTCCATCAAAAATACCATCCGGCTCGCTACTATGACCGCGGACTCGGAATAAATAAGTACTACTGGGATGTTTAATAAGCGCGGCGTTTAAATCGAGGGCTAGCTTGCTGCCCTGCCCGATACGGTCGAGGGCGGGGTTGGGAAAGCCACCGTGGATGGCAACATTTCCACTATCGGCCAAAGTGCTAAGATCTTCTTGATGCATTGGTTTTGTTCCTTTCGATTCATATGTTTATTTAAGCCCGGGTAATGATTAAGCCGCTGCCAGATGTGCCGACGAGGGTCCAGCAATCGTCTTCTAGACGCAATCGGTACAAGGTACTGCCATCGGTGACATCAAATAACGTAACTAGTTGCTGGCCTTTGCGTACCAAGTACTGCATGGTCATCTCGGCAAAGTTATACTCGCGGTCACCCCACACCATGCGTTTTGGGAAACTTTCTAATTGGTGTTGGTCTTTTTTGTTTCGAAAACCGAGTGCGGTGACTTCTACGGGGGCGTTAATACGTGTCATATGAGTGTTCTCCTAGAGTGAAAAAGTAATAATAAAGAGAGACTGCAAAGCGTTAGCTAGCAGCGAACGGTAAGTGGAGAAACTGACTGGATAAGTAATGAACCCCGTTCGAGAGCGATTACCGTGACCAGAAAGTGATGAAAAAAGCTTCAGGGACGCCTGGCACATGGACTAGGTCCGGCCGGTGAGTATGTCGCTGTTAAAAAAGTCTGCGCGGAGGAAGGTATGACTACCAGCCCACACATGGCTAGGTCAACAGTATAGTCCTGAAGCCGAGACCACTGCAAGCCTTGTTTTTGGGTGTAATTGTGTTTATGTTTTCAGCAGTACGAGGCAACTGCCCTATAATACGGTATCGACGAAGGCGGCCAGTTCCCGTGGCGTCAGCTCGGCTTTAACTAAGTAGCCGTCGGCTTGTTTTTCGATGGCCGCTCGCACGTCTTCGCGTTGTTCTAGATTGGTCGTAATTATAATTTTCGCGCGTAGCGGTGTGGTTTTAGCGGGGTCACGGAGGGCTTGTAAGATCTCGATACCGGTGACATTCGGCAACATGAGGTCAAGTAAAATAATATCAAAATCGTTGGTTTGGGCGGCGTCTAAACCTTTTTGGCCATCAGTCATGACAACCACTTCGTAACCTGACTTGCCCAGAGCCCGGGCGTATAGTTCGCCAATAAAATGCTCGTCTTCAATACAGAGCACTTTGCGCCCCGTTGGCCGAGCTGGAGCCTGTGGTTGCGGGGTGGGCATTTGGGTGTTGGCTAACGGCGTCGTGTCGGGTGTTTGGGCGATGGGAGGTGTCGGGGTTGGTTCCATAGTAATACTCTAGCAGATTCCTTTATTATTTTAACTTCTTAACGGCGGTACAGTGAGTGGTTCTTAATCCAGCCATGGGCGCCACGAATCATTTCGTCATCACCCTGCTTTTTAGCGGCTTCAGCAAGCGTGGCATATGGCTGCAGCGTAAAGCCGAACGTACTACCGGCCCCTTCACGGGAGCGAACCCACATATTGCCGCCATGCGCCGTAACGATGGCCTTAGACAGGTATAAGCCCAGGCCGGTGCCACCTATCTGGGCTCGATTACGGTGATCGCGGTAGAACTTGGTAAATAGATTCGGCATGATGCTGCTGCTAATACCCAGACCAAAGTCCTGGACGGTCGTCTCGATTAAGCCCTCTTGTGTCAGATGCGTTTCGACTTTGATGGTCGGCGTGCCGTTACTGTACTTAATAGCGTTATCAATGAGGTTATTAATGACCTCGGTGATACTGAGGCGGTCAGCGCCAATGCTTGGAAGATTAGGTGCGATGATGCGTTCCAGGGTGATGCCCCGCACTTTAGCTCGAAGATCAAGGTTGCTC
>JARXKN010000020.1 GCA_030271625.1 Patescibacteria group bacterium
TATTTTTAAGTCGTTGGTTTGTTTTGTTTTTTATTACAATCCGACGTACTGTAATAATACCCTTAGCGCAAGCACTTTGCAAGGTGTTAAAAGCCTTTTTTTGACTCAAATAATCTACGTAAAATTTATGTAATAAATCATGATTATTAGTTGTATTTAGTACATAAAAACGGGACTTCTTATGTAGAGCTTTCGTCTACGCTTTGCATTGACAAACTATTAAAATAACAGGGGCAGAAATAATCAAAAGTTGTTAAGACAACATCAGATAAATCGCCCATTCTAATGAATCATCGAAAATAGAGCTGAACTAAATTATATGGAGCACTACTTATTCTGCAGTAAAGTAATCGAACTTGTACGTGGTATTTGGTGCAAGTTGCGAACCAAACTTAATGGTAAACTCGGTGCTCGTGGTATTGTCGCGGAAGAATTGAATACGCGCGGCATCGGCATTGGCAGCGCTTATCAGGACCTTCGGCGTTTTGCTGTAGGCGCCCTTGAACGTGACTTTGATGGTATCGTCCAGCTGCGGATTCGTACTGGATACAAATGAGATTGTGCCGAGCGTGTCATTACCCTCTACTGAAGAACTTGCTGTGCCACCGGCGACCGCGCTGACCACTTGAGCGGTAGGCGACTGCCCTGCCGTTATAATGTGCCCACTAATTTTTAGGTCTACAACTGATACCAGTCCGGTGACCGTCAGGTTGCCGCCAATAGCCACTGCGCCCACTACCTTTAGGTCTTGCAGCTTGGCCATTCCGGATACATTTATGTCGGCAAAGTCGGCTGTACCCGTGACATTCAACCCTGTAAGCGTAGCGCTAGAACCGTTCTGTACAAGGCTCGTTTGGCTTGGGCCGCCGTAATAACCTGGTTCAACATACACCATGACCGTGGCTGCGCCGCTGGCAGGATCCCACGCAGCTATCGCTTTACCAATTACGTAGCCGGCGCCGGTGGCCATGGTGGCCTTACCAGGATCAGTAGAGGTGGTCAGATAATCCCCTGGCAGTATGGCTGCGGAGCCCGCGGAAATCTTAACCGGTACGCGCCCGTTCAAGGCGATAGGTTTCGGGTTGTCTTCTGGTTTGATGTTGTAACCAGCGGAGGTAAAGTTATTGTAGTTGTTAGACACAATACCGATAGTATTAGACTGGTACGGGCTAGACGACTTCACAAGCTGGGTAATCTGGCTTTTGACGCGGGTCCAATCTACTGTGCCGTTGGTGTCTTCGTACGTATTAACCATAGTGCTGCCGACAGATACGATGTCACCGTAGTCGGTGCCAGCAGCGACTGGGTAGCTTTCGGCATAATCGGCAACTGGCGCGCCAGAACAGTCGCGGAGTTCGTAGGCAGTGCTCGCGGTTGGCGCAGTAGCTGCTGCTAAGCTCGAACAAACTGCAGTAGTACTTGCCGTACTACCGAGCGCGACCTTCACGACATTAGCGGAAGTGTCGACGGTAAACAAGCTGGAATTTCCTGAATTCTGGATTTGGAAGGCCGTGGTTGAGTTTGTTGTAGATTGGACCGTGAGCCCACCAACGCCCGAGCGGCTCAAACTGATATCGGTGGCAGCGTTGCCAGGGCCCCACGTAATGGCGCCGCCGGCTGTAACTTGGTAACGATCGACGGAGTCGCCGGTAACCCAGCCACCAAAGACTTGTGTCGCCGCAGTTCCACCCTTGCCTTCAACGCTGCCGGTCACACTCAGGTTGCCAGAGACCTGCAGGATGCCCCCACCGGTGATTGGCACAACGCCAATTCCAATTTTAGTATTAGTCGTATCGGCAACAATTAGGTTGCTGGTGCCGGCTGCGTTTTGGAGCTGGAATGCTGTCGTGGAATCTGCGGTATTTTGTAAACTGAGCGCGCCGGTGCTTGAAATGTTCAGTCCAGCGTATGCAATAACATACGTGGCACCAGCTGTAATCGTATTTGAACCTGCAGTGGTAAGCGTGGTATTGCTTCCTACGGCCGTGATGGTATCTGAGGTATAGGTGCCAACTGAGTTTGTGAAGTATATCTTCCCACCGACCATGGCGCTTGTCCAAACAGTGCTGGTTCCTGTGATAGCTGTCGTGCCGCTCGCAGTTATGGTACCTGTGCTGTACCTGATATTGGAAACTGTAAGCGGACTGTTCGCATAGCCGGCAGAGTTGATGGAAATCTTTGTGGATGTCGAACAGCCGTTCGTGCCATTAGTACAGCCTAATGCCAGCGTGTCGTGAGCGCTAACGGCACTCAAATAACCAATTGCAGTTGCATTCTGCAAGGCGGCTGCGCTTGCTACGCCAGGGCCTGATTGGTTACCGATGAAAGTATTATTAGCACCAGTGGTATTAGTATTAGCTGATATACTCGTTAATCCGGACTTGTAGCCAATGCCAACATTGCCAGTGCCTGTACTCACATCGTATAAAGACTGCACACCTAAACTGGTGTTTGCGCCGCCAGTCGTGGCGTTGAAAAGTGCATAATAGCCAACCCCTGTATTGTTTCCAGCCGTTGTTGCGGCGGACACTGCGCCCAAGCCTATGGCTGTATTGTTGTTTCCAGTTAGGTTAGCACTGAGCGAATTATAGCCTAGAGCCGTGTTAAATAGTCCGGTAGTGTTAGCATTCATCGCGCCCCGTCCTATAGCTGTATTTTGGTAGCCGCCCGTATTATTTTGTAGTGAATAGCTACCGACCGCCGTATTATCAGTTCCAGTAGTAGTTTTACCCAGTGCAACGTTACCGACTGCGGTATTGTTGTTGCCAGTGGTATTTAATTGGAGGGCCTGAAAGCCCATTGCAGTATTGTATGAACCACCGGAATTTGACTGGAGACTCGCGTACCCACTTGCGGTGTTATTGTTGCCGTTAGTGTTACTCTGCAAGCTTGTATTACCGTACCCCGTGTTGTAGTTGCCACTGGTATTTGCCTCGCCAGAAGATAAGCCTATGAAGGTGCTGGTTGTAACGCCAGATGCACGTACTTCCAACGCTGCAGTGCCTGTACTATTCTGCGCAGTTAGGACTGGTTTGGTCTTCGTTAACACCTTGACGCTTACTGCGCCGATTATGCCGTTCCAGTTAGAGGTTGGTGTAAATCGTAGTGTCCCTGTGCCCACTGCGGTGATAATCTGGCTTTCGTTAGAGTTACCGTAAACTGCCTGCCCTGTATTACCACCAATTTGTGGAGTAACATACTCTGTGTTTGTCGCGAAACCGGTCGTACTAAAGTTTACTTGGTACGTGGCGCCTCCTGTAACAGCAAACTGCGTATCGATTAACGGCGAGGTGTTACCGGTGGTGTGGGTAGCATTCGTGACTGTAGTTGTCCAGCCGGTGGTCGTCCAGTTAGCACCAACGGTATAGTCGTTACCTGGGCTCAGCTCTGCCCCTAGCACCGCTGTAGATGCAGCGCCACGAACCACTAACTGAGCGTTTGTGGTGTCAACCGTCATCACCGGCGTCGCAGCCGCATTCTGAACCTGGAAGGCGGAGGTAGAGTCAGATGCATTCTTAAACAGCGCTGCACCTTGAACGGTTAGTTGGGCCGTGGTATCTGTAGTTGGCGAAGCTGTAACGGTGCCATTTAGTCCGATATCATTAAAGCTGGTCGAAGTAGTGCTACCGATGTAGCCGGTGGTAGTTGGTGACGTAGCGCCAGTGACGTAGGTGCGATAGATCTTGTAGGCCGTGGCACCACTGACCGCGCTCCAGCTTATCAGGTTGTAATTAACAGCACCAAGGGTAGCGTTGCCGGTGGCGGTAGTTCCCGCCGTTGAAGCGACTGTTTCGCCACCGTAGGCGTTGACTGCCGTGACGGTGTAATCCCAACGCTGGGCTCCCGTTGTTCCCTGTGGCGCGACCGTTGGCGTAGTAGGAGCTGTAAGATTATTTTGGCCACCAGTAAGTACCGTACTGCCTTGGATATTTGCGCCACCTCCGACACCGAGGTTACCGGCAACCTGAGCCGATGAGCCCGTAGTAAAGCCGCCTTGGAGTGATAGACTGCCATTGATCCCGGTGTTGCCATTGACCTGCAAGGAGCCTGTTTCAGTATCGCCAACTTCCAATTGCTGAACGTAGGCGCCGCCAAGATCGTACACTTGGAAGCCGGCGGTACTACCTAAGTAGGCGTAGCGACCCTGGACGTATCCAGCTAATGATGAACCGACAAGGGTATCGTAGGTGCCCGTAATAAACGGATTTATTGGGTTAGAAATGTCATATATTCTGAACACTCCATTTGTGCTCGTAGTATACGCGTAGCGGCCACTCACTGATACATTGAGGATATTAGCTACTCCAACCGTACCCACCTTGGTAGAGCTAGCAGGGTTGGAAATATCGAAAATGTCGAGTGCAGCAGCGCCGGAATCGACCACGTAAGCGTAGCGACCCTGGACATACGCTGCCAATGTGTTTGTCGTCACGCTAGCAGTACCAGCGGTGACCGGCGCTGCGGGGTTGGAAATATCGAAGATTTGTAGGTTATTTGCACTGGTGCTAATGGCATATGCGTAGCGGCCTTGCACACTCTGGATGGATGAGTTGGCACTGGTAGCTACACTCCCTGATGGGATTGGTGCAGCAGGGTTAGAAATATCCCAGATCTGCAATCGGCTATTTGGCGTTACCGTGTAGAGGTAACGACCACTGACGTAGAGTAAGCCACCTACATTATTAGGACTTTGGTAGACCAAGGTTGGGTTGGTCGGGTTAGACACGTCATAGATACAGAAGTTTAAGAAGGCTCCGGAGCCATATATATAAGCATACTTGCCTTGTACCTTTACGCCAGAACCGTTTCGACAGGTGGAGAAGTTATTGACACTACCAACTATGACAGGACTAGTTGGGCTCGAAATATCTACAATTGCAAAGGTATTGCTAGACGAATCAGACACATATGCATAGCGCCCTTGAGCAACTATTCCACTGTTCGAATTGCCTAGCGAAGTGATAATGCTTACTGCTGCAGTAGGCGTAGTACCGCCTACATAGAGCTGGCCAGTCGGTGTACCATTACCGCCGAGTGCCAGCTGCAACTTGCTGTTACTGACATTTGTGCTGGTATACGCGGTGTTGGAAGCTGGTGGGGCACCTGTTCCGGCGTTCATACTGCCAGTATCAATGTAGTTGAGGTTAGTAGCGTTAACGGTACCAAGCGTGTTGGTCAGATAGACTTCAGAGTTGGCGCCACCTAGAGCGGTTGTACCGCGGTAAATCCGGTAGCCACTCGCGCCAGTGACTGGTACCCATGACAATGTGACGGTACTTGTTGCACCCGTCGTTACCTGGCTTCTCTCAACACTTGCTGCCGTTTCGCCACCCGCAGAATCAACAGCCGTAATCTTATAGTAGTACGTAGTTGCTGCCAGCGTGCCGCCAGTGGTTGAAGTGCTCGTAACGTTTTGGGTTGGCGCAGCCATGGCGCTGTAGGTCACATTGACACCCAAACGCTGGTTTACTGTATCAGCGGTAAGCAATGCGCTAGCAGCGGCGTTCTGGATCTGGAAGGCGGTGGTGGAGTTGACTTCGTTATTGATGGTTAGGCCTGTTGCAT
>JARXKN010000007.1 GCA_030271625.1 Patescibacteria group bacterium
ATTGCTACTAGTTCTATGCGTATCTGGTTCCAATTCGTCCAATTATGCGGAGCCACGAAAATTATGTTCTAAAAGACTTCTTCGGAAGTCTTTTTGTGTTAGCCCTTTATTATTTTGAGATATACCAGTGTCGATAGGCTGTTGACTTTTTATAACCTTTATGCTATTATCTATTCACAACAGCGAGCACTCTCGCAAGTCTTACAATCAAAAAATTAAAAAAAGGACCTCTATTGTGGTATTTATTCGCGCTCTCCAGCGCAGTTATTGCCTCTGTACGCAGAGCTAATGACAAACAACTTTCTCATTCACTGCATAACGTAACATTGGGTTGGTCGATCCAGCTGTTGTCGCTGCCGGTACAGATTTCTGCGCTGTTGCTATTTGGTGAGTGGCTCAATCCATTCACCCTCGGCTTACAGTTTTGGCTACCGATGCTGTTTTTAGTGTTTGCCTTCTATCCGCTCAATAACTATTTTTTCTTTCGCGCAATGAAAGAAGGGGAACTGTCTAAAATTCTCCCGCTGCAGAGTTTGAGCCCGTTCTTTGCCTTGGTTCTGGGCTACATCGTACTTGGTCAACGACCATCAATCATGGCCATCCCCGGGATTGTGAGCATCATGGTCGGGGTATATATGCTCAATCTCAAGGGCAAGTACCTACACAACCCGCTCAAAATATTTACTGCCGACAAACCGAATCTTTATATGCTCGCTAGCATTTTACTAGTGTCTCTGGTTGGCGTATTCGATACGTTTGCGCTCAAGGTATGCGAACCAATATATTTCAGTTTATTGAGTACTGTTGGGGCGCTGGGCCTGTTTAGCGTGATGGCACTTCGCATGCGGATATACGAAGTTGCTGTCGCTCGACAAGAAATCAAACGACTCAGTTTTAGTGGCACTTTTTCGGCACTCACAACCATGACCTACCTCGCAGCAATCAGTGATGGCCCAATTGCGTATGTTAGTGCAATTAAGGGCAGCAGTATTTTGATGGGTTCATTGATTGGGATCATCTACTTCAAAGAGTCGTTTACAAAAATTAAAGCAGTCGCGCTTTGCATCATTAGCATTGGCGCTGTCATCCTTGCTCTAGCTCAATAAGAGTTTGGAATAGGAACCATTCGTTGAGCCAATAGAAAACACCCACCTCGCCGTGGGTGTTTTCTATTGCTTCAGTTGTTGGGCTAACAGAACGGTTCGGTCGTTAGTCCGCAGCCCAGCCGCTAGAGCCTACGACCAGTTCATCTCTTTTCGAAGCCTTACAATTTCACAATTCATTTGCGCCTTGGTCTTTTGTGCAATGCTACCTTCGATAATGGCCTGTGTTTGATCTGGGCGGTCATAGCACTGGTAAAACAGCTGCGCTAATCGCTCGCGAACTCTGGCTCGGTAGGGGCTCTTGAGCCCAGTTTCTACTGACCCAGTCAGACTTTCTTCCATCTTGTGACGAACATACAATGGCTCCGCAATGATATCGGTCTTGGCCACCAGTTTTAGGACATTGATCATAAAGGTATCGTAGCTCACCCTAAAGCCGGGGTGATAACCGCCGCTGCTCAAAAGGATCTCATTTTTATAGAGCGCACTATGATGAGCTCGATGGACTAACTTGCTCCGTTGCAGCGGTATAAAGAACGGCGCAACCGGCATGGTCTGTTGGTTACCATCTAGTTCAATTCGATGCTCCAAATTGTAAACCACATCGACGTCGCCGTGGCCCATTCTCTGCTTTAACACTGCTAAGCGGTCTGGTACCGATTCGTCGTCAGAGTCGTGGGGCATGTAGTAGGGGTACGGATTGGCCCTAGTGGCCACGGCATCGATAAAGTAGCGGCCGCTGTTTTGCTTCATTTTGAAAAAGCGTATTCGTGGATCTGGATTAACGACGTCGCGAGCTGGTACCTCACTAGCGTCGTCGACAATCAGCAACTGAAAATTGTCGTGCGTCTGCGATAAAATACTATTAACAGTTCTTTGGATGGTCTCTTGTCTATTGTAATAGGGAACAACTACGAGTAGTTCTGGTGGTGTGTGAGGCACGCGTTACTTGGTTTCTGTTTATGCTAATAAGTCTAGAATTATATACTTCGGCATTATAAAGTCAACGGATGTGCGATGTGCTTTTTACCGATCACTAGGCCGAATCTAGGCAACGAGCTTTCTTTATTTTTAGTTTTTATGATCGAAATCGTTGGGGCAGAGACGCGCTGATCTTTTGAAAGGCGCAGATTAGCAACGTCTGGCAGCAAAGTAAACTCGCCGTCCAGCTGCACCGGCAACTCTGCCGAGCTAAAGCGTAAACTGTCTTCGACAATTCGAGCACCCGGCAGTTTAAAGTTGCTGCCTAGTACGAAGTTAAGGGCACTTTTACCTAAAAACGGGACGTTCCTAGATAATCTCGACACGTCTAGATCGGTCCGTAAAAACTGTTGTTGCGCGTAAAATCGTTCTTGACTCTTAATGATCCGGGCCATGACTGGTCCATTTATGCTTACAATGTCGGTTGTATGTTCGTGAAGATTTTCGTCCCCGTCCCGATAAAACGGCGGCAGAAAAGCCGAAGACCTGGTCTTAAAGTACATCCGCGCAATATCCCTTAGACTGTTGGTAAGGGTCGCTTGCCCAGACTGGAGGGCTTGTCTAGTAACAGACGTGTCGAACATTGCTGCCGCCAGCGCCGTCCAGCCAACCGTTGCGTACAGCATGGCATAGGAAAACTGTTCGCCATTTTTCGAGACGCTGAGCGGGCGTACTTGGACAGTCTCCGCCGAACTATGTAGCAACAGCAGCGGATTTTTTCGGGCTGCCTTGCTAGTAAACGTGCTAGCCATATCGTTGAAGTTACCATAGGGTAAAAATGCGATTCGAGAGCCTTCTGCCTTGGCGCTGATATACGCGTTGGCAACCGCATTGCCGGTCCCGTCGCCGGCCGCCACAATAATTCTATCGCCGGGCTGAATTACTGCAGCAATTGCTTCTATAGTCTCGGCTCGGTTAGCGCTGGGCGTCCACAATTCAGTAAGGTTGGCCGGTGGTAATTCGTCGTGCAAAACGTTTAAGACATCGTGTTGAACTTTCTCGGCATGAGAACAGGCGGGATTCCGTATAACTAGGGTGCGTTCCATAGTACTCATTATATGCTTATAATGCCATCTAAGATAGAATAGTCGAACTATTTGTCCATACACGGAGCCGCTCACATGGTGTGAAATTACTAACTGCAACCACTAAACATAGCGTGCAGTATGCCGGTATCAATTAAAGAAGGGATTTATATGGCAGACGACTACAATTCACGGGATCGCGATTACGACCGCGTACGAGATGCGCACACAAATTCACACTTAGCAAAGCAATTGGCGACTCTGGCGCTGATCACTGCCGCAATTGCGTTAGCTGTTGGTTTAGCCGCTCTTAATAAGGCCACAGACGCCTTAAACCTAGCAAACCGCAACCTTAGCTCAATCTCCCACAACCAATAGGGTCATAGCCAAACCTAAGCAGGATATCCATAGTGGTATCCTGTTTTTATTTGAAGGACATTTAGTGCCCCCTCTTCAATAGCGAAACCCAACTCAGAATTAACGCAATTATTGATACGGCTGCTTTTCATACAGGTCTTTATTATTCTTCCGTCATTCACGCTGAGCATTGCAGGCAAGTAGCTTGATAAATCTTCGACGCTCGAGTGGAGCAACAGCTTAAGCCTATAATTTTACAGCCAGCAGATAATAAATATGCTACTTTGGACTTCTTACCGAGGAGGAAGCATGTATAGGGAGGTCTTTGTTGAGCCTGCTATTTCGGCAGCTCAAATTGTCAGAACAGTCGGAGGTCACACCCTCTCGCTACTGCTTCATAATCCTTTTTCATCAGCAGCAATTGCTAAACACCATCAACAGGCTGCTGAAGCAGCCGCCGCTAAACGCTCGCTTGAGACACACAGTGTGATAGGCGAGTTAGTTATTAAATCTTGGAGTGGAACGGCACCGTCCCTCCTAAAGATGTCACCAATGTCTTTGTGGATCTTAGTAGTCAACGCCCGCGAGTACAGTTTGAAGCTATTTTTGACCCGCATAAAGCATTATTATTGCGTCATATTGTTGCTAAACAACGCCTACCCGAGGACAATCAAACGACGTCGCCAACTGGTCGCTCCGCAGACTTAATTCCGGCGCCCCGCCAGCCCCAGAATCTTGATACGCCGTCTTAACCATGAGTGTTACAATGATAGTTAATGAACACTAAGCTGACGGACCGTCAAAAGATTAATGCCGAGCTTGCCGCGCGCGCCAGTAACAAGCTGTCTGCCGATAAACTGGCCCACCACGTGCCCGCAGAAGAGCAACACGAGTTAGAAATAGCGTTTGCCTGTGAATGCGCCGACGCAAATTGTACTGATAGGCTAGATTTAACCCTGAAGGAATACGCCCAGCTCCATAACAAATATGCCCGTTTTATTGTCGCTACCGGGCATGTCGATCCAACTATCGAGAAAGTCACTATAAGCCAAGAAGATTTGCAGGTCGTAGAAAAGTTCGCCCTGGCTGATTAATAGTCTTTGACTTTTATCTTGTTTTATTCTATTATAAGTAGATGAATCGTCCGGAATCTTTGGCGTTGCCGCAACTGTATGACGTTATTGCTGGCGTTGGCAATAACGAAATGAAAGGCCTGGTGTTTGCCGCCATGCGGGGTGGCGAACAGTTTACACCTACACCGCTGTATCGAGCCATTATGGAATTGCAGGGCAGTGAGCCAGCTTGGAGCACTTCGGTAACCGGTCCATTTAGTTACTGTGCTGCTTTTGCGATTGCCGGTGCCGCCGAAAAGACCTCCGATGAACCGGTGGCCTACAGTATGAATAGCTTTGGCCAGAAACAGGCGTTACCGTTGCTCGGGCACTTACTGCAGGTGTCGCTAGAAGTACCCCAGTCGCTCAGCGATTTTCACGGCCCAACGGCGACCTTAAGTGAGACCGGCATCCGACCGTGCCAGCGCCGCCTAGAAGTCATGCGCTTACTTCGAGACACCGATGGCGAACTCACTAACATGACGACAATCAGCTCGCTCTTGAAGGTCAAAATTAGTCACGCCGCGCAGGTTATCCAGGATATGGCCGCCACCAACCTGGTGGAGCATCTATCGACTGGTCGAGGCAAGCCAACAATTAGCTTTACGGCCGAGCCAGGCTTTGCCGACATGAAGCTTCGCAGCGATAGCCGCCCTTTAATGGTCGATGTCGTTGATTTCTTAAAAAAATACTTTGCAACCTCCAACGAACCGATCACCAACGCTGACATTGCCGATGGACTGCTAACTGATTATGGCTACAGTGCTGACAAAACTGCCCTTATTAAACAAATCTCAAATAAAACGACCCAGTTTGCCAAAAAGCCGAACGCCCTTAAATCGAGTCGTGATATTGCTAGCAGTAACGCCCGTGAAGCCGTCCGCGCCTCTGAGCAACAGCTGCAAACGATAGACAGCCTGCTCAGTGTAGTTGACGGCGCCCGCAAAGCCTCAAAGGCCTACCGCCACGAAGGGCGTGAAAAGCTAGAATATATAGTTTCGGATTTTGACTTCGTAAAGACGCTCGTACTTAAGGCGCGCAGTAATTCGGCCGGCCTCAAAGCCCGTCCCGAGGCTATTACCAGTCATCAGCAGCTCTTCGCGACCTTAGTAGCCGCCGCAACTGAGCCGATTAGTAGCGGGGAATTACGCCGCTCCGCGCTAGCCCGAGGCATAAATCTCGATACCGCGACAATTCGAAAGTACCTACTAGAGTCGATAGCTGCCGGTAAAATAGCTGCCACCGCAACCACGCAGGGCACCAAATATTCCGTCGCTCGGTAAGTAACTCAATCGTTTCGTTGTTTTATTGAGTTTTTTATGGTATAATGTGCTTATGGAACTAAAAGCTGTTTTGCAGGATGTTGTGCCCCAGATTTACGCCGATAATATCGAACGGTTGCAGTTACCGATGTACTCCGATATGTCCCGGGGCAACAAGTGTGATCGTTTAACCTTTGATCTCCACGAAGCACTTACCAGCCGCGGTTTACCCTCACGACGCGAACTACATAAAGTTGCAGATGGTCGCTGGCATTTTGTAATTGCCCATGCTGCCGTTAACGCTGAGCCGGCTGCCACCGATTTAATTACCGACCTAACGCCTTGGCAGGTTGAAATGGCTAACCGCGGCTCCGGCTTTTTACATCAAGATCGAGAAGCTATAATGACTACACTGCAGGCTGCCGGCGCACCCGAATGGTTCGTTAGTCTGCGGGGTATCGCCACCATTGCCGAGCGACATACCACCCGTTTAACGCCCTTTAGCCGGTAAGTCCGTATAGCTAAGCCGACGCAGGTCGTTTAGAATAAACCCATATGAAAGCCTCAACCACCCTACCAACTATCAGTCTTATCATCCCGTGCTTTAACGAGGCCGCTAACATTACGCCGTTCGTGCAGGCCTGCGTTACGACCTTGCCAATAGGCTACCGCTACGAACTGTTATTTGTCGATGATGGCAGTCGTGATGCCACCGCCCGTACCATAAGCACCCTTAAACCAGGGCGCGAAGATATGACGATTCGCTGCCTAGAGTTGTCACGAAATTTTGGTAAAGAAGTCGCCGTCACCGCCGGTTTACATGACTGTCGAGGCGCGGCAGCCGTTATTATCGATGCCGACTTGCAGCACCCGCCAGCGACTATTAGTAAGTTTATTACCGCTTGGGAACAAGGCGCCGAAGTGATTATTGGTCTGCGCCAAGCCGACAAGCAGTACGCCCCTTGGGTGAAACGCCAGGGTAGCAAGCTGTTTTATAAAATTCTGAACGCCCTATCATCAGTCGAGATTCTACCAAATGCCACCGATTTTAGAATGATCGACCGCGTCGTGATTGATGAGTTTAATCGCTTTACCGAGCGCAGTCGTATGACGCGGGGCCTGATAGACTGGCTTGGCTTCCGCCGTGAATACGTGGAGTTTAAACCGGCTACTCGCTTGCACGGTGAGGCCGCCTACAGCTTGCGTAAACTAACCGGTTTAGCGCTTAACTCAATTGTCGGTATGAGCTTGGTACCGTTAAAACTAGCCGGCTACCTTGGCTTACTTATTACTTTGTTTTTCGGCAGCTTGGGCGCCGTCATAGCCGTCGAAATGTTTGCGCTACACGACCCACTTCACCTGCGGGTGGCTAACAGTGTTGATCTGGCAGTGTTAATCATCTTCTTAATTGGTATCGTCCTGATGGCGCTCGGACTGATTGGCCTCTACATCGCCACCATTCACACTGAAGTTGCTAATCGACCATTGTATGTGGTTCGTGCTCCGCGTAAAAAATAACGATTTCAGACTTACTTCTGGGCGCCAATTGGCAGCATCGTTCCAGCCAGTTTATCGGCAAAGAAACTATCGTGCGAAATGTAAATTATAGCCCCAGTATAATTAGCTAGGGCCGATTCCAACTCTTCGATGCTCGGCAAGTCTAAGTGGTTGGTTGGCTCATCCAAAATTAAAATTTGCGGGTTATTAACCAACATGCGGATGAGCTGGAAGCGGGCTTTCTGGCCACCACTTAAGCGGGCCACCGGCATGTCAGCATCACTGTGCGGGTTAAATAAGTAATTACTTAGCAGCTGTCGGATGTGTTGGTCGCTAATTGGTAATTCGTGTTCATCCAACACTACTTCCAGGGCTTCGTATAACGTCATTGGTAAAAAGCGGCCATCAATTTCTTGCTCGTAGAGGCCGAGGTTTAAATCGCGCTCACAAATTAAGTGGCCCCCGAACTGCGTTGAAGCCGCTTCGCCGCCACGCACCTTAGCCACAATCGCATCAACTAACGTAGTTTTACCAGCACCATTACGACCGTGCAGTCGTAGCCGTTCACCTTCGTGCAAGGCAAAGGTCAGATCACTAAACAACGGCTTGCCGTCGTAGCCTAAGCTCAACTTATCGGCTTGCACCAACAGGCGAGACGATTGCGATTCCGAGGTTTGGGCACTAACTTTAATATTCTGAGCCTTATATTTCTGATAAGCCGATGTCATTTTAGGGTTTAGATCACCGACCGAATCTTGGTCAATCCAAAATGATGGTTTTTCAGCTTTAGTTAATCGCGCTAGCTCAGCTTCGGCTTGTTCTTCGTTGGCTTTGAAGCGCTTAATGGTACCGGGGTCGTGCGAGCGCTCCTTCATGCGACGGAAGCGGATAACGTCTTCGGTGAGGTTGCGCATCCGACGCTGAATTAAGTCATACTCATTAACTTGTGAGGTAATCTGCGTCGCATTGATACGCAGGTAATGGTCATAATTACCTTTAAAAGCGAAAGCCTTACCGTCACGGACCTCAATAATCCGGTCAACGACGCCCAATACGTCACGGTCGTGAGTAATAACGAGCACGGCTTCTTTAGCCGCCGTTAACCATTTAATAAACGACTGCTTAGCGACATAGTCCATGTGGTTGGTCGGCTCATCTATTAGCGCAATATTGCCGCGGCTACGTTGGACTTTTATGAGTTCCACCATCCGCTTCTGACCACCACTTAAATCGGCCATCTTGCGGTGCATTTTGGCGATGTCGATTTGGTAATCGTCAAAGGCTTGGCCAATCTCGTCTTCAATTTGAAAGTAGCCCAGCTGCCCAAAGCGGTCGAGAGCTTCACTGTAGCGCTGGATTTTAGTGGTGTCATCACCCATCGTTTCGGGGTAGGTATCAATAATATGGCTCAGGCGTGCATACTCAGGCAAATCGCCCTGGATGTACTCGAGGGCGGTTTTAGCTTCGTGACCATGATGTTCCTGGCGGCTGGCAATGACGGTTGTGCCACGTTTAACGTAAATCTCTCCTTGAAAATCTTTATCGTCGCCGGTAATAATATTAAACAATGTCGACTTGCCGGTGCCATTACGGCCAATTAAGCCAACTTTTTCATTGGGCTGAATTGCAAAGCTCAGATCATGGTACAGATCTTTATCGCCAAACGATTTTTCGGATATATCAACGGAGAGTATCATAGCTGGTTATTGTAACAGGGATAGCCTCGGGCGTACACCAGCTTAGGTGCGACGCAGACGTAGTTTAAACCAGTGGCGCTGATAGAGTTTAGGGATATATTTCGGCTGCCTCCAGGCTGTACGCCAAATAACTACAAACCAAACTATGAAAGACAACTCAAATAGTCGCTGCACAAAACCATAGCCTTCTAGGTGCGCGTGCTGGCGATACAGCGTATCTAACAGCCACACTAGCATCATAGCCAGCATCAGAATGGTGACGTAATATAAGCGCCTACGTAGTCGGTTAAAGTGCAGTGAAATAAGTAAGGTTATAGCGATTATAGAAAACGCAATAACCGCCACACTACTTTCGTATAAATGCACATTGTTCACGAGCGACGAACCGCTCGTATTGCGACAAACCACGCTCATTGTTTCGCTGCAATCAAGCGGTAACAGTGAATCGATAATATCGGCGCTACCAAGGGTAAAGAGTACCAGCCCAAACAATAGTGAAAGTGGTGAATATTTTATACTCACCCATTGCAATGCCGCTACTAGCCAAACTACGCCGGCTGCTATATCTAAACATCTAAAGAGTAGTGAATACGGTTGGCCATTGGCACTTAATTCACTAATAAAGGCGCCTTGGATTGTATTTGAAAGATTTAGAAACGGCGCTAAGTACAGCCAATTACTGTCTAGCACCAAACCTAGTATTGGTAGCCAATGGTTTTGTTTTTGCATAATGAGTAGATATTACTACCCAACAGTATACAGGAGAGGCTTAGGCGTTGCGGATTTTAGCAGTGTTTTCGGCGATAGCTGGGCGTATGCGCGCGCTAAGCAGCTGAAAGATTACACTCAGCGCTACCAAAGGCGATAAAGTTTCTGGTTGTTTCTGTTCTAACCCTATCATCTGCATTACAATGCCAGCCTCAATCATGACGAAAATGTCAGCAATCGGCAGGTAGGTGCCACGCAGTCCGAGTAATGTTGGCGAGCTGATGCTAGCAATTCCTAGCACTAAAATAATAAGACCCATGAAGCGGGTGATCGAACTGCCGGCTAAGAATTTTAGTGGACCGTACCACACACCATAAGCGATTACTGCCACAGCAATGCCAAATAAGGCGACTGGCTTATCGAGCGCAAAAAGCTGTGCCAACAAGGCTGGAATTAATATTCGAACTGTTCCAAGTGTGGCCAGCAGGCCGCTTACCATTTGTCCACTGCGATTCATAAACCTACCTCCTTATAGAAAAGTTATTAACGATTAAAGGAAATATAGTTTACGGTGACGCAAAGTGCTGTTAGAAAGCTTACACCGCCCTAATTATTATGATTTTAGTTGCTAAAACCGAGTAAATTTTTGACGATTGTAAGGTTGCCGGCTGCTTGTTCGGTAGCTGGATCTCCAGCGGCGGTAGCGCCAAAATCTTCCAGAGCATGCCAAATGCGGTGCGTGTCTAAATCGTCGTCTAAGGCGGCGCGCACTTCTGACAAGAGCAGGGCACTGGCTGCCAGCGTACAGGTAGCTTCGGCAGCCGACACTTTTTGGAGCAGGGCCGTAGCTTCATCAAGAAATTCTGGCTGCCATTCGCCACCGGTGCGGTAGTGGTACTTCATAAGGCTCAAGCGGATAACGGCCGCTGCATGATCCTGCAACAAATCTTTAGCAAACACTAAATTACCAAGCGACTTACTCATTTTTTCGCCGGCGTACAAAATCGGCGCAACGTGCAGCCAGGTTTTAGCTAACTGCGGCTGACCGAGTGCGGTGCTTTGGGCAATCTCACACTCGTGGTGTGGGAAAATTAAATCGTCGCCGCCACCATGCAGGTCAAAGGGCGTGCCTAATAATTCACCAGCCATAACTGAGCATTCAATATGCCATCCGGGTCGACCGCGACCCAGCGCAGTATCCCAGGCTGCCAAATCTTGTTGGTTGCTGACACCCCGCCAAAGTAAGAAGTCGAGCGGATGACGTTTGCCAGCGCGAGATGGATCGCCGCCACGCTTCTGCATAAAAGCTCGTTGCAAGCGGTCACTAAAACCGCAAAAGTCGCCAAAACTGACATCTTGCGTAGTATCAAAATAAATATCGTCGTCCAAACGGTAGGCTTGGCCGCCAGCTACTAACTGAGTGACGGCCGCGGCCATCTGGTCTATATAGTGACTAGCCCGCGGTTCTGCATAGGTGGGACGAAAGTCCAATTGGGTCAGGACAGATTGGAATAAAGCGGTCTCTTGCTCGGCTAGCTCGATATAACTAATGCCCAGCTCAGCGGCTTTTTTGTAGATAGGTTCATCAACGTCGGTAATATTCCGGACCAATCTTACTTCGTGGCCTTTATCTTCTAAGCGTCGCTGCAACAGGTCGTAGGTCTGAAAGGTAAATATGTGACCTAAATGGGCCGAATCGTAAGGAGTAATACCGCAGGTATAGATGCCGACCACTGGGCCAGGCGTAAAATCGACATATTTTTGGGTCGGCGTATCAAACAATTTCATACGACCTTATTGTATCATTGCTCCCCTGGGGTTGCGGGCCCATGCTAACGGCAGTATGCTGGTTCTATGAATCCCCAAAAATTTTCGGCTTTAACACCTAAAATCGTCTTGGGAGTCGCCGCCCATCCAGACGACCTCGATTTTGGTGCTTCGGGAGCCATGGCCGCCTTTGCTGCCCAAGGTGCCGCTGTTTACTACTTACTACTAACGGATGGCAGCAAAGGCTCCGCCGATTATCATGCCTCAACGGTTGACCTCATAAAAACTCGCCAAGCCGAGCAACGAGCAGCCATCCAAGCAATTGGCGCCAAAGATGTAAAATTTCTCGACTACCCCGATGGTGAACTAGAAGTCACGATGGACGTTAAGCGCGATATTGTGCGGGAAATTCGAACTATTCGACCGGATGTGGTTATTACGATGGATCCTAGTGTCTTATACTCAGCCGAGCAGGGCATGATCAACCACCCCGATCATCGGGCAGCTGGCCAGGCGACCCTGGATGCCGTTTATCCATTAGCTCGCGATCACTTATCGATGCCGGAACTGTTTGCAGAAGGCTATGAACCACATAAGGTAGCAACGCTGCTGCTCATTAACTTTAATGAACAGAACTTTACCGTTGATATCAGCCAGACAATCGACCTTAAACTGAAAGCCCTAGAAGCTCATGCCAGCCAGATGCCTGATGTGGCTAAAACGCAGGCCATGGTACGTGATATCGCCTCTGGTATTGGCGCCAAAAGCGGTTACCAATTTGGTGAAGGTTATATACGTATCGATATTCCGGCGTAATCTATTGCTAAATACGCTAACTGTGCGATAATAACATCACTAGATGCTGCTACTTTTGTTAAGTCCTGTCTAGATAATTAAAAATTGTTCGTTCCCGAGGAGCAGCTAAGAGAATTTTCTACCAGAATACTGATCTTACCCCGCACGAAGAAAGAGGTAATATTAATGGCTAATAAAATTTTTGTCGGATCACTCGCATACACTGCAACAGATGACGACTTGGCGCAATTCTTCGCTGAGGCCGGTACTGTTGTATCTGCAAAGGTCATCATTGACCGCGACACCAACCGCTCTAAAGGCTTTGGTTTCGTAGAAATGAGCAACGACGACGAAGCTAAGGCTGCTGTCGACCAACTTAACGGCAAAGACCTTAACGGTCGTGCTGTTGCTTTGAGCGAAGCTCGTCCACAGGCTCCCCGCGAACCACGTTCATTCGGTGGTGGCGGTGGTGGCGGTGGCAACCGCTACTAGTTAGCTGTTACCCAGTACTAAAAAACTGCAGTCGCAAGGCTGCAGTTTTTATTTGCTACAATTACTGTATGCAATTTATAAAATCGTCAGACTGGCATCCAGCCATTGCTGTACTGCAGAAGCGACTAACGGATGAGCTAAGCGCCGGTAAAAAAGTACTGTGGCTAGTAAGTGGTGGCTCTAATGTTAAAGCCAGTGTCACCGTCATGCAGGCTCTAGCTGAGGTCTTAACAGCCAACCTCACCATCTTGCTAGCTGATGAGCGTTATGGGGCCGTCAGTCACCCTAATTCTAATGCCCAACAATTGCTGGCTAGCGGTTTTAACCCACAGCGTGCGAGGCTACTGTCGGTACTGCAGGACAATACTTCCTTTAGCGCCACCCGCGACAACTATGACCGTATCGCTCGCAGCGCTTTTACCGACAACGAAATCGTTATTGGTCAGTTCGGTATCGGCCCCGATGGCCACATCGCTGGTATCCTCCCTAACTCCGAAGCCGTCACTAGTCCAGAATTTGTCGCCGCCTACAGTCAGCAACCATATCAACGTTTAACATTAACGCCGCACGCCCTTAAGCGCGTCTCGGCCGCCTATGCCTTAGTGTTTGGTGACGATAAACGACCGGCCCTTGAGTTGCTAGCCAGTAAGTTGGTGCCCTATGCCGAGCAACCGTCGCAAATATTAAAAGAATTACCAGAAGCCTACGTTTTTAATGATCAGATTGGGGAAACACTATAATGGACGCGCCCATACTTATCATATTTGGCATTACTGGGGATCTTAGTAAACGTAAACTGTTGCCAGCCCTCTACCACATCTTTAGTCAACAATTGTTGCCACCAGACACAAAGATAATTGGCATTAGCCGGCGGCCGCTGAATGTTGACGAACTATTGGGTAGTGTTGAATTATGTGTACTTGAAAAAGATAATGTCTGCGATCCAGCTGGTATCAAACGGCTTAAAGATGCCCTGGAGAGTTTTCAATTAGAGCCGTCAACGGCAGCCGATTATGAGCGGCTAAAACAGCGACTGACGCAACTTGACGCCGAAACCACCACCGGCAACCGAGAGCACTTATTTTACATGTCCATCCCGCCGGATGCCTACAAGCCAATTGTTACCGCCCTGGGAGAAGCCGGTTTAAATGATAGACGCAGCCGGTTACTTCTCGAGAAGCCATTTGGCTATGACACGGCCTCAGCCGAAAACTTAATCGAGTTAGTGGACCGCTACTTTACAGAAGAGCAGGTCTACCGAATTGATCATTACCTCGCCAAAGAAACCGCGCAAAATCTGTTAACGTTTCGTCTTTACAACCCAATTTTTAGTTCGCTCTGGAATGCCGAACATATTGAAAGAGTTGAAGTGAGAGCCACCGAGAAGATTGGTATTGAGGGCCGGGCAGAGTTTTACGAGCAAACCGGCGCTCTGCGTGATTTAATCCAGAGTCATTTACTGCAACTGCTGGCAATTACCCTTATGGATTTGACGGCTGATATGACCAGTGCCGAAATTCATCGCACCAAACAGTACTTTTTAGAACAGCTCCTGCCGGCTGACCCACAGCTCGCTCTGCGCGGCCAATATGAGGGCTACCGCCAAGAAGTGAACAATGATAACTCAACCAGCGAAACCTACGCCCGGATTCACTTACGGCACGGCGCCGAACGCTGGCAGGGCGTTGATTTTATTTTGGAGACAGGCAAGGCGCTTCCAGAGAAGTTAACCGAAATCACTATCCATTTTAAAACCACCCACAACCATTCCAGTAACAACTTAACCTTCCAGGTGCAGCCCGATGAGGGCATCAAGCTAGACCTTATCGTTAAGGCGCCCGGCCTGGAAAATGAGACGCGTCACACTGCCTTGGACTTTGATTACCAAAAGCTTTACGCCGATACCCAGCACATTGATGCCTACGAACGGGTCCTGCTTGATGCCGTCCGAGCTGACCAGTCTTTATTCTCTAGCGACGCCGAGGTCCTAGCCACCTGGCGCGTTTTGCAACCCGTCCTCGATGCCTGGAAAGATAATAGCAGCGGCTTACTAATTTATCCGCAGGGCACACTGCCTGGTAAAGCCTAAGTTATGCATTCACTCATCATTTTTAGCGCCCGTTACCTCATCTTCTTATTGCCGATTATTCCAGTCTTTGTTTGGCTACAGCTAAATCGGACTGATAAAAAGCGGTTTATTATTACCGCTGTAGTCGGTGGCTTAGTAACCTTAGTGCTAGCCCATATAGCAACCCATCTAGTAGCTAGCCCACGGCCGTTCATGGTCGATCATGTAGCCGCTTTTTTTAGTTCGGCCCGGGATAATGGCTTTCCGTCCGACCATACCTTACTGGCCAGCTTAGCCGCCTTCCTGACACTGGCTTATAGTCGTCGCTTAGGCTACCTCACCTTGGCCTTAGCTGGCCTGATTGGCTGGTGCCGGGTGCTAGCCAATGTCCATCATGGTATCGATGTCTTCGGGGCTCTAGTTATTGGTGCCATCAGCATATCGCTGGTAGTATTGGTTCAGAACCGACTCACTAAACCAACGCCTGTGACAAAATAGCATGCTACTCGACGCCATCATTGTCCTCTTTTTAATCAGCGCCTTCTTCCGCGGCCGTGAGATTGGGTTTATTCGTCAGGCCTGTTCCTCAATCGGCTTCTTTGGCGGGCTGTTCATCGGCAGCCAGCTGCAACCGTTTACCATTAGATTGGGCCACACAATGCCCAGCCGAGCGCTGATTGCGATTGCCACTTCCATCGGAAGCGCGGTCATCTTATTAATTATTGGCGAGTACTGTGGCGTGGCGCTCAAGCGTAAGACCCAAGTCTCGGCTATTAATATCTTCGACAACACCTTTGGCGCCGGCTTAAGTATTGTTAGTTTTTTATTGACGGTCTGGATTGGCGCCAGCTTACTGAGTGGTCTACCGGTGCCGGGGGTGCAACAGCTGATTAGCAACTCCCGGATATTAGCGAGCTTAAACCGCACACTGCCTCCAGCGCCTGATATCATTGCCAGCTTGAGTCATCTTGTCGATCCCAATGGCTTTCCTGACGTCTTTATTGGCGGTGAACCCAGCCGTCGGCCCGGCTCAGCAGTTATTCCGCAGTTAGGTCAACTTGAGACCGCTGTCAGCAAAGACAAAGCTTCGGTCGTGAAGATTGAAGGTCAGGGCTGTGGCGGCATTGTTGAAGGCAGTGGATTTGTTGTTGGCAATGGTTTAATTGCAACCAACGCCCACGTTGTAGCCGGTATTAAAAAGCCGTACGTCCAAGATGCCAATGGCACCCACACGGCATCAATTATATGGTTTAATCCGAACCTGGATTTTGCCGTATTACGGGCCTCTAATTTAGCCGGACCAAGCCTCAATTTTGCACCAGATACCGCCAAAACCGATACGCCAGCTGCTGTCTTAGGCTACCCCGGCGGCGGCAGCTTCTTAGCGGAACCAGCCGTTGTATCAGATAGTTTTATAGCCCGCGGTCGTAATATTTACGGACGTGGTGTGACCAGCCGTGAAGTTTACGAGCTACGAGCCGATATTATTCCCGGTAATTCCGGTGGTCCGGTTGTGGCAACTGACGGCAGTGTTATTGGTGTCGTTTTTGCGCAATCTACGGCCTACGAACATGTTGGCTATGCCTTAACGAGCAAGCAAGTCCTCACCGATTACCGGCACGCCATAACCCAAAATAAAACGGTTAGTTCGGGCAGTTGCGCCGAATAGCTAGAGTCCATTGACAAAATAACGTTAGCATTTTAAACTGAACTTAAAGATGAAAAGAAACATTGTAGAGAAAATAATTGATGCGCCGGCCGAAGCGCTGGAGCTAAGCTTAGAGGGCGGCCAAAAGCTGGTTAAGAGCATGCCCTACGCCGGGCAGAATCCAATCAGAACGGCCCGTAGTTTTTGGTTCTTGCTGGGGCCTGGCCTCACCACCGGCGCTTCAGACGATGATCCATCCGGTATTGCCACCTACTCCCAGACTGGGGCTCAGTATGGCTTCGGGCTATTGTGGCTCGCCGCCGTTACTTTTCCACTCATGGCAATTGTCCAAGAGATGTGCGCTCGCATCGGGCTGGTGACCGGACGTGGACTAGCCGGGAACATCCGGCGCCATTTCTCGAAGCGCGTCTTATACATTAGCACCATGTTACTGTTTGCTGCTAATACCTTTAACATCGGGGCTGATATTGGGGCCATGGCTTCTGCGACGCAACTGGTATTGCCAAAGCTAGGCTACGGGGCTTTAGTCGCCGGCTTTAGCGTGCTGATTCTACTGCTCCAGATTTTTACCCCCTACGTCCGTTACGCCCGTTACCTAAAGTATCTTGCGCTGGTGTTGATCGCGTACATAGTATCAGCCATTCTTTCCCACCCCAACTGGAGTGATGTAATGCAACACGCCGTAGTTCCTACCATTTCCTTTAGTAAAGACCAGCTGTTGTTAATCTGCGCCATCCTCGGTACCACCATCTCACCCTATTTGTTTTTCTGGCAAACCTCTCAAGAAGTAGAGGAGGAAATTGCCGTTGGCCAAACCACTATCAAATCACGGATGGGCAGTGACGCCGCGGCTATGAAGAAAATGCGGATTGATGTCTGGGCCGGCATGTTCTTATCAAACCTTGTCATGTTCTTTATTATTGCCGCTTGTGGCAGTGTTTTGTTTGCTCACGGCATGACGAACATTACGACCGCCGCCCAAGCAGCCCAGGCGCTCCGGCCGTTTGCCGGTAATGCCACCTACTACCTATTTGCTATTGGCATTGTTGGCATGGGCCTGCTGGCAATCCCTGTCTTAGCCGGATCCAGCAGTTACGCCATCAGTGAAGCCTTAGGCCGTCGTCAAGGCCTTAACAACAAGCTGAAAGACGCTTACACCTTCTACGGAGTGATTATCATTTCTATGCTCATCGGCCTCGGGATAAACTTTTTGGGCATTAATCCCATCAAAGCCTTAATCTTTTCAGCGGTTGCTAACGGGGTAGTGGCCCCGGTAGTACTTACCCTAATCTTATTGCTGGCTAGCAATAAGAAGATTATGGGCGAATGGGTCAACGGTCGCTTTACTAAAACTGTCGGCTGGATAGTCGTTGGGTTGATGACAGTAGCCGGCCTAGCCGCTATCTTTACACTGTTAAGTTAATCATCCCTGGTTACGAATGCAGGGGTTACAGCTGGGATCGCAAGGCTTCGATAGGATCTTTACGGGCGGCTTTGAGAGCTGGTACGGTACCGAAGATAATTCCGACCACTAGTGACACCCCGAAAGCTAACCCGACCACCTGCCAGCTGATAACCGGGCGGAGATTCGTAAAGAAGCGCAGTAAACCATCAATAATGAAGGCGATTACCACCCCAATCACCCCACCACTAAAGCTGAGTAAACTCGACTCAATCATAAACTGACTTAAAATTTGGCGGTTAGTAGCGCCAATGGCTTTCCGAATACCAATCTCGTGCATGCGCTCGGTGACACTTACTAACATGACATTCATGATGCCAATGCCACCAACCAGTAGCGAAATAGCAGCTACGCCACTAATCAGATTTGTCAGGAGCGACAAGACATTGCTGCGGGCAGCTAACGATTCATCAGCCCGTAAAATGTTGAAGTCATTCTGATCACCGTGACCCTTCTTAATTGACTGCTGGAGACTGCCAATCGTTGGAGCCACGGTCTTGGCACTATCGGTTTTAGCGAGAATTTCGTAGATGGCGGCTGAGTTCTTAGTCAGGCGCTGGGCAGCGTCGTAAGGAATAAAAATAGTGCTGTTGTAGTTGGCTTCGTCCGATAGCGGGGTGCTACCGAAGTCGTTAAAAATACCGCGGACAATAAACTCTTCACCGTGGATTTTAAAGCTGTGTCCGAGTGGCACATCGCTGTTAAACAGCTGGTCAGCCATAGTTGATCCGAGCACCGCTGCATTCATGCCTTCGTCATCGACAGTCAAGAAAACCCCGAAGGCTAAGGATTGATTAATGAGCGCTGGCAGATCAGGTGAAGTGCCGATAACAAAACTATTTTTATTGAGCCCATTATCACCGACCACATCGGTGGCTACGGCGGCTAATGGCGCCGAGGCGCTGACACCTTTAGTGTCTTGCACCGTCTTAACATCACTATCGCGCAGTGAACCGGTAATACTCAGACCCGACAAGACACTGAAGTCGCTCTTACTCTGACTACTGTTGGCCCGTAGTGTCCCAGGACGAATGGTGATTACATTTTTGCCGGAGTGGCTAATCTGCTGGCCAATCTGTTGTTTGACACCTTGGCCAATACTGACAATGGTGATGACCGAGGCGACACCAATGATAATACCGAGCATCGTCCAGAAATTACGCCATTTGGCGCCACGAACTGAATCCAACCCAGCTTTTAAGTGGCCGCGAGTTAATGATTTCATTTTGAGGCTTTCGTTGATTTTGGTTTGCGACGGACGGTCGATTTAGCAGTTCGGTGCTTGATAGCTTTGCGCGGTGCCCGGACAGCTGGCTTGTTGGGTAAGGCCATCATCAGCGCCGAAACGCCAGCTAAATCGTCTTCTTCGGTAGTGGTAGTTAGGGTGTAGAGCACTTTACGAGCGGTCGCCGCTACCTGACCCAAAGCAGTCTTTTCATCATGGATAATACTGCCGTCATGCATGTAAACCACCCGGGTCGCGTAGCGGGTTAGTTCGGGGTTGTGCGTAACAAACAGAATCGTGTTACCGGTTTTGTGAATCTCAGCTAATAACTCCATAACTAAGCGGGAAGCAGCACTGTCAAGGTTGCCGGTGGGTTCATCGGCAATAATTAGTTTCGGGTTGTTAACCAAGGCCCGGGCAATGGCGGCACACTGCGCTTGGCCGCCACTGAGCTGACTAGGCAGGAAGTACTCACGCTTTTGGATACCAACGCGCTCAAGCATATTGCTGGCTTGCTTAAGACGACGCGACAGCGACATCCCTTTGTAGGCTAAGGGCAGGGCGACATTTTCTAAGACGCTCAGGCGAGGCAGAAGGTTAAACGATTGAAAGATAAAGCCAATCGTATCGCGGCGAACTTTAGCTGCTTGGTTAGGCCGTAGCTTAGCCACCGGGCGGCCATCAAGCATAAAGCTACCGTGGCTAGGACGATCTAATAGTCCAATGACATTCATAAGCGTACTTTTGCCAGAGCCACTGGGGCCCATAATGGCTACGAATTCGCCTTTTTCAATCGTCAAAGTAGCCTCGTCGAGCGCGAGGGTACTCGCGTCTCCGAAACCGTAGACTTTACTAACTTCTTTTAATTCAATTAAGGCCATAAGTTCACACTAGTGTAACCCCTGTAAGCAGTCTGCCGCAAGCAACTAATGATGTAATTTAAGCCGCATGTCAATGTAGGGTATAATAGCCGGGCACGGAGGGGTCGCATAGTGGCCTAGTGCGCCATCTTGGAAAGGTGGTAAGGGGGTAACTCCTTCGAGGGTTCAAATCCCTCTCCCTCCGCCACACTACTTACGCAAAATTATGTTTTAAATGGGCTGCCAAAGCCAACCAAGTTTGGACTATCGGTGGCTACAACCTTGGTAGTCACCTTATTCTCGGTATTACCCCCGCCTAGCAACAGTCGACGCTGATTCAAAGTCTTTAGCACCAACATGACGTGCCAGTCGGCGTGGTCGTCATCTAGTAAACCGGCCGCATTCGGATATTTTAAGAATGCGAAGTCACCGGGCTCGGGTAGGTGTTTACCGGCAGCAGTGTAGGTACCATTTTGCTGAAACCAGGCTTGCCCCGAAATAAGTTGCGGGCTGTTTTTGTTAGTGTGTACCCGTGGCAACTGCCAATCCGGTCGACCATACTGCTTTCCACCACTCAAAGGCAACGCTGCTTCTTTATAAACCCAGCTGGCAAAATCCTCGCACCAGGCTTCAGCATGGCCGTCAGTATACTTATCTATAGCTGGACCACAGTTACAGGCTTGGCCAGTCACCGGATCAACCGCTTCTTGTACACCTTGTTGGTATTGGGCTGTAAAGACGTCTAATATCCGTTGGCGGGCGGCCTGGCGATCACGACTAGACAACGTTTGGTACATGCTATTTAAGGCTTGTTGCGGTGCAGGTAAACGGCGCAGTGCAACTTCCGTAAGATTAGCACGCCAAGCATTATAGGCCGTCGTCGTCTGTACCTCCTCGGCTTTAGTGGGCTGCTTCATGCGTAGTTGCCGCTTGACCAGCCGATTAATATTGGGGGTTAGTGGAGGCAAAAACTGCCGCAGTAAGATAGCATCGGCTTTGATGGTGTTACCACCAGCTCGGGTCAAGGCCACCCCGTAAACTCCCAATGGCGTGGTCGTCGTGGCTCGGGCAGCTAATTGTTTTTGCAGCCGCTCGGTGGCTTGGGCATGGGCAATCGCCATAGCGTAGCGATTAAGTTCGCCTGGTTCAGGTTGTACCGGCTCAGCTCTAGCAGTGTAACTAACGACATGGGGCGCCTCGGCTTGTGAAACGGTGACGCCGCCGACCAAAGCAGTGCTCAGCGCGATAGTACCGATGCATTTTACCGCCAGACTTACTTCGGCTTGGGCTTCGGTTTGGGGTAGACCAGGCAACTGCTCAGGACTTATTTGTTTCATTATCTACGCCAAAGTATACGCGTTACAGTAGCCAAACTATACCGTGATTTAAGCAACGATTAAACAGATGAAAGATTAGCCGATAAGGGTGCCGGTGCTGTCGCCGTGGGCAGCTTTGACAATATTGTCCGCCTGATTGGCATTGAAGACAATAATGGGCAGCTCGTGTTCTAGTGCCAAGCCTAAGGCAGCTTTGTCCATAACGCGGATGGCTTCATCAGCTAAGGCGTCTTGGAAGGAAATCTGGTCGACTTTGACAGCGTCCTTGTGTTTGGACGGATCCTTGTCGTAGACACCGTCTACTTTGGTAGCCTTCAGCACCACCTGACAATCAAGCTCTAAAGCTAGAGCGACGGCGGCAGTGTCAGTAGTAAGGTAGGGGCGGCCAATACCACCAGCTACAATCACCACCCGACCTTTAGCTAAGTGGCTTTCGGCGCGGCGGTGCGTAAATTGATCGGCAACTTGATCGGCTTTTATGTTAGTAATAACCAGGGCCGGGAGTTCATGGGCATTGCAGATATCGGCCAGCGCTAAGCCATTCATCATGGTTGCCAGCATGCCGATATTATCGGCCGTGACCCGTTGAATACCGTGACCGGCTAGTTGAGCGCCGCGGGCATAGTTGCCGCCACCGACCATAATGACAACTTGGATGCCTTTATTAACCACCTTCTTTATTTCGGCGGCTAGCCAAGCGCCAAACTCGCTGTCGATACCGCTGTCGAACTTACCTGATAATTGCTCACCTGATAATTTTAGTAGCACGCGGGTGTAAGGTTGTGTAGTCATCTAGTTGACTACTTTACCATAAAATCTAAGTGGCTGCAGTGCGCTATACTGATGCTATGAAGATTTATTCCTGGAACGTCAACGGTATACGAGCAGTTAATAAAAAAGGTTTGTGGGACCCCTTTATAGCGGCCGAACAGCCGGATATCATTTGCTTACAAGAGATCAAAGCTAAACCCGAACAGATTGATATTACGCTTGGTGCTTACACGGCTTTTTGGTTTTCGGCCGAAAAGCCCGGTTATTCCGGAACCGCTATTTTAAGCAAACATAAACCTTTGCAGGCTGTAAACGGCTTTCCGGCCCACATTATAGATACCTACAAAGTCACCGGCGACACCTATGGCAATCCCAACCAAGAAGGCCGAGTCATTGCCGCCGAGTTTGACAAGTTTTGGGTAGTAACCGTGTATACCCCTAACGCCAAAGACGATTTAAGTCGTATCCCGCTGCGTCAGCAGCATTGGGATCCAGCCTTTTTGGCGTACTGCCAAGAGTTAGAGGCTAGCAAGCCAGTCGTTTTCTGCGGCGACCTCAACGTGGCCCACACTGAAGATGATCTGGCTAACCCAAAGCCTAATCGCGGTAAAAAGGGCTTTACCGACGAAGAACGTGGTGGCTTTCAAGCCTTTGTTGATGCCGGCTTTGTCGATACACTGCGGCTGTTTAAACAGGGAAATGGCCACTACAGTTGGTGGAGCCATTTTGCCAAAGCTCGAGAACGCAATGTCGGCTGGCGCATCGACTACTTTATGGTGTCGGCAGCCTTGCGGTCGAAAGTTAGCGCCGCAGCGATTCATGCCGACGTATTCGGATCAGATCACTGCCCGGTCAGCGTGACGCTAGATATCTAAGGACTACACCTAACAATTTGCTACACTGGTTGCTATGGATGACACCACCAATCTCAAGACCTTAAAGCAGTTAGTTATCGATTTTCGCCAGGCTCGGGATTGGGAGAAACACTACACCCCCAAAGATACGGCCATATCGATTGCTCTAGAAGCAGCTGAACTACTGGAACACTATCAGTGGGATACTATGATGAAAGAGGATAAGGAAGAGATAGCCAGCGAACTGGCAGATATACTTATCTTCTGTTTTCACTTTGCCACCCTCTACGATTTTGATATCAGCACCATTTTTCAGGCTAAGCTAGTTAAAGCGGCCAAGAAATACCCGGTTAGTGTGTTTAATAAAGACAGTGCTGCCGGCGTTGCCGAGTTTAAACAAATTAAACGCGCCTACCGTCAAGGCAAAGAGCAGGGGTAGCCGTGCAAACTAGTCACGTTAGTTTTAGCGCTACGGACCTTGTCACGCTGCCCGGGCTACTGTACACCCCCGACCAGCCAACTTCGAAGGTAGCCGTCTGGCTCCATGGCATGGGCGACAGCGGTGTGTTTTACAGTCCCCGACGTATTACCGCGCTGGCAAATAGTCTGACGGAGCAGGGCATAGCCTTACTAGCCTTTAATAACCGCGGCGCTCATAACAGTAAGTTGTTATATAAAGACAATCCATCATTAAGCCGCGCCGAGCAACGTTATCAGGCCGGCACGCACTATGAGCTGATTGCTGATTGCGTACCGGACATTAATGGTGCCATAGCCTATTTAAAATCCAGTAACTTTCAGACATTTTATTTGGTCGGTCACAGTACCGGCGCTAATAAGATTTGCGTCTACAATAGATTGGAAGCGAATAATCCATTTAGTAAATATGTCTTAGCCGGTCCGGGTGATGACGTCGGCCTTAATTATCAAGCCTTGGGCAGTCAAAAATTTAAGCGCGCCCTGCAATACGCAGCAGCTGCCATTGACGACGATAAGCCATTAAAAATCATGCCCCTGTATACTGGCCTGCACCCCTTTAGCGCTCAGTCCGCCTACGATATTCTTAATCCCGATGGCCTCTATAATATCTTCCCCTACTATGAAGCGCTGCATGGCCAACTTGGTACGAAAGCACTTTTTACCGAGCTCAAAAGCCTAACTATTCCGGTGCAAGTTATTGCCGGTGAATATGACGAAGCTACTACCAGTGCGGGTGGGGCAGCAGCTGCTTTAAGCCTGATTGAGCAGCAGTTAGCGGCCGGAATTAAGAGCAGGAGCCAGCTGATTATTATCCCTGACACCGATCATAGCTTTCACGGTGCCGAAACATTATTTGCAGATAAGGTAGCCTCGTGGCTAAGTCAGTAAACAATGGATCGTAGTTACTGGATTAAACAACAGCCGTCGGAGGCGCTCTACCAAGACTTGCTGTGGAGCCGGCCGGAAAATCGGTCCTTTGCCGGTAAGCTCCTGGTGATCGGTGGCCACGCCCAGGGTTTCACGCGACCGGCTGAGGCGTACGCGCGGGCCGAACAAGCCGGAGCGGGTACCGTTCGCGTCGTGTTACCGGATGTCCTCCAAAAAACACTAGGTCGGGCTTTTCTGGGTGCCGAATTTGCCCCGAGTACGCCGAGTGGCAGTTTTGCCACAAGTGCGCTCGGGGAATTTGTGCCGCTGGCAGCTTGGGCCGACGCCGTATTGCTGGCCGGTGATCTGGGACGCAATAGCGAAACAGCGATTTTACTAGAAAAGTTTATCGAACAATATACTGGCCAACTGACAATAACCTGTGACGCAGTTGACTATATGGTAGCCACGCCCTACCCAATATTGCAGCGTCCAGACACCTTACTGGTGCTGAGCTTTGCCCAGCTTCAGAAACTTGGCGTGGCTATTAAATACAGCAACGCCTTTACTTACAGCATGGATCTACTGCATTTAATTGATGCACTATACGAATTAACAAAGCGCTATAAAATGACCATCATTACCAAGCATTTAGATACCATACTTTTGGCGGTTGATGGACAGGTGGTGACCACGAAAGTTATCGCACCGTTACCGATATGGCGGCTACGGTTTGCGGCTCAGGCCAGCATCTGGTGGCTACAGAATCCTACCAAGCCCTTGGAGGCTTTAACGACGGCTATACATCAAGCCTTACATGAAACAGTTACGTAAGAGGAATGGTGGGCGAGGGGGGACTTGAACCCCCACGAGCTTGCGCTCACAAGATTTTGAGTCTAGCGTGTATACCAATTTCACCACT
>JARXKN010000002.1 GCA_030271625.1 Patescibacteria group bacterium
GACGGACTTGAAAGTTCTGTTAATCTGGCAGCCGGAGCCAATAGAAAACACCCACGGCGAGGTGGGTGTTTTCTATTGGCTCCGGCTGCTGGGCTCGAACCAGCGACATCCTCGTTAACAGCGAGGCGCTCTACCACTGAGCTAAGCCGGAATATAGTAGTGAACCCCGAAATTATAACCGATGCAGCGCCCTCAGGCAACAGGTTAGCGCTGTGATTTAAGCGCGCGGTTAATATCACGGCCCTCGTCGCGGGCTTTTAGGGTCTGGCGCTTGTCGTATTGCTTCTTGCCGCGGCCGGCAGCAATCCGCAGTTTTATGTAGCGGCCTTTGGTCAGGATTTCTAAGGGCACAATAGTTTGGCCCTGTTGTTTAGCCGCAATTAAGGCATTAATTTCTTTACGTTTGGCTAAAATTTTGCGAGCCCTGGTTTGGTCGCTCTCGCCAATCGGAATACCGTTGGTGCCATTGACAGTGGCGTTAATGAGCATCAGCTCGTTGCCCTTAACGGTTACATAGGCGCCACGCAGTTGGCCGTGGCCCATGCGTAGGCTTTTTGTCTCGGCGCCCGTTAGTTGCAGACCCACCACTAACGAGTCCGCTAGCGCATAATCGGCGCGGGCTCGACGGTTGGAAATATTTCCAGCAACTTGCGGCTTTTTCTTCATGGCCCTAGTATGCCCGATTATCCCTGTTATTGCTAGTTAGTAAGCGCTTTGCGAACGGCCTGCCAAATACTGGCATCGCCCTGCTGGAGTCGCCAGTACCACCACTCGGCGCCCCAGAGGTCAATCGGCGATGCTTTTATGGCTTTTGCTAAAGCAATATTTTTAGCAATCTGAGCCGGATTCATAGATTTAGCCTGCTCTTCGTTAGGCATGTCCCAGATGTTTTGCGGGCCCCACGGTTCCAGCTGTAGCTCATGAATAAAAACTGGCTTGTTATGCAGCACTCGGATAAGGATTTTACGAACTCGGTGCACCCACGGATACAGCAACGATTGGTGGTATTTCCCGTCGCGGTATAGCGTGTGATAAAACGAAAAGCCTACCATGTCTGGTATTGGCTGGCGGATGGGGATGCCCCACGAGGTGCTGGTGGTCATAACTTTAATTGGTAGTGGGTTTAGCCTAGTAACCAAGTCGTACTCGGCCCGTAAACGCTGGCGATCAACTTCCGAACGCTCGCCAAAATTAACCAGCAAGGCTTCGTTCTCTAATTGATAGCTAGTGATGTGTTCGTTATCGGCATACCGAGTAATGACCTGCTCTAGGTATTGCAGCAGCGCATGATCGCGGACGGCTTTGTCAGCCTGCCAGGCCCAGTCAGGCCAGTGGTTCTCGGGCCAGCGCGGTTGTCGGGCACCTAAGCACAGTGTTATTTCACCGCCGGCTCGGCTCACTTGGTCTATTTGCCAATCGAGCTGGCTAAAATCGTACTGGCCAGGTTGCTGTTCGTGTTCGTTCCAGTAGCTCATGAGTCTAAAACGGCGGAAGCCAGCTTCAGTAAGTAACCAATTGAGGACAGCTGGGGCGTCTAAGTCAAAACTGCGGCACTGCTTTAGTGAAAAGCTGACGCCGAACTGGTCAGGAGGGATAGTCGTCATTTTTAACGAGCTTTAAACTCTTGCTGGGCGACATTCCAGACACTTGGGTCGTGAAGGATAATGAGCCGGTAGTACCAGTATTCGGCTCCCCACATATCGACCGTTCGCATACCGGTAGCGCGAGCATAGGTAAAGCGGTCTTTAAAGCGCTCGGCGTTAAATGATTTGTTCTGTTCGGCTAAGCTGATATCTGGCACTTCTTTGCCATTCGGCGCCCAGGCTTCGGCCTGCATTTCGTGAATAACCATGTCGCGTCCGTCGTGTAATTTCTGGGTGCCGGCTAGGAAGCCGTAATACCAGGCTGGGAACGGATATTCTAGATAACGGTGCGATAGCGCCGCGTCCCAAACTCGCTTGTAAATCGAGATGCCGTAGCTATCTGGCTTAGGTGCTCCCAGGGGGATGCCGATGCCGTTATTACTGCGGTTAACAATGAGCGGGTGCTGCGGATCAAGACGCTGTACTAATGCATACTCGCTTTCCAATCGGCTGCGCTCAAAATTAGTACAAATTCCAAAACCGTGGAGGAAGAATTCGTTTTCTATCTGATAGGTATCCAGCGCTGGACTAGTTTTGTAGCGGTTAACTATCTGAGTTATGAAGGCTTCTAACTGCGGTTGCCATTGGCTGCTCGGCTTGGTTGTGTCGACCCAGCTCGGCGCGTGACATTCCGGATATCGCGGCTGCCGTAACCCAACACTGAGTGATACTTTAGCGTGAGCGGCCTCGGCTTTTTTGAACTGCCAATCAAGCTGGGTAAAATTGTAATTGCCGGGGGTCGGTTCGTAATCGCTCCAGTAACTAACGAGCCGTAAGTGTTTAACGCCCAGGCTTAAAATGGCGTCCATGGTTTGCTGGGGGTCTACCCCAAGATAGGTTGCATAATCTGGAATAAAGCTGGTACCAACGACATATGGTTTAGATTGTTCGGAGTGGATATACCACTGCGCAATGCCGTACATGCTCCCTGTTGCCAGTAGCAAAAACGCTGCCAGACAAAGACCGAGTCTTTGGATAAAGCTGCGCGTTTTCCAGGCTATTTTAGGTTTAAGCATATATAATAAGTAGAAGTGAAAATTAGTATTGTTATCCCAGTATACAACGAGGGTGAGCACTTGGCGGCTTGCTTAAAGGCAATTGCGGCCCAGACAGTGACGCCCTACGAAGTTATTGTGGTCGATAATAACTCTACCGATAATTCGGTGGCCATTGCCAAGCAGTTCAAGTTTGTGACCGTAATTTCGGAGCGTCGCCAAGGCGTGGTCTATGCCCGGGGGCGCGGCTTTAATACGGCCCGCGGTGAAGTCATTGGCCGGATTGATGCCGACACGCTCATCCCCCACAACTGGGTGGCTACTATCCAGACGGTCTTTGCTGACCCTAAGCTCGCTGCCGTTAGTGGCGCCGTGACCTATCACGATTTGCCGTGGCGCCGCTTTTTAGGCTGGTTGGACCTATCGTTTCGGCAGTGGATTGCCGACGGTATGGGTAAAAACGTCTTTTTATACGGTTCCAATATGGCGATTCGCCGCACTGCTTGGCAGAGCGTTAAGCAGCAAGTCTGCCAGCGGGCTGGTCTGCACGAAGATTTTGACCTGGCTATCCATCTCGCTAAGGCGGGAGCTGCTGTCCGCTTTGATAAGCGAGTGCAGGCGGCCGTATCGTTACGGCGCTTTAACATCAAGTTTGCCGATTACTGGCAGTATGTCTGGCTTAGCCCCAAAACCTACCGTCTGCACGGTCTAAACGCCCAGCGTCGCATGTACCCGGTGGTGACGCTGGTGGTAGTCAGCTATTTTGTTATCCGTTTACTGTACCGTAGCTACGACCCAGCCACCGACCGGCTGTCGCTGGTAAATATCTTTAATGAACGGGATCCAATGCGGGTTAACCCTGCCACCTTTGTCGATTAAGCCGCCACATTTGAAGTGTAACCGTCGCCTTTTTTAACGGGGCTACAGTTACCCCACAAGCCTTTGTTACTGGCTTGTGCAAGGTGCTGAGCGGCGCTGAAGGTGTCGGCTTTGCTAAAGGTAAAGTAGGGATAGTAAAAGCCATAGCCGTTTTCAATTATTTCTTGGTTGAGTAGCGTGCCGTCAGGTAAATAGACGTAACGCAGTAATCGGTCATAGCGGTCACGGTCGGTACTTAAGCTGTCAGATTCTAAGCGGACCCGCTGGGTTCCAATCATGGTTTTAGTGTAAGCGGCTGCGGCTGGTCCGTAGCACTGCACTGGGGTATTCGGTTTGTGCGTTTCCGGCGTATCGACTCCTATAAACCGAACTTTTTCTTCCTTGCCGGCCATCATGACGGCAATGGTGTCGCCATCGACGAAACGGCTAACTGGGTAGAGGCCGGGTTGGTTAGCAGCCAGCTGCTGGCTGAGCATCGGGTTGGGGTTGGTATATAAAACCGCGACCGCGACTACCACCAAACCAATCACCACCATAAGCAGCTTAAGTCTGAGTCGTGGTTTGGGGTGGCTGGCCATGTGTACCAAATTGCGCGCTCAAAGCCGCAACGTCAAGTTTGGTACCATCATATTTAATCGGATTTTCATCTTCGGTTGGCGGTTCAAGCTTCGAAACAATATTGTAGAACATGTCGTGGGTCATATTGACCGTATAACCGTTACGAGTCGTATCACTGTGGGAAGCCCGCTCGTGGGCCACTTCGACGGGAGTTGTCAGCCAAATCAACACGGTTTGGGCGCCGTTTTCTTCGGCAATGTGGCGCAAATAATCGCGATCGGCCCGGAAGTTAAAATTGGTGTCGAAGATAACACTCTTCCCTGTGCGCAGTAACTGCGCGGTCTGATCGTTGAGATGCTCGTACAGTTCGCGACTCTCGAGGGCACTGTGGCTGGGCTGCTTAAACATTTCCCAGCGCAAATTATCGGCCCATAAGTGAACTGCTCCGGTGGCTTGCTCTAAAACTCGGGCGGCCGTTGTCTTACCGGCTCCGGGATAGCCAACAAATAAGTAGAGCGTGGGAGCAGACATGGGTATTAAAAATCAATGCCCTTGTTAGCCAGGAATTTATCATCAAAATGGTGCTTAATCTTTTTCATTTCGGTAGCGATGTCTACTTTATGTAATAAATTCTCCGGGAAGTTGCGACCTGACAAACACAGGCTGGTCTTGGGGTGTCTATCGGTTATTAGCGCTTGCAGCTGGGCTTCGGTTAGCAAGCCATCATGGACGGCATTGTTAATTTCGTCGCAAATCACTAATTCATAGGCCCCACTGGTGGCGGCAGTATAGGCCTCCACAAATGTTTCTTCGGCTGCTTGCTTGTGTTGGTCTTCGCTAACATGTTGTTCACTTAAATCGCCAGCGTTGTAAAAGCCTTTACCGCCCTTGTAAAAGTGCAGCTGATCTTTATAAATTGGCATAATGTCGCGAATAAAAACGTGTTCGCCAACACCCCAGTATTTAATAAACTGTATAAAAGCGACGTTCCAACGATTGCCAAGGGCACGGGTCATCAGCCCCAGGCTGGCGCTGGTTTTACCTTTACTGTCGCCGGTATAGACGACGACAACCGAATCTTTGGTAGTGAAATCTTCAAATGCCATGGGGGCTATTGTATCAGCTTTACCTGGTGTTCAACGGCGCGGGCAGCAATCTCTTGCTTCAGCTTGGCCTCAGCCTTTTGTTTCTCACCTAAGTAGTACAAGGTTATACCGTAGACCACTAATAAGTCGCTGACGGCATCGGCCGCCAGGTCGTAGCCTGCATCATCGAGCTGAGCTTGGATATCTATGGCCGTAGCAATCTCTGGCAAACTTTGAGCGTACTTTAAGGCTGTTGGGAGGTGCTCTTTGCGCAGGGCCCGGATGACCCCTTGATGGGTTTTGTCGGCCGAGTCTTTAAAAACGGAGTTGTAGTAAGTATCAATCCGACTGCTAACCCACTGATAGGGCAACGGTGGTGCAATTGGTTGGTCGATTTCACGCTCCCATTCATCATTGCGTCGGGCCATGTAATATTTATTAATGATGGCATGAGTGCAGTGGGTAAAATCAGGCTGTTGCTTATAGCTTACCTGTTCCGGCGCGTAGCCATAATTTGTTGCGGCGGCGATAACTTCGACTAGTAGCTGCTGGTTAGTTTTGAGCTCAAACGGTTCAGGAGTAATCAGCTCAAAGTTGGGCGATTGTTCGGAAGCACCCTGTTGCACAGGAATATTGTCTTGGGGTTGTAGGGTCTCTGGGGCCACCATGATAACTTTGCTCCTCAGTTATTATGGCCCGCATTATAACAGATAAGCCCCAGGGAGGAAGTAAGAAATTAAACTTGCTGAACGGGCAACAACTTATTGCTGGTGAGCTTGCAGCAGCGCATCAATTTTAGGTCGGTCAAAACCGACGATAATACTGCCGTCGATATCAATGACCGGGATGCCCCGTTGGCCGCTTTTGGTAACCGATTCTTCGGCGTAGGCCGGATCAGATTCGATGTCTTTATCGGTGTAGGCAACGCCTAATTTGTCAAAATAATCTTTAGCGGCGTGACAGAAGGCACACCAGGTTGCAGAATATATAGTGATAGTTGGAGTACTCATACCTTCAATTGTATCACCCAGCTTCAAGCTGTCCAGAGCGGCTGACTTGAACAACAGATAGCAATCTTGGTATACTAGTCGGGAATGGGAAAAGCTATTAGTACTGACAAAGTGGCCAAAAGTGACGACTTGTCGCAGAAGCTGTTCGTTGGTACTATGCTCAGCATGAGCTGGCAGATGGCAATTGCCGTGCTGGTGCCCACCGTTGGTGGCTATCAACTCGACAACCATTTTAAGACTGCCCCGTATTTAACCTTAATTGGTTTAACACTTGCAGTTGTCGGTTCGGTACTTATAATTCGAAACGCGCTCAAAGAACTGAACGTCTACATGATGGCAGATAACGCAGCTCCGGTTGCAGAAACGAAAGCGACCACCCCTAAATAATGATTAAACTTATAACTAACTTTGCCGCCGAAGCCGGCCCTAGCATCCATGTTGCTCCAGGGGCTGTTTTTAAGCTTGGCGGCTTACAGATTACTAACTCAATTTTATACGGTTGGATTTGCACGGCGCTAATTATTGGACTATTAGTTTGGGTGGCTCGACAGGTCACGGTGAAGCCTAAGGGCGGTGTTATTCAGTTTATTGAAGCCGGTGCCGATTTTATTACCAACCTGGTTACCAGCGGTTTTGACGATAAAAGTAAGGGCCGCAAATATGTTCCCTTTTTTGTTACGCTGTTCTTTTTCATTCTCCTTAGTAACTGGCTTGGACTAATTCCGGGTGTGGGCGAAGGTGTCCACGTTGGCGATTCGCCACTACTCCGACCCTTTACTGCCGATTTAAATGGCACGCTAGCGGCTGGTATCTTTACTATGCTTTTTGTTTACGGCGCCTCAATTCGCGAATCGGGTGGCTTCGGCAATTACATTAAGCATTTCTTTATTGGTAGTCCGTTGAACCCGCTGTACTTAATCATCGGTATCCTAGAAATGTTCACTGACCTAACGCGGGTGTTTAGCCTGTCGCTTCGTCTTTTCCTCAATGTCACCATTGGTGAAATCGTAATTGCCGTCTTTACCTACCTCGGTCATGTGGCCGCCCCGTTGACTGCCCTGCCATTTACGCTCGTTGAGCTGTTTGTTGGCGCCCTGCAGGCCTATATTTTTACTGTTCTGAGCCTTATGTATCTGGCAATTGCCGTAAACCACGCGTCTGACCACGGGCACGATGGCGTCGAGGAGCTAGATACTAGGGCGACGAAGGTCCATGCCGAGAAGGCAGCGGCAGTGTGAAATATCACGAACTCGTGTCATAATAGTCATAATTATAAGTAACTAATAAGGGAGAAAACATAATGGTACTACTTGCAGAAGCAGTCAACACCGCAGTCTTAGGTAAAGGTTTAATGGTTGGTCTTGGATTTATTGGTCCATCGATCGGTATTGGCCTCATTGGTGGCAATTACTTGTCAGCTGTTGGTCGTAACCCAGAAGCTGCTAAGTTCTTCGGCCAAGCCCTAGTCTTCGTGGCTATTGTTGAGCTGTTTGGTCTTTTGGCCTTCGCTTCAACCTTCATTGTTAAATAAAGGAATTAAATAGACATAATGATGCCACCCCTAACTAATTTTGGAGAAGCTGCCAGCCAGTCCGGCATTGGGGCTTTGGGTATTAGTGGCTCGGCGCTGATTGTCCAGCTACTGACATTCCTGTTTGCCTATTTAGTACTGCGCAAATATGCCTTTAAGCCAATTTTGAAAGTGCTCGATGAGCGCCGCCAAACTATTGAAAGTGGCGTTGAGCTTGGCGAAGAGATGCAAAAGGAACGAGCGCACTTAGAGGCTAAAGTTAAGGCTGCCCTGGCTGACGCTCGCAAACAAGCTGATGCCATTGTGGCGGACGCCAATGATGCGGCGCGCGATACCGTTCGAACTGCCGAAGGTAAAGCTCAGGAAAAGGCCGATAACATCGTCAAAGAAGCCGAAGCCCGCTCCTTGCAAGATGCCGCTCGCTTGCGTAAGCAAATTGAGAAAGAAGTTGTTTCGTTGGTATCGGATGCCACCGAAGCTATTATTGACGAAAAGCTCGATGACAAAAAAGACGCGGCGCTGATGGACCGAGTCTTGAAAGATCAACGCGCTTAATGAAAACCCCTCGCCACCAAGTTGCCGCCGCTTTAGCCACCCGTTCGCTTGGCTCTATCAATGAGCCAGCGTTCGCTAACGAGATCGCGGCCTACTTGCTGAGCGAGCATCGCACGGCGGAATTAAATTCACTGATGCGCGATGTCATGCAGTACCGGGCTGACCACGGCATTGTCGAAGTTACCGCTCTCAGTGCTCGCCCGATAACCGCGGTCGTGCGAACCGATATAGAAAAGCAGGTCCGGGCGTTATACCCTTCGGCCAAAACCGTTATTGTGACCGAACGGCATGATGCCAACATGGTTGGTGGTGTGCGATTGGAACTGGCGAACCAACAATTAGACCTCAGCGTAAGAGCCAAATTAAATCGATTTAAACAGCTAACGAATCAACAAGCTGCCCAAGGAAAGGAATAGTCTATGGCCGAGTTATCTATTAATGAACTGTCGAGCGACATTCGCGAGGCGATTGCCCAACTAAAGAATCGCCCGGAAGTCGAAAGCGTTGGTGTTGTCACCCGCGTTGGTGACGGTGTGGCTTGGATCTATGGCCTATCCTCAGCTGGCTTTAATGAAATGCTCGAAATTGACGGCGTTAGCGGCCAGAAAATTACCGCCTTCGCACTTAACCTCGGCGAAGACGAAATTGGTGCCGTTTTACTTGGTGATGACCGCGAAGTTAAAGCTGGTGCAACGGTTCGTTTGAGCGGTAAGGTGCTGGAAGTACCAGTCGGCCCAGAGCTAATTGGCCGCGTGGTTGACCCACTCGGTAACCCGCTTGATGGCGGCCCAGCCATTAAAACCAAGCAAAACAGCCGCGTCGAGCGCACTGCCCCTGGTGTGTTAGATCGTAAGTCGGTTCACGAGCCACTTATGACTGGCTTGATTGCAATTGACGCCATCGTGCCGATTGGCCGTGGCCAGCGTGAGCTGATCATTGGTGACCGTCAAACCGGTAAGACGGCAATCGCTGTCGATACTATGGTTAACCAGTACCGTCAGAAGACCGGCGTTATAAACGTTTATGTAGCCATTGGTCAAAAAGCTTCTAAGGTCGCTGCCCTACAAGAGCGCCTCAAGCGCGAAGGCGTTATGGATCAGACGATTATAGTTGCGACTAGCCCAGCTGACCCCGCCGCAATGCTCTACCTTGCACCATACACCGGTGCCGCTATTGGTGAGTACTTCCGTGATAATGCCCAGCACGCTTTGATCATCTATGATGACCTGACAAAGCACGCTGCCGCCTACCGCCAGATGTCCCTGTTGCTCCGCCGCCCACCAGGCCGTGAAGCCTACCCAGGCGATGTTTTCTACTTGCACTCACGTTTACTAGAACGAGCCGCCAAGCTATCCGATGAACTCGGCGCTGGTTCACTGACGGCGCTACCAATCATCGAAACCCAAGCTGGTGATATTAGCGCCTACATCCCAACCAACGTCATTTCGATTACCGACGGTCAGATCTTCCTGGAAACGAACTTGTTCTACCAAGGTATCCGTCCGGCTATTTCCGTTGGACTGTCAGTCTCTCGTGTTGGTGGCGCCGCTCAAACCAAGGCTATTAAAGCCGTTGGCGGTGGTTTGAAGCTGAGCTTAGCCCAGTTCCGTGAACTAGCAGCCTTTGCCCAATTCTCGACCGATCTTGACGCCGAAACTCGCCAGACTATCGAGCGCGGCCAGCGCCTGACTGAGTTGCTGAAGCAGTTGCAGTACAGCCCGTACTCTATTTGGGAAATGTACTCGTCACTACTGGCTGCTACCTCAGGTGCCTTCGATAAGGTACCTTTGGACAAGATTAAGGTTGCCGAAGACGCCCTCCACCGTGAGCTGAAAGCTAAGCATGCCAAGGTTATTGAAGCCGTTAATACTGGTGACAAGCCAACTGACGAACAGCAAGAAGCCATCCTGAAAGTCGCTAAGAGCGTCGCCAGTAGCTACACCGCCGACATCAAAGAAGAAAAGGCCTAAATTAGATGGCTAGCACCATTGCCCTCAAACAACGGATTAAGTCTGTTAAAGGTACTCGCCAGATCACTAAGGCGATGCAATTAGTAAGTGCTAGCAAGATGCGCCGCGCCCAAGATTCGGCTTTTAAGTCACGAGCTTACCGCGATGTGGCTTACGAGCTACTCGGTCGTTTAAATACCGTTAAAGAAGTTGCCCGTGAACCATTGTTCCGGGTGCGCCCCGTTAAGGCTCGGCTGTACATCATCATTACCAGTAACAGTGGTCTGGCCGGTGCCTACAATGCTAATACCTTAAAGCTCCTGTTCAGAGGCATCAAGGCTGATCAAGATGCCGGCGTCACGAGCCGGGTAATTGCCATTGGTAGTAAAGGTGCTCAGTTTGTGCGTCGCTTAAGCGCCGTTGACCTGGTGGCAGTTTATTCGGCACTCGGCGATCACCCGTCAGCTAATGATATTCGCCCCGTTCTTAACACCATGATTAAGGCCTATAAAGACGAAACCGTTGATGACGTGCAGATTATCTACACTAACTTTAAGTCCAACCTTATCCAAGAAGCGCAGACAATTCAGTTACTGCCAGCTAAAACTGCCGGTATTGATGAAAATGCCGCTAAGCCCGTTGCCCTCAACTTTGAGCCTGACGTCGAGACGGTTATCGAACAAGTAACTACCCGATTAGTCGAAGCCCAAGTCTGGCAGGCCGTGCTAGAATCACTAGCCAGCGAGCACTCCATGCGTATGCTGGCCATGAAGAACGCCACCGACAACGCCAAAGACTTAATTGATGACTACACGCTGGAACTAAACACCGCTCGACAGGCTAGTATTACCCAAGAGTTGGCCGAAATCACCGGTGGTGCGGAGGCGCTCAATGGGTAACTTTGAATTAGCAAATAAAGACCGGACTCGTAATGCCCGAGCCGTTCTTCAGGCGATTCATCAACGAGATCAGAAACGTTACGCCGAAAACCAGATTATGGACGAACTACGACTCGATCTCACCGAAGATGCCGCCAAGTTATATGGCGTGGCTCACACCACACCGGATGGAGCCTATTTTAATTATCACACGGAGGTTGGGGCAGCCCAAGATGCCGTGCGGCAATTCGTTGGCGAGCTACTCGGCACGAATCCGTACCTCATCCACGCCGTAGAAGCAGTAATTCAGAATCGACAACAAGAACTAGAAGGAGAAAAGTAATGGCCACAGCAACCAAAGACAAATCAAGTACAGCAACCGGTAAGATTACCGCGATTGTTGGTGTCGTTATCGACATTGCCTTCGAAGGCGGACACCTGCCAGCAATTTATAACGCCCTTAAGGTGCAGAACGGTGATCAAGAGTTAACCCTCGAAGTTGCCCAGCACCTCAGCGAATCGAGCGTTCGCGCCGTTTCCCTTGGTTCGACTGATGGCCTAGAGCGCGGCGCCGCCGTGACCGATACGGGCGCGGCTATTAGCGTGCCAATTGGTGACGCTACCCTTGGCCGTATGTTCAACGTGACTGGTGAGCCAATCGACAATAAAGGTGGTGAGTTTAAAGAAACCGCGCCGATTCACCGAGCGCCACCGCCACTTATGGACCAGTCCGGTAAGATTGAGATTTTGGAAACCGGTATTAAAGTTATCGACTTAATTGCCCCAATTACTAAGGGTGGTAAGGTTGGTTTGTTTGGCGGTGCTGGTGTTGGTAAGACCGTGCTTATCCAAGAGCTCATCAATAACATTGCTAAGTTCCACTCCGGTTACTCCGTGTTTGCTGGTGTTGGTGAGCGTACCCGTGAAGGTAACGACTTATACTACGAAATGGAAGAAGCTGATGTACTTAAAAACACCAGTCTGGTCTTTGGCCAGATGAACGAGCCACCAGGTGCCCGTTTGCGGGTGGCCCTATCCGGCCTAACGATTGCCGAAGGCTTCCGTGATAAGGGTTCTGACACCCTGCTGTTTATTGATAACATCTTCCGCTTTACCCAGGCCGGTGCCGAAGTTTCAGCCCTGCTTGGCCGTTTACCATCGGCCGTTGGTTACCAGCCAACCTTGGCACAGGAAATGGGTCAATTGCAAGAGCGTATTACTAGTACCAAGCAAGGTTCGATTACCTCAATCCAAGCCGTCTACGTGCCAGCCGACGACTTTACTGACCCGGCGCCAGCTAACGTCTTTGCTCACCTTGATTCAACGATTGCCCTGAACCGGGCCCTGACTGAAATTGGTATCTACCCAGCTGTTGACCCATTAGACTCTAACTCAACCATCCTGGACCCCGAAATTGTTGGCGAAGACCACTACAACGTGGCCCGTGAAGTCCAGCGTGTCCTACAACGCTACAAAGATTTGCAGGACATCATTGCCATCCTTGGTATGGAAGAACTGTCTGACGACGATAAGCAAACCGTGGCCCGCGCTCGTCGTATCCAGCGTTTCTTGTCTCAGCCTTTCTTCGTGGCCGAAAAGTTTACCGGTAACGCCGGTCAGTACGTTAAATTAAGTGACACCGTTCAGGGCTTCAAAGAAATCCTGGAAGGTAAGCACGACGATAAGCCAGAAAGTGCCTTCTACATGAAGGGCGGCATCGAAGACGTTAATAAAGCTGCTAAGAAAGCCTAATGATTCACTTCCAATTAGTATCACTAGACGGTTCAAAGTTTGACGATGACGTCTATGAAGTGACGGTGCCAACCCTGGAGGGTGAAATTGGAATTTTAGATCACCACATGCCACTGATTGCCGTGGCCAAAACGGGTGTAGTGGCAGTCCGTCGCCAAGCCCGTGATAGTGATGCTCAACGCGAGTTTTTCGCAATTAATGGCGGTGCCATCGAAGTTGTTGATAACAAACTTCGTATCTTGGTTGACGAAGCCGATCACGCCGACGATATCAATGAAGCCGAAGCCGAGGCTGCTATGGAGCGCGCTAAGAAGATGAAGGCCGAAGCCACCGATCAGGTCAGCTTAGAGCACGCTCAAGCGCTGGTCGACCGCCACGCCGTTCGATTGCAAGTTGCCAATTTGAAGCGCCGCCGCTCCAAGCGCTAAAGATTGTATGACAGAATCACTGCCGAACCGCATATCCCCTGTCCCTAGTTGTGAGGAGGGACTGCGAGGCATTTCGGGTTTGCGAATGATCACCGAGATCCAAGCTCCAGAACTAATGGATGTTGCTTCAGTCCGAACTCTGACCTATGCCCGATACCAGGCGCTACATGTTAGTGCTAATAAAGCCGAGTATGGTTACTCCCAGTTCACAGCCAGCCAAACGAGCGAGCTACCAACTGCTACGAAGCCTCCCCAAACTGGTTTTATGCGGCGCTTAAAACTCGTTAAGTAGTTATTTAGCGACGGTTAGTTTGCTAGTACAAAAGGCACAGCGACTGGCGGCTTTTGGAACCACGCTCAAACAGTCCGGACATTTTTTAGTTGATGGTTCTGGAGTGGTGGCTTTGCGGTTTGCGATGGTCACTAAGCGGTTGATAGGTTGGACGACAAAGAAAAACACGACGGCGGCAATAATAAAAAATGAAATGAAGTTATTAATAAAGTCGCCATACAAGAAGTGGCTGCCCCGGAAGCTAAAATAGGCTTCTGAAAACTTCTGTTGCTGGTAAACTGCCGACACTAGCGGCGTAATCATATCTTTGACAAAGGATTGTACGACGCTGTTAAAGGCCGCACCAACGACAACGGCGACTGCTAGGTCAACAACATTGCCGCGTAATATAAATTTTTTGAATTCTTTAAACATAGCTTACATAATAGCATTTACTCAGCTATTTTGCATCTGGCGCCGGCGGCTCAGGATCCTCACTTCGCGGCGATAGTATGTCGGCCAGCGATATATCAAGCTCACGAAAGGCGTCAGACTCGGTCCGGATGTAGTCAATAACGAGCTGAGCTTTGAGTGAGTTTTGGCGGCCTTCTAAATCATCGGGGAAAAAAGTCGCTTGGGCGATGCCTAGCGTGTCTTTCTCTAGCGACGACAAATCATTCCACAATCTGTTGGCCAGCCCTTTCATAAAGTCTGGATTATTGGTTTGTTGCTCAAGGAAATAACCGAGCACGGCACGTTCGATTGCGGGTTGGCCCGGTTGTTCGGGAATAGCTGGGAATGATTCAGAATTGGCCATGTTTTCCTCGCTTTGGTTTGCACATTATAACTGGTAATTTATATTTGCTGTGTGAAGTTAGTTACAACTTGCTTAAGTGGCTAAGAAGCGTATCATAGACCGGTAGCTAATTAAAATAGAAGGCCTTATGGAAACAACAATGAGAATGGAAAAGGAAGATACTCGTATGCAAGCACAAATTACTATTGGAGAGCCAATTGGTCTCGGCCACGGTAAAATCGATGGCGGTACATTATCGGCCGAAAGTGCTAATGAACTAGCCGAACAAGTAACTGAGCATCTCGTTAGTGTCGATAAAATGGCTCCTAGTACTTGTATTGATGGTCGTCCCTGTGGCGAGTGTATGGATGGCAGCCCAACAGAGGCTCGTCCATCGGTTGCGGGTGGTGGTTTACTGACGGCCTATGCGGCTGCAGAGCTGACTGGCTGGTTTGAAGACGACAATTTAAGCACGACTGGCCGGTTGCGCAATGTTGGTGAATACTTAGGCGCTCTGCAGTTTAAGTTTGGCGCTCACTGCGATGAAGGATCAGTTGAAAAGAACTTTACCGCCGTAGCCGATGACGGCTCTAGCCATCCTAAAATTGGTTGCGGCGCTGATGACCTGTTGGTCGAAATCTTACAGCAACCATATGAACATTCCGATGAAGTTACTGCCCTGACTGCCGCTGTCCTGAGCGATGGTTATGACGAGCGCTACATGCATTTTGTTAACGATAGTGAAGTCGCGCAACACATTGCCGATTGGAACCCGACCGATTTAATTGACGTCTTAGGTGCCGAAACCGCCAACAACATAGAAATTTTGAAGGGTGCTCACGCTGAAGTTGCGGTGGTTTTTAACTTCTTGCCGGATACCACCGTCGACCGAGATGCCTTTGTGGCTGATACTGGCGAGCAAGTGTTTGTAGTTGATATGTGGTACATCAACAAGCTTGCCAAAGCTATGGCCCGCGGACCAGAAATGGTAGCGCAAGAACAGCAGTTAAAGCACGCCATGGTGGCTTACCAAGTGGCTACCTATTTAACACTTTGTAACGGTTCACAGCGACCAATCTTTCTCAAGTAAGCACAAGCTCTTTACAAAGTTGTAAACTGCGTATACTCTTGTGGTATTAACTAAGTGGAGGTTCCAAATGTTTGGACGACGCAAGATAGCTGCCTTAGTAGCTGAATTTCTTGGTACCGGTTTTCTAACCCTATTAATTCTGAGCGTACAACGCTCTACAATTGGCGTGCCATTTTTCGTGGCTGCCGCGGCGGGACTGACAGTCATCGCCATGGTACTAGCCTTTTATCGAGTGTCAGGTGCTCATTTTAACCCAGCCTTAACGCTGGCGTTATTTACAGCTCGTAAAGTTACCTTTATCCGTACCCTGGTCTATGTCTTAGTCCAGATTGCTGGTGCCTACGCTGCATACTTGTTATACAGCTACTTTGTACACAACAAGCTTCAGGATATTGGTGGCAAATTTGCATGGCGTGTCTTTACGGCTGAAGCTGTTGGTACTGGTCTGCTAGCCTTTGGCTATGCTGCCGCCTTATACCAACGCTTTACTGTTGGCGTCGCTGCAGCTGGAGCCGGTGTCGCTTACATGCTTGGTAGCATTGCTGCCTCATCAGCATCAGTTGGCCTGATTAACCCAGCTGTTGCTTACGGCGTTAAAGCTGCCACTCTAGCTTACTTGCTAGGTCCAGTTGCTGGTGCCTTAGTCGGTGTTAACTTGTACAAGCTCCTGTTTGCAGCTCCAGAAGGTGCTGTCGATGGTGGCGCCTCTGAGCTCGACCAGCTACAAAGCCGCGTCGGTGCCGATGCTGAAGTAACCCAAACTACGGTTACTACCGTTAAGCCAGCTCGCAAGCCACGAGCCGCTACAACCAAGTCACGTACTACTGCCAAACGCGCTCCTCGTAAGTAATAACTTACCGATCGCACTAAAAAACCGGAGTTCGCTCCGGTTTTTTATTTGGCTAATATTTCTAAGCCTTAGATGGTGCCAGCCAGTAAATCATCCTCAAAGGCTATAATGCCATTGATATCGGATGCATAGTGACTGGTATCAGGGAAATTGAGGTCGGTAACATGCTTCCAGACCGCCACTGCTAAGGCCTCTAATCGCTCCATGTCGTCCTGGGTTGGCGTAAGGGGCAAAGCTAGCTGTCGCGGTGTCTCAGCTTCCACATACAGCATCTGGCTGGTAATAGCTTTGGCATCAGCAAAACGACTGGCACCACTCACCAGCAGGCTGTAAAACAATAACTGTGTCCGATGCTGCCAGGCTTTGACCATTTTTGTTTGATCACGGGTCGTAAAGCTGGACAGTGCCTTGCCGGTTTTGTAGTCAGAAATGGTAACTGTCTGATTCGTTATCAGGATATGGTCTAGTTTTCCGCCTAAACGGGCCTCGCCCACGTAGACATCATTTAAGGTTACTTCGGCTAAACCACCCTTTGGTAAGGTAAAGCCCTTAGCTGTAAACAGTTCCGTTAACATGGCTTGCCCAAACGGTAAGTAGCGCTCAAGGTCGGTTGCGGACAAGTGCTGTTTCTGGAGCGTTTCAGCAAACCGTTCCAATACACCCGGTACGACCGGGCGATCTTCGTTTACCAGCTGCTGACCGGCTTGGAGCCCGGCGTGCACGGCGGTACCGTAGCTCATGTGTGCCGAGGTGGGTGATGGCAAGCGGAGTAGTTGCCGCTCCAAAAAATCTTGTGGCCCGGCGGTAGCTATATTTAAGAACTGTAATAAACCAGTGGCACTTAAGTAAAAGTCATCTAGCCTGCCGGCGAGTAAAATTTTCTCATCGTTAGTTTCCAGTCGAGGCCAGCGCAGGGCTGATTCCAAAACGGCTGTCGGTGCAGCAACTTGGTCACCAGAAATTTGGGTCGTCGGCAGCGCGTTAGTAACTAATGGCGTCGCTAGCACCAGCTTGCCCTGTTCGGTGCTAGCGTAACTAGCGATTATGAGTGAACGTTTGGCCCGGGTGGCGGCAACATATAGTAGCCGCACATAATCGTCATACAATTCACCGTAGGGTTGGAGCGGTAAATTGGCGGGCGGTTTGCGGCTGACGCTCCGCGGCTGCCAAGTATCTTCGACCGCATCCAGTACGTAGACTGTATCAAATTCCAAACCCTTAGCTTTATGGACGGTCATGAGCTGAATGGCGTGTTCGCCGCTAGTAAACCAAGATTGATCGGTAACGCCGCGTTCTAAGCCGCGGTTAAGCTCGATAAACTGTATGAAATCGGTCAAGCTGGCGGCTTCACCAGCGGCAAATTCATGACTTAATTGCGTTAAGAGCTGGATAGCCGAAAGGGCTTCAATGTAGCTGGTAGTAATCGGGAGGGCCAGATAATGGGCTTGCAGTGGGCTGGTCAGGTGTTCCCCGGTCTGCAAACCCAGTAGGTATTCCATCAGTAATGGCAGCGGTGGCTTAACTTGCGCTAACCACAGTAGCCAATTGGCCAGCGCCACTAAAGCCGTATCCTCATGCTGTAATAAGCTATCCAGCCAGTGGGGCGTCGCGTAGTTAGCCGTCGCCAACTGCCATAGCGCAAGTGGTGATAGCTGCCAAACTGGATAGCGCACCACCTGAGCCAGTAAACTGTTGACCTTTGGTTCAGTGCCGTCAGCAATCGCTTGGATGGTTTGAGCTAGCAGAAACACTAGTTCGACGACTTCGGATTCTAAAATATTGTTCTGTTGCTCGTAATTTATAGCCACCTGCCGGTCGTTTAACAAGACACTGAGACGCCGCAGGCTATCATGATTGCGTGCTAAGACAGCCGTGCTGGTCTTGTTATCCTGTTGCCAGTTAGCCGCGATGGAATTGGCCACAGCCAGCAGTTCGTGATCGCGGGTTGGGTACTGTCGGTGGTCAATTACACCGGGCGCTATAGCGGTTACAGCTGTTAGCTGTTTGACTAGTTCTGGCTGGCGTTTTACTAACCGGTCGTCGGCTTGTTCGATAATTGCTTGGGCAGTGTCCAAAATGGCCTGAGTTGATCGGTAATTTTCTGTCAGCACAATAGTTTTAGTGGCGGGATAGGTCTGTTTAAAGTTCAGCATATTGTTCAGCTCGGCACCATTAAAGGCATAGATTGATTGATCGTCATCACCAACGGCCATAAGATTCGGTTGTTCAGCGTTACTGTAATGCGTCGCTACTAAGTGAGCCAATTGCAGTTGGGCGGCATTAGTATCTTGGAACTCGTCAATTAGCACATACAGAAAGCGTTCTTGAACACTAGCTAATAGCTCCGGTTGCTGCTGCAGTTGGCTAATCACTTCCACCACCATATCAGCGTAATCGTAATAGCCCCGGAGATGGAGGCTGTCGCGGTAATCGGCATAGACATTGGCGACGGCTAACCACCAGGCATTACGCCGGCGTTCATCAAACATACCCTTCTGACCATTTACGGTCTGGATCCAGCGCTTTTTCCAGGCTCCGGTGTTGGTTGTTTTACCGGTGCCGGCATCGGCGGCCACAGCCGCTTGTAAACTGCCTTTTATAACAGCACTTAGAGAAGTCAGTGGCTTGACGACATCGGCAATATCGTCATCCGGCAGCACTAAAACAGCCGCTGCTAATTCAGGCAACCGTTTAGCGCTCAGGGCTGGGCTGAGTAACTCGACTAACTTCGGCTCGATGTCGTTAAGGTAGGCCGCGTTATAGTTGATCATGGCTGCCAACTTGCCTGGTGTCAGACCGGCCTCTTTGGTGAGTTTCAGTGCCTCCTGGACATCTTTTATAGCGGTTAACGAACCAGCAAAGCGGCTCGCCAGTGGGTCGTCGAGTGGTAAGCTAGCTAAAATAGCTTGGATGATTTCTAACTGGGTGGCGTCCGGTGCGATACTGAGCCGGGCCCCGTTCCAAAAGTAGTCGGGATACTGATTCATTATCTCGGCTGCAAAGCTATGGAAGGTTCGTACTACAACGCGGTGAGCGGTTGGCCCGATAAGCGTGTTTAATCGATCGCGCATGTTGGCAGCAGCGAAATTAGTAAACGTTAAACACAAAATGCTGCTGGCTGAGGCGTCGGTTTGTTTTAGAATATTAGCGACGCGGACGCTGAGTAATTGGGTTTTACCGGTCCCGGGGCCAGCTACAACTAGCACGGGCCCCTCCACCGCGTCCACCGCTTGGCGTTGGGCCGGGTTTAAGCGCCGATATTCTGCTTCAAAATTTGCTACCATCTACCGTTATTGTACTAGCTCAGTAGCCAGCGCACCACTTTTGCTTTAGCGACCCTGTTGGCTAGCGTTGGCAATGGTGCAAACGGGACAGACTTCCTGGTGTCCAAACTCAGTAAACCACTGTTTAGTCGCCGCGCGCCACGGCTCTAGGTCGTGAAAGCCAACCAAATCCGCTAGTGACCGCAAGGCGTGGCCAATCCAGCCGTAGAGACGGAATTTACCATAGATAACAGCGGCCCACTTTGGACCAGCCGGTATGATGGTGACGAACTTTTTGACTTGGTAGCTCTTCAAATCTTTGCCCTCAGCGCGTCGCTTCAGATTCTCAGCTACAAAACTACCGTCTGAAAGAGCTGTCTGAGCCAAGCCACTGTAGGGCGTGTTGGCGTTGTCGCCAATCACAAAGATACTGTCTTCGGCTTGCAGGTAGACATCGACGGCAACCTTGCCGCGGCCCATCATAATAAAGTGATTAGTGGCAAAGAACGGATGATTGGTAACACCAGCAGTCCAGATTACCGTATGGGAGCGAATCGGCTTACCGCTAACGGTAAGTTCATCAGGAGTTTGACCTTGCACAATACTGTTCACATACAGTTTAACGCCGAGTTTTTTAAGTTGTTTCTGCACGGCTCGTGAGGCGTCGACCGGCAATCGAGGTAACAGGCGTGGGGCGGCTTCGATAAGATCAACATGAATTTTGCGGACTGGCAGACCATGGTTTTTCATAAGCTGCTTTAAATAGGTCGGCAAAACGCCCGAAAGTTCGATACCGGTTGGGCCAGCGCCAATCACAACATAGTTTAAATCAGGCTGTCGATCGTCAATCAGCTGCTGGTGGAGGTGAGCCTTAAAGCGCTCAACTTCGGCCTGGGTCTTAATACTATATGAGTATTCCGGTAGTCCCGGGATGCCGAAATAGTTGGTAACGACGCCGAGGCCAATAATGAGCGTGTCGTAGCCGTATGTCTCGCCGGCAGTTGTGGTGATAGTTTTGGCTTTACGATCGAGTGTTTCGGCTGTGCCCTGCACCAGCGTCACGCCTTTATCGGTAAACATGTCCTGTAAGCTAATGCTGGAGTTAGCGCGGGCACCACCAGTCGCGGTGCGATATAAAGTCGGGTAGTAGCGGAATTCAGTTTGGTCGCTGAGTAAGGTTACTGCGAAGTGCGGATCGCCTGATAGTTCTAGGGCTGCTTTGACACCACCAAAGCCACCACCCAACACCAAAACTTTTTCTTTTTTCATCTTAGGCCCCATTGTAGTCAAAGCATAAGAATCTTGCAACAGTAAGCTTAAGCAGGTAAACTAAACTGATGGATGAATTTAAACAAAAACTACAAAAAGCTGGCTTTAAGGGTGAAATTGATGACACCCCGGCAACCCGTGATTTTTATAGTCACGACGCCTCACTATTTGAAATTAAGCCGCAAGTAGTTATGTTTCCGGCTGACTCAGCCGACGTTCAGTTGCTCGTCAAAACAGTCGCTGACAATAAAGCCACCATTAAGGATTTATCAATAACTGGCCGCAGCGCCGGTACTTGCATGTCCGGCGGCGCTGTCAACGACTCAATTATTATCGACTTCACCAAGCACTTCAATAAGATTGGTACCGTTACGGCGACCGAAGCCAGCGCTCAACCAGGCGTATTTTATCGTGATTTTGAGCCAGAAACCCTTAAACATAACGCCTTAATGCCTTCGTATCCAGCTTCCCGGGACATGGCGGCATTGGGCGGCATGGTCAACAATAATGCTGGCGGCGAAAAGTCGCTGGAGTTCGGTAAAACCCGCGACTTTGTTAACTCCTTGCAAGTCGTTTTTGCTGACGGTAATGAGTACACGGTTAAGCCACTCAATAAACAAGAACTAGATGCCAAAATGGCGCAAGGCGATTTCGAAGGTAATATTTATAAGCGTATTTTCGAACTCTGCGAATCGAAATATGACGTCATCAAAGCTGCTGAACCGCAAGTTTCAAAAAATTCAATGGGCTACAACATTTGGAGTGTTTGGAACCGCGACACCGGTATCTTTGATATGCAGAAGTTACTAGTCGGGTCCCAGGGTACGCTTGGTATGACCACTGACATTACCTTTCGTCTCGTCCCCCACCGTAAACATAATGGTTTGCTAGTTTTATTCCTAAAAGATATCGATAAATTGGGCGAGCTAATTCCCAAAATTATGGAAAGTAAACCGGCAACCTTTGAGTCCTTTGACGACCAAACCTTATTCTTGTCGATCCGCTTCATGCCAAGCTTCTTAAAGCTGCTAGGGCCGGCCAAATTTATTCACCTGCTTCTGACGCTTATTCCTGACGGGCTACAACTGCTACGAGGTATACCAAAGCTGATTTTAATGGTTGAGTTCGACGGTGATACTGAACAAGAAGTTCGTGACCGTGTCCATGCGCTCCATAAAGTATTAGGTAAGCACCGGGCACGCTATGAAATCAACGGCTTTGAAGAAGATCCGACCGAAGCCAAGAGTGAAAAATTCTGGATTATGCGCCGCCGCAGCTTCCAATTGCTCCGCAGTAAGGTTAAAGACAAACACACGGCACCGTTTATCGACGACCTAATCGTTAATCCAGAGTATATGCCTACCTTCCTGCCCGAACTGCGGACGATAATCAAAAAATATAAATTATTTGCGACTATTGCCGGCCACATGGGTGACGGAAATTTCCATATCATCCCCCTCATGAAACTTGAGGATCCAAAAGAGCGCGCCAAGCTCTTGCCTTGCATGAAAGAGGTGGATGAATTAGTTTTGAAATATCATGGTTCGCTAGCCGGTGAACACAATGACGGCCTGGTTCGGGGCCCGTGGTTGGAGCAACAATTCGGTAAGGAAGTGCTTGATATCTTTAAAGAGGTAAAGACAATTTTTGACCCAGCGAACATCTTCAATCCGCATAAAAAATCTTATGCCGATTGGGACTATAGTTTTAGCCACATCCGAGACCACTTCTAAGGATCTCGACATTGTTCGGTTACTGGCTAGATTAAAACGGCGTTTAAGCCAATGAGTAAAGACTGCACGGTCAGGGCTAGCAGTGAGAAAAAGAACAGCTGTTTGGCCCAGGCTATTTCGTCTGTCGCTTTAAATCCGCGGATAGCTAACCCTAACCAGCCGAGGCTTATCACTAGCAAGCTGACGAAATATATCTTGCCGGTGTAGCCATAGTAACTGAGGCCGAGGCTGCTAACGGCGTAGCTAACTATGTACAGCAACGCCTGGACCTTTGTAACCTGAAGGCCTTTTTTCACGGGCAGTACGGGCAGCTCTGCAGCGGCATAATCTTTAAGTCGGAACATAGCAATGGCAAAGAAGTGCGGCATCTGCCAACAAACTAAGATAACAAACAATAACCCAGCCGCTAAGTCGATATGATTGCTAGCAGCAACGTAGCCGACGACTGGAGGGATGGCGCCGGAAATACTACCGACGGCTGTCCCTAAGCTAGAACGTCGCTTATAGTAGCCGTAGACGACCACATAGGCCACATAGCCTAGCAAGGCTAGCCCTAGGCTCAACCCATTCACAAATAATCCGAGTAGCAAGCTGCCGGCTAATAACAGTACCGTGGCGTAACCCAAGGCTGCCGGCACCGAAATCTTGCCGGCTACTAACGCTCGTTTGGCGGTGCGGGCCATTTTTTTATCGAGCTTGCGGTCGAGTACATTGTTACTGACGCAGGCAGCAGCAATTATGAGCCCTAAGCCCAGTAACATGATGGCACCGCGGCCGATGGCGATGTGCTGTTTGGAGGCTAGCAAATACCCGGCGGCAGCGGTGATGAGGTTGCCACGAACTATCCCTGGCTTGGTTAGGTAATAGTAAGCGTTTAGTGTTTCTTTGCGGGTCATGATTGGTGTGGTAGCGTCATTTAATTAGCATCAACGACGGCAAAGCTGCCCTTCACTTCTGGTCGCGTATGGTCATGGAATAGGAAGGTGCCGGTTTGCGACAGGGTTATGGTCTTAGTGTGCGCTTTGGGGACGGAAAGGATATCTAAGCCGGCGTAGCTGGTGTGATGAATATGCGGACCGAATGTTATAGCCACGTTAACGATATCATTATCAATAAATGTCAGCGTATCGCACTTGGTCGCAATCGTTAATAGTGGCGTCACCTTCCCGTTTTCTATGGTTACACGGTGGTTTGGGTAATGGCCCCGACAAGCACCAGTCAGCTCGCCACTAACCTGATAAATACCTTCGCTATCGATTATGCGTTTGGTTTGATCGAGACTCGTCATATTGCTATGCAAGTTGCTGATGATTACTATCGATCCAACGACAACCACCAGCATGGCGACAAAGGTCCCAACAAAGAAGTAGATGTTTGCCTGTGAACTAGCCCCTCGACCTAAATGCAGGAAAAATATGACCTGTACTAGCAGCTGCACCATCGCAAAGGTCAGGATGGTGATAAGCAAGCTCGTGCCAGCTACCCGGTGCGTAACAACCAGGTAGTACGGCATCAGAGTGAAACTTAATGACAACAGGAAACCGACGACGTAGGATGTTAAAGTTTTTTGTTCGGACATGCCGTGTGGTGCTGGCGTGCTCATGCGAAGGCTCCTAGATAAACAATGGTAAAGATAAAGATCCAGACAATATCCAGGAAGTGCCAGAAGAGGCTGAGCAACGCTAACTTACGGACGAGAGCTTTGTTTAGGCCGCGCTTAAGAATATAGCCCATCGTGACACCCATCCACAGTAGTCCCGAAGTAATGTGTAGACCGTGCGTTCCAACCAACACAAAAAAGGAGGACAGGAAGGCATTGGTTTGCAGCGTCTGGCCGCTGTGGATGAACTCGGTAAATTCCTTCATTTCTAGACTAAGGAAGAGCGCCCCCAGGATGAACGTAATGCCAAAACATATCAGCGTCTGCCATTTTTTGTTGCTGCGGGCAGCCAGCAAGCCCAGTCCACAGGTAAAGCTACTAGTAAGCAATAGGATTGTTTCTTGCAGAGCTAACGGCAGCGTAAACAGGTCTCTGCCGGTTGGGCCACCTACCGTATTGCCGTGTAGGACAGAGTAAGAAGCAAATAGTACCGAAAATAGTAACAAGTCGGTCATGAGATAGACCCAGAATCCGAACATTACGCGTTCATCGGCGGCTGCTTCGTGGGCTTCGTGATTTACCATGATTTCCACTTCTTATTTCTGATTATGTCGATTGCAAAATCGTAGACGTATATGACGAACTCGCGCACACTCATATCTTCCTGTTCAGACATAGCACCTGACTTTTTTGTGATGGCGGCGGTAGCGGCAATCCGGGCTTCCTCTATGCTCTTCACTTCTTCGGCGGTTACGACGTACTCAGAATCTTCGTTAAAAGCCCGAATAACGAAAACAATGATAATCCCAATCATGGCTACGACGGCTAACCAGTTAATGTGCCAGACGAAGGCGAAGCCGACCAGGAAGGCCAAAGCGGCAATATAAATACCAACTGCCGTATTCTTGGGCATGGTTATATCTTCATAGTGCGGTTCGGGCAGTCCTAGGCGCTTCATATCTAAGAAGGCATCGCGTGTTATTACGTGTGGTATGACGGTGAAATTATAGAAAGCTGGCGGTGACGCCGTGGCCCATTCTAGTGTCCGGCCGTTCCATGGATCGCCCGTGGCGTCACGTAAGTTCCCCTTTTGGATTATACTGGCCACAATCTGAATTATCTGCAGTCCGACACCAACCGCGATGACTAAGCCACCAATCAGCATCAATATGAAGAACGGCTGGTAGCCTGTTTGGGCGTCGTAATGGTCAAGTCGCCGAGTTGCACCCATGATGCCTAAAATATACATGGGCACAAATGACAAACAAAAACCGATAATCCAACACCAAAAGGCGTTTCGGCCAATTCGCTCATTAAGCCTAAAACCGGTAAATTTCGGGAACCAGTAACTAATACCAGCAAAGATGCCGAACAGGACACCGCCGATAACATTTGAGTGGAAGTGGGCCACCAGAAATAAGCTGTTGTGTAGCTGAAAGTCAGCTGGGGGAAACGCCAATATTAAGCCCGAGACGCCGCCGATAGTAAAGATGGTGACAAAACCAAGGAACCAGAGCATGGGGGTGTCAAAGCGAATTAGACCTCGATGCATGGTGGCAATCCAGGTAAAGAACAGCACCGCCGTCGGTATGGCGATAACTAAGGTTATAAGTCCAAAGAAGGCGTTGACATCGGCACTGGCACCCATAGTGAAAAAGTGATGCAGCCAAACTGACAGTGCTAACGCCGAAACACCTGCCATACCGAGTACGTTGGCTGTGTAACTAGCGATTGGCTTACGACTAAAAGTAGCCACAACTTCTGAAAATATACCGAAGGCTGGCAACATTAAAATGTAGACTTCGGGGTGTCCCCACATCCAAATAAGATTGGTGTACATCATTGGATCGCCGCCGCCCAGGGCCGTAAAGAAGTGAGCCCCAAAATAACGGTCAAAGAACTGCAAAAAGAGCGTAGCAGTAAGTAGCGGGAAGACGGCTACGGCCATTAGCATGCTAAATAATGATCCCCAGGTAAAGAGCGGCATTTTCCAAATTGTCATGCCCGGAGCGCGCATTTTTAAGATGGTCATAATAAAGTTAATAGCACCTAGGGTCGTGCCAATACCGGATATCTGTAAACTCCATATCCAATAATCAACTCCGGTTCCGGGACTAAAGGCGATACCCGATAACGGGGCGACGGCTAACCAGCCGGTGGCAGCGTATTGCCCACCAAGGACGAAGAACATATTGACCATAACCACACCACCAATGTAGAGCCAGAAACCTAAGGTATTGAGCAGTGGTGATGCGAGATCACGGGCGCCGATTTGTAGTGGCACAATGTAGTTGATGAGACCAAAGATGAATCCCATCGCCACGAAGAAAACCATAATGTTACCGTGGGCCGTAAATATTTGTTGATAGTGATCGGCGGATAGAATGCCGTGTGAGCTACCGGATGACAGCGCTTGTTGAACCCACATCAAAATGACGTCTATGCCGCCACGTATTAGCATAAAAGCAGCCGTCAAAAAGTACATAATGCCAATCTTTTTTGGATCAACTGAAGTTAACCAGTCATTCCACAGCCACTTCCAGCGCTTAGTGCGCGTCAGAATTAATGCGGCAAACAAAAACATAGCAATAAACGTACCGGTACCGCCAACAGTTACCCAATCATGAGGCAAAGAGTCTTGTGTTAAGCGACCTAGGAAAAATTCTTTCATTAATACATACCCTCGTGTTGTGTTTGTGCTGTCATTTGATGATCATGTGATCCCATATATTTCATAACGGTATCGGCGTAAAGGCTGTCGTCTACCGGATAAAATGCCGTCACGGCGTTATTTTCGCTGGGCTTTACCAAAGTTTGATAAGTGGCTTTATCGAGGGTTGAAGCGGACTGCTTCGTCATATCAACCCATGACTCAAAATCCTGCTTACTACTGACCCGGGCCGTGAACTGCATGCCCGCAAAACCGGCGCCATTAATTTCGGCGGAGCGTCCACGGTAATCGCCATTTTCGCTCGCCATTAGGTTTAAGCGGTTGATATGACCAGTCATAGCATACAGCTGACCGGACAGATTTGGAATCCAAAATGAACTCATCGGTGCTTCATCGGCAGTCAGGTCAAAGACGATCGGAACATCTTTAGGAATCTGAACGTAGTTAACGGTTGCAATTTGCTGGTCGGGATAGATAAACAACCATTTCCAGCGCATGGCCATAACCTGAATCGTAATTGGCGGTGTACTAGACGCCAGTGCTTTGTTGGGCTGCAGCTTGTGTGTGGCCGGCACTAGAGCTATGGCTAGTAGGAGCATGACAAAAGTTGGCAACGCCCAAATTGCAACAATAAACGCCTTACCAGTTTTGGCCTCCGGATGATAGGTCGCTGTGCTGTGCGACTCACGGTAACGCCAGGCGGTGAAATATAACAATATGACCGTCGGTACAGCGATAGCCAGGATGACTGTCAACACGTAAAAGATTAGGCCACGTTGTTGGCTGGCAATAGTTCCTTTGGCGTCTAAAATAGCAATATTCTTGCCTCTTAGCAGCATGGCAATAAGCAGCCCAAAGGCGCTCAAACCAGTTCCCAGCCGTAGTAAGGTACGGCCAAGACTAGGATTATTTTTTTGTTTAGCGCTCAAACTAGACTTCATTTCTCTTTTAGTATAGCACTTATGGTTAAGACAACTAAGCGTTGTAACCTACTGGGTTAGACGCTGTAAATTGCGCCGAGCATGGGTGCCAAATATAAGCACTCCAAGCAGCAATAACATGGCAATATACACTCCCCTGTCGAGCAAACTGGCCGCGACGATAGTTGTGTTCGGAATGTGGTGTAAGCGCTGCGCCAGTAACACGAACGACTCACGAAAACCAATAGCGCCAGGCGTTAACGATACAAATAAGGCAAAGTTGGCGGCGCCAGTGTAAATAATGGCTTGACGGAAGGTTATAGCTGCGTTGTTGGTGTGCAACTCGATGTAAAAGATAACCGTGAAAACAGCAACTTGTAGCAGTGTTGCTGCGGCCGTAAAAATTAATCCCCTGAGGCTCAAGCTTTTAAACCTAGTAATGTTTAGTAGCGGCGTGTGCCAGAGCCAGAACAATCCCCCCAGCCCCAAGCCACCTAGTACAATTGTCCACCAGCCCGCAAGACCGAAGACTAAACACAGGCCGCTAAAGTAGGCGTAGAAAAAGTAATAAGCCACGCTAGCAACAGCATATTGCTTAAGATTAACCCGATGGCGTTTTTTTAAATATAGGGCTCTAAAGGCCGGACCACTTTGGAGCGGTCCGAAGAAATTTATGATTGATGAATAGGCGGTAACTAACATGGTTTCAGATACAGGTAAGGCAGCGTTACAGATTAGTAAGCTGGCGCGAAATACCAACCACAAACTGACCATAAAAAATAAATACAACAAAAGCAGACTGGCCAGCACTGGTCGGGGGGTGGCTAACAGTTGGCGACCAACTGTCGGGTGGTGCGATAGAAAATAAATACTGGCGCCGATGGTTACAAGCAGTATAACGAGGGCTAATAAGCTGCGCGCTAGGCGTCGATTCATAGCCGTATTGTACATGAGCGGCCTTCGTCTATCAGTATCGGATTTTTCCCGTATAATAGGCAAGGTTATGCAACGACTCCTCACGAGACTGTATTCTTGGATCGCTTCTCCACGCTTTTTTCGTTGCGTCGTAATTTTAGCGGTAATATCGGCCGCCTGGATTGCGCTGACTGGTCAGTATCCCATGGCTTTTGACGAAGACTTTCATTTAGGATTAATAAGAGTCTACGCCAGCCATAGCCTGCCGTTCTTTTCTAGCCAGCCAAGTAATGCCGATGCCTATGGAGCGGTGGCCCGAGACCCGTCATTCTTGTTTCACTATCTGATGAGCTTTCCGTACCGATTAGTTTGTTTAGTTACACAAAATCAAACGGCCCAAGTCTTAGTATTACGGGCCCTCAACATCGCTTTGTTTGCCAGTTGTTTACCGCTGTTCCGGCGGTTGCTTCGACAAGCCGGTGCCAGTCCGGCACTCGCCCATGGCTGCTTAGCACTGTTTGTGTTAATACCTATAACGCCACTATTGGCAGCCCAAATTAATTATGATAACGCCGCCCTGCCGCTGACAGCTTGGCTGCTACTACTGGCCCTCAGAGTCCCTAACGAAACCGGGCAATCACGGCAGCTGACGTTCTTGAAAATTTTGGCAGTTGGTTTGACCGGTAGTCTGATAAAGTTCGCTTTCCTGCCAATCTTTGTTGGTGTTGTCCTCTGGCTGCTGGTAACTGTCCGGCCTTGGCATTTTGCCCCTCGTCAGTTCCTAGTCACGGCCATGACGACCCTCAAGACGCGACTAGGGGCTAGCTTGGTGGTATTAATTGTCTTGCTTGGCGTTTTGGCGGGTAACCGCTACGGCGTTAATTTGGTACGCTATCATGACCCGATTCCTGATTGTGGTAAAGTACTGACCATTAATCACTGCCAGAACTACGGTCCCTATATTAGAGACTACAACTTTGCCCAAGCCAAACCTAGTACACACACTAATCCGTACAATTTCATGAAAGAGTGGCTTTACGGGATGTGGTTGCGGTCAGTCTTCAGTGTTGGTGGCCCCAAGACCACCTATGAAACCAAAGGGCCACTGTATGCACCAGCCTATGTGGTGATTGTCTTGCTGGCGCTTGGGGCTATCGCCCTGTTGGTCCGGGCTCGTCAAACGTGGCGGAGTGCCCGCTACAGCAGCAGCTTATTTGCAGTTATCAGCACCATCTATATCGCGGCCTTATGGCTCCAAGAGTATAAGGCTTATCGGCACACCGGCTACCCGGTAGCTATTAACGGCCGCTACTTGCTCTTGGTAATTATACCGATTGCCTTTGTCGCTGCTCGGGCGCTCAGCTTATTGTTGCGTCAGCGTCGTGATCTAAAAACAGCGTTGCTTGGCGTCAGTTTATTAGCGCTACTATGGGGCGGCGGCGAACTGACCTTTATTTTGCGTAGTAACCCTAGCTGGTATTGGAATAACCCAGCGGTTCGAGTCTCGAACCGGGCTGTTCAAAAGATTGTTGGACCGGTCACACCGGGTAACTATAATCCGACGGCGTTTCTGCGCTAAGCGTTGTAGCGCAGTCGCTTCGTCTGCTCTAAGTTGTCTTCTGTCAGGACGCGGTTAATACGGATTAAGTCGGCGATAATGTTCAAAACCATGCACAAGAAGGAGGCAATCATTAACATTGATCCAGCCAGCAAGGATTGAATGTGGCCGGTAGTCGAACGATCTTCTAACCCTAAAATGATGAAGCGGCTAAATGGAATCAGGGCCAGTAAGAATAGAATTGCCGCGAGGGTTCCAAAGACCATGTAGGGCTTATACATTACATAGGCCCGAATAATGGTGACCGCTGATTTGCGCACGTGTTCCCAAGTGGACTTAAATAACCGCGATTCACGCGTTTTTGGATTGGTGGTGACAGGGATACTGGCAATAGCCAGGCCTTTATTACCGGCTTGGATGATTGTTTCCATGGTGTAGCTAAAGCGAGTGATGGTATTAAGACGGATTAACGATTCTTTGGAGTAGGCTCGGAAGCCACTCGGTGCATCAGGCACATTGGTACCAGCGGCAATAGTAACGACGCGGCTGCCGACAGTTTGCAGTAGTTTCTTGAAGGCAGAAAAATGGGCAATGGTGCTAGTTTGGCGATCGGCGACGACAATATCGGCTTGACCGTTAATTATTGGCTGTACTAAATCTCCAATCCGCTCTTGGGGGTACTGATTGTCGCCATCGGTGTTTACGACAATATCGGCGCCAATGCTGAGAGCGTAAGACACGCCGTCGTGAAACGAACGACCCAACCCCTGTCGCTGCGGATGCCGGACAAAATGCCTCACACCGTGCTGCTTGGCAACTGCAACCGTAGCATCCGAAGAGCCATCGTCAACAATCAGCACCACGATGTCATCTATGCCAGCAATCTTTTTAGGGATAGTCGCTAACACCAACGGCAAGGTCTCGGCCTCATTGAGGCATGGAATCTGTATCACAAGTTTCATAACTTCCTAACAGTATAACAAAACCAGCTCTAAAGCTGGTCCATGGTATAATTATGGGCAATAAATGACAGATAAACATCCACTTAAAAAAGGCGGCAAAATGGTCGCCGGGGCGCGACCTGGTCAAGACGTAATCGTCGCCAAGGGGGCGGCTCAGTTCCCTAATGTGGGCATGTCCTTACCGAGCTATAAGCCAACAACGGCTGGCAAGGGTGGGCCGGCCTACAAACCGTCGGCTGCGGCCAGTAAAGCCACAGCTAACCCGACTAAAGGTAATCGGAAGCAGTTCTTTAAACGATTGCTGCTGGGATTGTTAGTCCTGGGCGTCATTGTAGGTGGTTGGTTGGGCGGTAAGGTACTGTATAACGCCCATAAATTATTTGGTGGCAGCATTCTGGGTGTCTTGCAAACTACCAAACTGAAAGGCGAGGATAAGGGCCGGGTCACAATTCTGCTGGCTGGTAATTCGGCCGACGATGTAGGTCATAATGGTGGCGAGTTAACTGATTCGATTCTGCTAATTAGTATTGATACCCAGCAACACTCGGCTTACTTGCTGAGCATCCCGCGCGATTTATGGGTCAATGTCCCTGACAGCGGTCACCAAAAGATAAATAGTGCCTATGTAGTTGGCAAAGCCGGTGATTTTCATGGTAATGGCTTCCCGCAAGGTGGCATGGGTCAACTGGAGCAGGTTGTTGAAGATAATCTCGGCGTCGATATTAATTATTATGCCCTGGTTAACTACAGCGCCCTTAAGCAAGCCGTTGATGCTGTCGGCGGTATCGATTACACAGTAAAAAGTAGCGACCCCCGCGGACTGTACGACCCTAACATTGACTATACTAACAATAAGCCACTCGTTAAACTCACGAACGGTGTGCACCACTTAAATGGCCAACAAGCTTTGGATTTAGCCCGCGCTCGTGGCGACTCCAGTCGGGCTTATGGCTTTGCTATGTCTGATTTTGACCGCACCCAACATCAGCGCGAAATGCTGACGCTGCTTAAATCGAAAGCTGTCAGTGCTGGTGTGTTATCAAACCCAGCCAAGTTGAGTAGCTTGTTTGATGCCATCGGCGGTAATGTAAAAACTGACTTGTCGATAAGTGAAGTGCGTCGGATTTATGACGTCACTAAAGACATCGGCAATAGTGCGATTGGCTCGGCCAGTTTCAATAATGCCGATGGCACTAATTTGCTTGCCAACTATCAAGCGCCGAACGGCTCCTCGGCCTTAATACCGGCGGCTGGACTGGATGACTTTAGCGATATCCAGGCCTTCTTGAAGCGCCTAGGATCACATGACCCCGTGGTCCGTGAAGCTGCAAAAGTCGTGGTGCTCAATGCGACTGACACGAGTGGCTTGGCCGGGTCAGTTAAAACTACCTTGCTAGCTAAAAATATCAACGTCACCGCCATTGGCGACGCCAAAGCTAACCAGGCCGTCACGACTGTTATCGACCTGACAACCACTGCTACGGCCAAGCCAGGCACCAAAGCGGCACTGTTAAAGAAATTTGGTACTGTCGCGACGACCACCAACCCCTACGGGACACTATATGACGCTGATTTCATCGTCCTAGTCGGTGCCGACCAGGTGCCAAAACAATCCCAAAATTAAGGGGTGGGTACTACCCCTATTGAGGCCGGCAGTGTACACTAGTCAGTATGTCTGATGCAGCTGTGAGAAAACTCGACGCCTTTGTCGCCGGCCACCCTACCCGCTCGTTTAAGAAGGGTGAGATTATCATTTTTCAAGGTGAAGCACCGCGGAGTGCCTTTGTTGTTAAAAGCGGCACCGTTAAAGCTTATAATTTAAGTGTTAATGGTGATGAGAAGCCAGTCGCCTTTTATTCCACCTACTCTTCTTTTCCTGGCAGCTGGATTTATGGCAAAGTGCCAAGTGCTATCTATTATTACGAAGCTTTTACGCCAGAAGTTACCTTATATATTGTCGACCGTGAGGCCTACGTTAACTTTATCCGATCTGATGCCGACCTCCTCTACAACGAGCTCCAAACCTATGTCACCAGCCAGTTAGGCAAATCAATGCGTCTCAATGCCCTACAGCACTCACGAGCGAGTGATAAGCTGGTCTATACCCTGCACTATTTAGCATTGAGCCATGGTCGCACTATCAGTCCGCAGATTGTAGAAATTACGCTTGATCTGACGCACCAAGATTTTGCAAATTTAACGGGCTTAACCCGCGAAACAGCGGCCACCGAACTTAATAAGTTGAAGCATCAGGGTGTGATCAGTTATAGCAAAAACATGCCCTACCGTTTAGACCTCAATAAACTGATGAGTCTTCTAAACGATCAGTATATTGCTGACGTTCAAGTTAAGCTGTAGCCGGCGTAGAGCTGTTTTCCAGAGCTTCGTTAATGACACGTGACAAATTGTGCGGTGCCGTCCAAGACTTAATAATACAGCGGTGGGCACCAAGTTTATAAGACTCAGCTACTTCGGGTGAGTTTTCCATGTTAGTGAAGATGAGTACCTTTACATCTGGGTGAACCTTTAGGTCAAAATGCTGTAAAAACTCCAGACCACCCATAATTGGCATGAGTAAGTCGAGCAGAATCAAATCAGGTTTGAAGTTTTTGAGTTTATCTAACGCTTCTTGGCCATCAAAAGCCGACTCGACAGTGTGATCCTGACTGCTGAGGATAATTGAGTAGGCATTGTTTAGGTCTTTATCGTCTTCGACAATGAGGATGTTAGCCACAAAGCGCTCCTTAAAGTTATAGTATGAGTTTACCACGGCGGCACCGCTTACCGTATAAGATATTTAACTTAATTGCTGCGTTGTCGCTGCTCTTTGGGTAGAGTGAAGAAAAACTTAGTGCCTTTGCCCTCTTCACTCTCAAACCAGATAGTGCCACGCAGCCGTTCCAGCAAGCCTTTTACCAGGTACAGCCCAAGGCCGGTACCAGTCGTTTCTCGCTTGACCGTGTTTTGAGCTCTAAAGAATTTACTAAAGACTTGATCATGCGATTCTTTCGGAATACCCCAGCCGTTATCAGTCACCGTAATTAAAACGTCCTTAACTCTACCACGGACACTAATATCGACCGCGCCGCCCTCGGTGGTGTATTTAATGGCGTTAGACACTAGGTTAGAGATGATTTCTTTAAGAATTAAATTATCGGTTTTTACACTGGTGGCTAGTTTGCCCTGGACCGTCATAGACAGGTTAATATTCTTTTCCGACGCCGCTAAACTGAGTTCTTTTATGACTTCTTCGGCCGCCCGCTCAACCCGGAGCATGCGGGAATTGATTACAATCGTGCCGCTTTCGATGCGTGTGATGTTGAGCAGCGTGCTAATTAATTCGTTCATACGATTAGTGGCCCCAATAATGGTCCGCAGCGATTTCTTTTGAGCTGGCGTTACGTCGCCCATATAACCATCGACTAACATGTGGGAGTACGTTTTAATAGCCGACAAGGGGGTGCGTAACTGGTGCGAAGCTAGCGAGATGAATTCACTCTTCATGCGGTCAATTTCTTCTTCGAGCGTAATATCACGAAATACCTCTATTGCCCCGATTGGTCGGTCGGCTAAGAGAATCGGAGAAACAGTCAGCATGACCGGAAAACGCTGGCCATCATGTTTTCGATAAAATATTTTGTCGGTGACTGAGCGGCCGGTCAGAAAGGCCTTGGTAATTGGTCGATCGATGAGGTTTACAGTAACATCGTCTTCGTTAATAGCTACAATCTTTTTTGGGAACCACTCACCGATGAGCTCTGACTCTTTGTACCCTAGGATATCGAGGGCAATCGGGTTAATGCGCGTAATTCTACCAAATTCGTCAGTTGCGATTGCGCCTTCACCAATACTATTAAACAGCGCCTCGGCTTGGGCACGCTGCTCTTCCGCTTGTAAAATTGCTGATTGTGGATCAATTGCCATAGGACTCTTTCTTTACGGGCAATGTAAGTTTTTCTAATTGCGCCGTATACTCCTCTATAATGTCGCAGTCTTCAGTCAGTAGTGATACTGCCACCCGAATCCAATCAATTAATTTTTCGAGGTCGTCTTTAGATAGCTCCTCGGGTTCTTTGTGTAGATGGCTCTGAACCTGGCGGGCAATAAAGCGATCAGCTGCTGGCCCTAAATAGACATGGGTGATGCGTACGACGCGCTCATACAATGATAACTCGGCCATAACTACACTTCCTCAATTCGTTTCAGCCGAGCCGCGCCAATAGCGATTAAGGTATAGCCGATTGCCGATATAATCTGGATTACATAAATCCAGGCCACAATATAATTGAGTGACAAAGAACCGGTCTTGGGAATTATCGAACTTAAGTATTGCAAGGTTATGGAGCTCACAATGACGGCGGCAATGCCGTAGCCCAAACGTTGCAATGAATGGCGGTAAATTATGCCTTTAGAGGCTTGTGCGAATAAAACAATTTCATAGGCGGCTAACAGCCCAACAAACCAAGAATATAGGTACGGGATAACAATTGAAATTACGGCTAACCAAACTGGTAAGAAGTATGCATTGTCTGATGTGGAGATAGATATTAAATCAAAATTTCTAAATATAAAGTAACAGTAGACGACGCCGAGGGTTGCGAAGGCAACAATAATACTCTTGGCTTTGGCCATGCTCAGGCGCACGTTGGCATGCTGCGTTAAACTGCGAGCGCTGTTGCTTAACAAGCTGAAAGCAATCAGCGGCATAATTAAGTTTATGTAGTTGCTAATGATGACAGCTGTCGGGTGAAACCGGGGGTGACTATTAGCGATGGTATTTAAAATGATTGAAACCAGGGCTGGAATCGGCAGCGCATAGGCTAGCCAACCACAACCAGTCGCCAACTGCTTGTAGTCTTCGCCTTCAGCAGTTTTTTGGATGGCCTGGGCATATGATTTTAACTTTTCAAAACCATAAAAGGCGGCAAACCAAATCCCTAGAATTGGGAGCACGACTACAAATAATAAGATGTGATACTGTAAGGCGCTCAAATGATAGGTGGCCATCGCCACTTTGTTAGCTGGCAGCGCAAAGACCAAAAGAAAATAAAGACCAGTTAAAAGGAAGTAATGCGAGATTGAATTACGCCATAAATTCATCATCTAAGTATACATAGATATAACAGCGCTCAAAGCTAAAATTCCGCTTGCATCAAACAAACCTACGTTATAGAGTATTATGCTTGTGTTAAAAACTGTATTTATTGATAATACAGGCATGGATATCGACCAAAAGTTAGCGCACCGCAATCGTAAGCGGCTGCTTATTCTGGCACTCTTGGCCCTAACATTGTATGTAGTATTGCCGCAAGTCCATGGTTTCCAGGCCAGTTTTAAGCTTCTACGACACATTAATGTCGGGTTGGTACTATTAGCGACCGGCAGTTTAGCCACGACGTTCGTACTCGCTGCCGCCACCTATCATTGTCTGGCACGTAAGCCCCTGCTGTATCGGCGTACCGTGCTGGTGGCGGTAGCTAACATGTTTACCAACCGGCTGCTGCCAGCCGGCGCCGGTAGCATTGCAACTTTCTTTATGTACTTACGGCGTCGTAATCATACGGTTTCGCAAGCCAGTAGTGTCGTGGCGGTTAATAATATAATTGGCTTCTTAAGTCATGGTGTATTGCTGGCGATAGTACTGGCGGTGTCACCTGGTGGCCTGAGCGGCTTTCAGCTACCCGCTGTCAGTTGGCCAGTGGTTGCTGTTGGCTTGGGCGTTGTGCTGCTGGCTGTAATCCTGGTGTCCCTCAAGCAGGCCTGGCATCGGTCGGTTTGGCGGTTTCTGCGCTCACTGGCAAAAGATATGCGTTATTATCAACGCCAGCCCTGGTTATTATTGGCTGCCTTTTCAACCTCTTTACTGATGACCGTTTTTTATGCGGCTGCCCTGTGGTGCTGCATCTTAGCCGTTCATGCCAGCTTAGCCCCGGCTGCGGCCTTAGCGGTCTTCACGATTGGTGTTATTACCGGTACGCTGACGCCCACACCAGGTGGACTGGGTGGGGTCGAGGCCGGCTTACTAGCCGGCTTGGTCGCTTATCGACTGCCCGCCGACCAAGCCCTAGCGGCCGTGCTGCTGTATCGTTTACTCAGCTATTGGCTGACGTTAGCGGTTGGCATTGTGACGTACGTCTATGTTGATCACCGTGGTTATTTACAGCCCGTTAGCAGCCGACGTAAAGCCTTAATCTAAGAACTGTCGTAGCAGGTTGGTTGTGGAGCTATCACCGCCCTCGGCTTGACTGCTGGCTAACTGCTGGTAGATGTCGGTCGCCAGAACTTTACCCAGTTCCACTCCCCACTGGTCGAACGAATTAATATCCCAAATTATTCCCTGCACAAAGATCTTGTGTTCATAGAGTGCGATGAGTTGGCCGAGGCTACGCGGCGTTAAGCTGGATAGCAACAGAGTGTTGGTGGGGTGATTACCGCGGAAGGTTTTATGAGAAACAAGCTCTGGCGCCACACCTTCTGCCGTCAACTCATTGGCTGTTTTACCGAAGGCTAAGGCTTTGGTCTGGGCCAGTAAATTAGCCGTTAGTTTACGGTGATGCTCACCGAGCTTATTGATTGGCTTAATCGTGCCGATAAAGTCGGCTGGAATCAGATGCGTACCTTGGTGGATCAGCTGGTAAAAGGCGTGTTGACCGTTGGTGCCGGGCTCGCCCCAGACGATTGGCCCCGTGCTGTAGTTTACAGCTGCGCCGGCTTTAGTTACTGACTTGCCGTTACTCTCCATATTCCCTTGTTGGAAATAGGCTGGAAACCGATGCAAGTATTGATCGTACGGCAGGATAGCCTCAGTTTCGGCACCAAAGAAATTACTGTACCATACACCCAACAGGGCCATGATTACCGGCATGTTTTCTTCCAACGGCGCGGTTCTAAAATGCTCATCCATGGTCTCAAAACCAGCTAGTAATTCTTTAAAATTATCCGGCCCGATAGCAATCATTATCGACAGTCCAATGGCGCTGGTTAAGGAGTAGCGACCACCCACCCAGTCCCAGAAGCTGAACATATTGGCCGGATCGATTCCAAAGGCCGTAACTTTATCGGTCTGGGTTGATAAAGCGACGAAGTGCTTAGCAATCACTGCTTCATCGTTAGCAGTAGCTAGTAGCCAGTCACGGGCTGTCTGGGCGTTCGTCATGGTTTCGTCGGTCGAGAAGGTTTTACTGGCAATAATAAATAGGGTTTCGGCCGGATCGAGTCCCCGGGTGGCTTCCACGAAATTATTAGCATCAATGTTTGATACAAAGCCTAGGTGTATATCGTGCTGGCTGTAGGCTTTTAAAGCTTCCGTTACCATGACTGGACCGAGGTCGGAGCCGCCAATGCCAATGTTAATGATGTTCTTTAACGGCTTGCCGGAATAGCCGAGCCAGGTACCATCGCGGACGGCAGTGGCGAAGCTAGTCATCTTTTCTAGCTCAGCCTTGATGGCTGGCCGGATATCCTGGCCGTCGACTATGAGAGGGTCACTTGAGCTACTCCGTAAGGCCGTGTGCAGAACAGCGCGGTTCTCGGTGGTATTTATTTTGTCGCCCCGGAACATGGCATCGCGAGCCGGTTCAAGGTTGCAGGCCCGAGCGAGAGTCATAAGTTTTGGTAGAGTGTCGGCAGTAATTCGATTTTTAGAATAATCTAGGTATACATCGGTTACAGAAATAGCGTAGACGCTACCTCGTTCTGGGTCGGTTGCAAACAAATCCCGCAGATGAAGGTTTTTGACGGTTTCAAAATGATTACGTAGGTCTTGCCATTCGGGTCGGTCAGTTAGTTGCATGTAGTCCTCCATTTACTAGTAAAACTATAGCATTAACAGAAAGCTATTGCTCCAAGACGGGTGTCGCATCATTTAATTTAGCGGTAGCAATTTTTTTGGCTTCATCCAAAGAATCGCAAGTTATCAATCTGTTATTAAGAAATAAAGTATTAACTAATCCATACATCTTGTTGTCAGGATTTTTAAGACCAACCAAAAGTAATATCGATGTGTGACTTATTAGTTGGGTGTTAATGACTTTGCCGATTTGATGAACGGGCAGTCTTAGATCGTCACCATGAACTTGAATGACAATTACCGGTAGCGTTGGTTTACCATTAACTGTAACTAGCTTCAAACTTTCATCAATAAGCTCTAATACTTCATCAAGTGAAGATTGATGAGTGTATTGCATGATGAGCGCGCCATCTTCGAGCCAGGCTTTATTGGCTGCTGCTAAGTTATTCTTCATAAGCCGTTATTTATATTTCTGGTACCAAATTAGCTTATAAATCTTAAGTTTGTCTGGTAGCTGGTTGAGGTATGGAATGAATGGAAAAGCCAGCATAGTAAGCAATAATGAGCCGAATATGATAGCCGCATCGCGGTCGCCATTGTCATCACCCGACAGCACCGTGTGATTAAGTATGCCGATGGGCGATAACCACCAGGCGCCGGGCGCTTTCCCGCTCTCTTCGCGGATCATGCCGTACTGGTCGGTCGTGATGCTTAAAGCGGTTGCTTTAGCTTCGAGCACGCCGGTGTCTGCCAGGAATCTAGTGCTATAGGTCGATTCGTCAGCGTGCACACCGTTGCTGTTGGCTGCAGCTATTGCTGTCTCATACAGTCCTGCTTGCGCCATGGTCGTAAGGCTGCTTACAATTGTCATGACTGGGCTCACGGGTGCTCGGTGGGCGTCAGGTTTATCCTGGGCTAAGTAATCACTTGCAGTTTTTAGCTGTTGCTTTTGGATATCAGGTGTCTCGGCATTAAACTTCATCAGCGCATCTGTTTGGTGAGCTTGAGTCTGGAGATATTGTTGGTAGGGTTGGTCGATGTAAATTTTCCGCAGGTCATAGGTGTACGGGTTGATGTTATCGAGGTAGGTCGCGGTATCAGACGAACCGTCGAATTCCGCGACAAGCGTCTTACTAACGAGTAGCGGATCTTGGCGAGCAACAGATTCGATGGAAGTCGGTTTAATGTAGGGTGATGGCAAGAGCAAGCCAAGCAGTAGAATTAAGACGACTAGCGCGCCGCCACGACCAAATAATAGGGCGTGATTTGCCGGCACCGTCTGAACAGATACATCTTTTCGATACGGCTTGGCAATCCCTAGCACTCGCACTAACAGATAGTGCAAGGCTAGTAAGCCGATAATGACGAGCGGCACCACCACGACATGGATGCCATAAATCTGTTTATAATTGAGCGGGTTAATCACATTACCAATTCCACCACCATTATAGAAATCCGCACCTTGTAAGCTGCGCCATTGTGACGAAAAGTCACCACGCAGCGCGTACCCAAACTCTGTCTCAGCTAAACCAACGAAAAGCATCAGTACCCCGAGCATCCATGTTAAGCGACGTGGTTTTTTATAACCAGAAGTAAAGAACACGATGAGTAAATGCAGTACCATAAATAGAACGAATGCCTGTGTTGCCCACAAATGAACACTGCGCATATATTTGCCAACGCCCCCAGTCAGCCACCAGGCGGGACCATAAAAGCTCATAATAACTCCAGTTATTATGAGCATAACGAAAGCAATCATGGTCAGAAAACCAAGAGAATAGAAAAATTTGTTGCCGTAGCTCGGAACGTCTTTAATCATGCTACGGTTCAGTGCTTCAACAAGCGGATGTTTCTTTGACATTGCAGGGCCCTTTTTGTTAAGAATTTATCCTTAGTATGCGCACTTAACATTAATTAAGATGTGATTGCGGTCACTAACAATACTTTACGAAATCAAGACATAAAATGGATAGTTTGCAATCCAAAGATTGCAGCTGTATTCTCGCGCATTTTACTTGCCCGTGACAAGTTGTCGAGCTTCGAATTTTTCAATGGTTGAGTATCTTAGAAAATGCCAGAACTTGACTGATTCATTCTACCTATAACCGTAAGATTATAAGAACTAACTAATTTGTAGCATTTTTAGCACTTTGTTCAGAAGCATCGGCCTCTTTAGCGTGCTGCTCCATCTTACTGGCACCATCTTCTAATTGCTTAGCTGTCTGTTCCATTTTGTCAGATGTTTTACGGAGCTCACTGGCCTGCTGTCGTTGCTTTTGTGCCTCATTCTTAGTCTGCTGAGCGGCCTGTCTTATTTGATCACCTGCTGCCATGGTTTCCCCTTAAGGTTGTGTTAGTAATTTCATTTATTATTACACACCGCTGGGAACAATAACATGACAGGTGCGTGTAATTTGAACTTCAAAAGTATTGGTTACTGGTAGGGCGAAGGGATAGCGCACGTTAATCTGTGCGCCGAGTAGACTCGAGCAGCAGACTAACGACCGAACCGTTCTATAGTCCTCCACTCAAGCCAATAAAAATACCCATCTTGCGATGGGTATTTTTATTGGCTGGGGCGAAGGGATTCGAACCCCTGAATGCCAGTACCAAAAACTGGTGCCTTACCACTTGGCCACGCCCCATTACTGTTTTGGGCTTATCGACGTATTGCCGACAGCTACAAGCGGTGATTATACAGCTTTTTACTTCTTAGTGCTAGTCGTTAGACTCGTGCTTAATAGGACGGTGCTGCCGGTAGTCCGAAGAATTCTTCCAGTGTCGTACTACCCTGCTTTTGCAACTCTGTTGTCAGACCAATCCCAACGTAGCGAAAGTGCCAAGCTTCGGCGCGGTAGCCGGTCACGGCAGTCTTGTCGATAGTGTAACGTTGCATAAAGCCAAATTCACCAGCGTGCGCAACCAGCCACTTACCTTCTGGAGTAGTCACAAAACAATCAGCAATTTCACATTGGTGACTAACCGGTTCCAGGTCGGCTGCTAAACCAGTTTGGTGCTCGCTGTAGCCAGGCCGGGCGCTTTCGCTATCGGCGGTGGCTTGGCCGTAGTTTTTAACTTCGTTGCCGTAGACACTTACTTGCAGATTATAAGAGCGGTAGGCACTGGCGAGCATTAAGTGAACCCCCGCTTTTTCGGCGGCAGTGGTCATTGATTCTAAAGCCGTGGCCGCCGCTTGGCGTAACTGCATTTCCGAACTATTTTTGCCGAGCCGTAGTGGTATTTGGGGTACCACCAAGTCGGTTGGGGCATAGTCTTTGGGCTGCAAAGGACGTTGTTTGTTGGCGACTACCCAGATACTGTCCGGAGCATCGGCCGAGTACTGCTGTTTATTAAAAGCCACGGCTGCTGCGGCGGCTGCTGTTTCAGCCGCTAGCTTAGCTGCGGCGGCCTGCTGCTTAGCTTTGAGGGCGGCGGCAGTTCGTTGTTGTGCTGCGGCTTGGGCTACATCGGACACGTGTTTTTTATAAACCAAGCCACCGCCAATCAGGCTACAGCTGACAGCTATAATAATCGCAACCGTATATACGCGCTTCACAATAGCTTTAGTATACCGGTTTGCAGTAGATGACAGTAGCTAAAACAGCTATATTTTGCTACAGTTATAGTAAATTTAAGGTTAATTAATGGCGCAAAAAATTTCTAGTAACCCGGCTAATTACATCCAGCCGCTCAATATTAATAGGCTCGAGGGCCGGGTCTTGCGTATGCCAGCCCCTAATACTCGGCGGCAGCGTGAAATCTTGTTGCTCTATGGCAGTCATTCCAGTTTAGAGCGGATGTTTACTCTGGCGACAGAGCTAAATCGTTATGGCCCTGTGACGATGCCTGATTGGCCCGGCTTTGGCGGCATGGACAGTTTATTTAAAATTGGTAAAAAACCAGACGTCGATACTATGGCTGACTATTTAGCGGCCTTCGTTAAGCTACGCTATCGACGTAGCCGCTTTACGATTGTTGGGATGTCGTATGGCTTTGTCGTGGCCACACGCATGGTGCAACGCTACCCGGAGTTAGCTGCCAAAGTCGATTTTGTGGTCAGTATCGTTGGCTTTGCTCGCCATGACGACTTTATTATTAAGCGGCGCAATTTTATTTTTATGAGACAAGCTACCAGAGTGCTTAAGCATCGGGCGCCAGCCATGATAGCGAGCTCGTTCAATAAAGGCCCAACCGTCGGTGCTATTTATATGCTCATGGCCAAACGGCACGTCAAAATGAAAGATGCCGATGCCCAAGAGTTGAAGCGACGTATTGATTTTGAAAAAATCTTATGGCGTATTAATGATCTCCGGACCTATTTTTACACTGGTGACAGCATGTTGCGCTTAGATTTGTGCGACAAGCAAACACCACTGAGCGTGTACCACGTAGCAGTCCAAAACGATCAATACTTTGATAACAAACTAGTTGAGCAACATTTAGCCGTCATTTACGCCCGCGTGACGGTAATTGATATCAAACTCGGTGCCCACATGCCAACGATTGTGGCTACTGCCAAAGAAGTGGCGCCATTTATTCCTAACAAACTTCGCCGCTTACTGGCCGCAGCGTAATGGTATACTTGAGCCTATGAAAATTGGCATTGTCTGTCCCTACAACATCCTCAAAGGCGGTGGCGTGCAAGAGCACGTGCGAGCCCTCCATGCCGAACTGTTACTGCGTGGCTATGATGCGAAAATCATCACCCCTCAGCCCCGGGACCGCGAAACGTTGGATATGCCCAATGTTATCTTTGTGGGTACCTCTACCGATTTTAAATCCCCCACCCACACCAGTATCCAGATATCAGCTTCGGTGAACGGCGATAAAATTGCCCAGGTTTTGGACCGCGAACAATTTGATATTTTGCACTTTCATGAACCATGGGTACCTGACTTAAGTCGGCAAATTCTAACCCGCTCCAATGCCATCAACATCGCTACCTTTCACGCCAAGATTCCTGAGACCCTAATGAGCCGGAGCATTGTAAAAGTCGTTACGCCCTACATGAAGTCGGTTTTAAAGTACTTTCACCTGTATACGGCCGTATCAGCGTCGGCAACCGAGTATGCCCGTAGTCTTACTGACGAGCCAATTGCGATTGTCCCCAACGGCATCGATTTAGCGGCCTACCAACAACCTACCAAACGTCGAGAGCCGTCAGGCTTAAAGAGTATTCTCTACATCGGCCGCCTAGAGCGCCGTAAAGGTGTTAAGTATTTACTGCAAGCCTACAAATTGCTTTCCGATGCCGATCCTGATGTCCGATTAATTATTGCCGGCGATGGACCAGATCGCGAAAAGCTAGAGTTACTGACCGAAGATTTAGCCCTACCAAACGTTGAATTTTTAGGCTACATTAGCGATGAGCAGAAGCACCAGTTACTCGATGAGGCCGATTTGTTTTGCTCCCCAGCTGTCTTTGGCGAAAGCTTCGGAATCGTATTGCTAGAAGCTATGGCCACCGGGCTGGTGACGGTTGCCGGCAATAACTCCGGCTATCGTGATCTTATGAGCGGTCTCGGTGCCTTATCGATTGTTGATCCACATGACCATGAAGAATTTGCGCGTCGTTTGCAACTCTTGCTCAGCGAACCAAAATTACGGGCCTTGTGGCAGGCTTGGGCTGTCGAGTACGTTAAACAATACAGCTACAAGACTATCGTTGACGAGTATGAGAAGCTTTACAATCAGATAATGCGCCGCCATGGGTAAACCTGCTGCCGAGCCGTTATTAAAAATTGGCATAGTTTTTGATGACTCGCTCGACAAGCCAGACGGTGTTCAGCAATACATACTCAGTTTAGGGAGCTGGCTCAGCCAACAAGGCCACGAGGTTCACTACCTTGTTGGGCAGACGAAAAGAACCGATATTAAAAACGTCCATTCTTTGAGCCGGAATATCGGCGTCACGTTTAACGGCAATCAATTGTCCATACCGCTGCCGACTGCTAAAGGAAAGTTGCGTCGCTTACTGGCAGTTGAGAAATTTGATGTATTGCATGTCCAAGTGCCCTATAGCCCGTGGTTAGCGCACCGCATAATCATGGCGGCGCCCTCGAATACCACCATAATCGGGACCTTTCATATCGTGGCGTTCTCGCGCTTAGTGCAATTAGCGACGCGAGGTTTGGCGTTCTGGACCCGACGTTCCTTGCGGCGGTTTTCGAAGGTTGTGAGCGTATCAAGCGCTGCCGTCGACTACGCCCGCGCAACCTACGGCATCAGCACAACGGTTGTACCTAATGTATTTGACTATGACCGGTTTCATACCGCTCAACCACTCCTGCCCGCCCAGTCCACGATGTTACGAATTTTGTACCTCGGGCGGTTAGTAGAGCGTAAAGGCTGCCGTGATTTACTGCAGGCTATCAAATACCTGGTAGAGCGCGGCGTGACTGGTTTTACGGTAGTTATTTGCGGTAAGGGTCCGCTGCTGTCCGAGTTGGAACAATTTTCGAACCGCCATCAGCTGCCGGTTGAATTTACCGGCTTTGTAGCAGAAACCGATAAGCCCGGCTACTACGCTAGTGCTGATATTGCGGTTTTTCCCAGTACCGGCGGTGAAAGCTTCGGCATTGTATTACTAGAAGCCATGGCCAGTGGCCGGGCAGCCGTTCTGGCGGCCAGTAATAGTGGTTACGCCAGCGTGATGGCTGACCGGCCCGATCTATTGTTTAAGCCGAAGGACTCCCTCGCTCTCGCCAGACTGTTAGAAGATCTCATTAGCCAACCACATAAGCGAACCCAAGCGGCGGCCTGGGGGTTAAATTATAGCCAAAAATTCGATGTGCCTATTATCGGTCAGCAGTTGTTAACAAGTTACCGTTTGCCGCCAGCCTAAACCAGAAGTTGCGTATTACGAAGTGGCAGTAGATAATAACAACATGCTATTTAAAAATCACTCCAAAGAACCACGTGAAGTTAACGTAACCGTCTCAGTTGAAACCTTTGCTAAATTAATTGTTATGGTGGTCGCCACCGTTGTCTTACTGATGGCCATTAACCGTGCCAGTCATGCTTTAATTCTTATATTTGCGTCCTTCTTCTTGGCGTTAGCCTTAAATGCGCCGGTAAATTGGGTCAGTCAACACCTGCCTGGGAAGCGCCGTGGCAGTCGTGCGCTCGGCACCAGCTTGTCCTTTTTAATTGTCGTGCTGCTACTTGGTGCCTTCATTGCCAGTATTGTTCCACCATTAGTCAAACAAACGGGAAACTTTGTTACGGCTGCACCGCACCTGGTCCAAGATCTTAAGAATGAAGATAGCGGCGCTGGAAAGATTGTTCGGCACTATCACCTAGAAGGCCAAGTTAATACTGTGTCGCGCCAGGTATCAGAACGCTTTAAGCATGTCGGCGGTAGTGCCTTTTCAACCTTCCAAACGATTGGCACTAGTGTGTTCTCACTGTTAACAATTCTCGTATTAACCTTCATGATGCTCGTTGAGGGTCCAGAAATTATTGCTTTCTTCCGGGAGCTACTACCTAAAAAGCGTCGTAAATTAGCCGACCAACTAAGCTACGATATGTACCGAGTCATTAAAGGCTATGTTAACGGCCAGGTCACGTTGGCGGCAATTGCGGCTGTACTGATATTCCCCGCCTTACTTATTTTGCATATTAGCTACCCGGTTGCCTTGCTGGTGATAATCTTTATCTGTGGACTGATTCCAATGGTGGGCCACACGATTGGCGCCGTTATTGTTACGCTGGTTGCGCTATCGCAGTCACTCAGCGCTGCAGTAATAATCTTAATCTATTACATTCTGTATCAGCAGCTGGAAAACTATTTAGTACAACCACGCATCCAAGCCAACTCGACCAACATGTCGCCATTACTAGTCTTCATATCGGTGGTAGTCGGCGTTAGTTTTGGCGGTCTATTCGGCGGTTTAGTGGCTATCCCGGTCACGGGTTGTATCCGTATTGCCATTCTAGAATACTTACGCAGTCAGAATATTATTGATGCGCCCGACGTTGAAAAGACTATTAAAGAAGCTACAACTTAAACCAGATGGTGGTACCGTTCGGCAAGTCTTTTACTCCGTAGCCAAGTTCAGCCAGTTGATCACGCAAGCTATCAGATTCAGCCCAATCTTTGGCGCTGCGCACCGTTGAGCGTGCTTCTAGGAGGGTTGCTACCTGTTGCGGTAGCTCGGTGAGGTTAAGCAGTAAATTAATGCCCAAAACAGCTTCTAGGTAGGACAGAAACTTCGTAAATGGTTGGACCGACGTTGCGCTTATTAATTGTTTTTCGACAACCGATAAAGCCTGATCAACGCGACTTAAAATAACCGGCGTATTTAAATCGTCATTCAGAGCGGCCGCGATATCGCTCGTAGCGGCGGCTAGTTCCTGGACTAGCATAGCGTCGTTGTCGGCCGAGCTTGCAGCTTGCGGTTGCTTGACTAAAACAGCCACCTGCTGCCAGTGCTGCAATCGATTCTTGGCCGCCTCCAGACTGTCCCAGCTGAACTTTGATTGACTGCGGTAATGGGACTCCAGAATGTTTAAACGAACTGCTTCAGCACTAATTCCTTTGGCGATAATTTCTTGTAATCGGATGCCATTGCCAAGGCTCTTACTGATCTTTTCACCGTTCACCGTTACGTGGTTACTGTGCATCCAGTAGTTGGCGAAGCGCTTGCCGGTGGCGGCTTCCGATTGGGCAATTTCGTTGGTATGGTGGACTGGAATATGGTCAATACCACCAGTGTGGATGTCAAAAGACTCGCCAAGGTACTTCATACTCATAGCTGAACATTCTATGTGCCAGCCTGGAAAGCCTTTGCGTCCATTGCCAAATGGATTATCCCATTCCATATCACGCTGGCTATCCGTTGGAGAGAACTTCCAAACCGCAAAGTCGGCTTGATTGCGCTTCTGATCGTTAATGCTAACTCTGGCACCGGCCTGCTGTTCGTCTAGATCGAGTCCGGCAAAAGCCGAGTAGCCTTCAAATTTGCTGGTATCGAAATAAACGCCATCATCGATAATGTAGGTATAGCCTTTGGCTTCTAGTCGTTGAATAAGTTCGATTTGTTCGGCAATGTGGTCGGTTGCTTTAACAACATGGTCCGGTTTTTGGATATTGAGAAGTTCCATTGCTTCTAAAAAGTCTTGGGTATAAAATTCGGCAACTTCCCAGGCTGTCTTGCCTTCGCGCTTGGCGCCCTTTTCAAGCTTATCTTCGCCGTCGTCAGCATCGCTAACCAAGTGGCCGACATCGGTAATGTTCATGACCCAGTTAACGGTATTGCCAGCGGACTGTAGTGCGCGTACTAGCGTATCCATGCGGACATAGTTATACCAGTGGCCGATGTGGGCGTAATCGTATACCGTTGGGCCACAAGTGTACACCCCAAAGGAATTAGTTGCTATAGGTTTGAGTTCATCGGTTGATCGAGTGAGTGTATTAAAGAGTTTCATGGCAGTTCCCTAATTACTGGTTGGTAGAGCGGATAATAATTGCTGACAGTACTGTAGGCAATCAGCTTTAACATCTGGATAAGCTTTGCCAGTAACTTTAAAGCCGCTAGCGAAGGCATGGCCGCCGCCGCCAAGGTGCTCGGCCAACTCAGCACCAACGCCGTAGCCGGGATTGCAACGAATGGCACCGGTAACTTTACCATCAGCGTAGTGCTTGAGGACTATAGCTACCTGTACACCTATGGTTTGCAGCATGTCACCTTGGATAAGGGGAGCTGGATTGTAAAGTGGGCTAAAGCTGTTAATCTCAGTCTGCGGAATGGTTATGACGGCTATGTGGCCCTCGACAACAAACTCTGTTCGTTGCAGCAGTAGTCCTTTGTAGTTATAAATAGTGGCCGGCATTTTAGATAGTTCCCGGCGGCGCTCTTCTAAAGCCGGACGGTCAACGCCCGAGGCAACCAGCTCTGCCATGACGGTATAGGTGTCGGCACTTGCTAACTGATTGCTAAGCCCCTGAGTGTCACCCAAGATGGCCGTCATCAGCCCTTCTCCGGCAGCTACAGAAACGGTCCAGTCGAGTTCTTTCGCCAGCCAATAAATTAGTTCGCCCGTGGATGAGCGAGTATGTTCATTAATAATAACCTGTGCAAATGGCACGATATTCTCAACTTTTTCGTGATGATCGAGGATGGCACACGGTTTTGTAGCGAGCCAGCCAAGTTCGCCAGATGACTGTAACTTCTCTAGCAAGCTCAAAGTACTGGCGTCGACAATAATACTGGCGTCAAACGTGTTGGGTAGTTGGTTCTGGACCCTGTCCCAACCAGTTAGATACTGCAAATATCCTGGCATATCGACACCGCAGTATAGAGTCACGGTCTTGCCTAAATCACCCAGAATATGCTCCAACGCCAGCGCGCTTCCCAAGCTATCGCCATCTGGGTTGTCGGCCTGAACCACTACAATATGCTGGGCTTTGGCAACGATTGACTTTAAGAGCTCTATTTTGTTGGACATAAGAACTATTGTAACAGAGGTCAGTAATTATTGACTAATATATAAAAAAGTAGTAAAGTATAGTTTATGGAATTATTTTCGTCTGTTGAACAAATTAGCCTAGAGCAACGTATATTGCAGGACGCTGAATTCATCAAGGGCGGCGCTAGGGTTAATCAATTAGGCGCGCTCGTGCTAACTCAAGCCCAAGTAGCTGAAGCTTATTACGAAGGCGACCCGTCAGTGATGCAAGTCCTTTCAGAAGCCCCTGTTTTAAATAGCGAAGCAAAAACTGCAAAAGACAGTTGGCTAGACCAATCCTTAGAAAGTCTTGTAGCTCAGTATGAAACCCCTCCAAATACAATTGGATCACCTGCAGCACGAACTGTTTTACGTCATAGTTTAGCAAGAAACGGAATCGAAGATGTGCGTAATTTACTCGTATTTGGTAGCGCCAAACTGTTCGATCTTCAAGGTGTTGGATCAACTATAGTGAATGTTGCAGAAAAAATAGTTAATGATAACGAATACGGATTTACACTTAAAAATATGCCAACGCACGATGAGCTTAGAATGCTGTGTAGTGATCTCGATAAAATAACTGTCGGCGCCGCGTTAGAAGCGGATGATATGTTTAAAGGATGTACTATCTCAAAAATGCTGCTACTGAGCCCTCATGCATTAGTACTTGAACGTGTCAGCCCAGATGCAGAGAATATCGAAAAATATCTGTTACGAGCAATTCGGATCAAGACACTTGCAGAGAAGTTTGCTGTAAAACTTAATCTAGCCAACTAGTGTCATTGTTAAATTGTTTGACGGCCCTCAAGTGCTCGGCCAAGGCTGATTTGATCGGCATATTCAAGGTCGACTCCTACTGACAAGCCACGGGCTAATCTGCTGACTTTGACTGGGCGGTCACCAATTTGCTGCTGAATGTATAAAGCCGTTGATTCGCCCTCTACGCTAGCATTGGTGGCTAGGATTATTTCTTCGACACTATCTTCATCAATGCGTCGGATAAGTTCATCGATGTGTAGCTGCTCAGGCCCAACGCCATCAATCGGCGAAACTAAGCCGCCTAAAACGTGATAGGTACCGTTATATTGGTTAGTCTTTTCTAGGGCCACCAAGTCGAACGGCTCGGCCACTACAGCGATAGTCGTTTTGTCGCGCCGCGGATCGGTATACAAATCAGACAGCTCCTGCCCGGCTGGGATAAGTGCAAACGTTTTTCGGCAATATCCTATCCCCGACCGCAAACTTAACAAAGCCGATGACAGCTTTTCCGGAGCATCGTTGGCATGTCGAACTAAGTAATAAGCGTAGCGTTCCGCGGTACGCGGACCAACACCAGGCAATAAGCCAAAGGCATCAATTAAATCAGTTAAAGCAGGCGGCAGAATCTGCATGGATTACATGCCGAGGCCGCTGAGGGCGCCCATCATTGGCTGCATTTTCTCGGCAGCAATGCGTTGGCTTTCAGCAATCGCTTCTTTAACGGCGTCTTCCAGCAGGCGCTCAGTCAAACCAATGTCAGCTAAGTCTATAAGTTCAGGGTTTAGGTGAATTTTCTTTAGTTTCTGTTCCCCAGTAATTTCAACCGTTACGGCGCCATCACCCTTTTCAATGGTTATGATCTGTTTCTGTAGTTCTTTTTGAATCTTTTTAACTTTCATTAACATCTTGGCTTGGTCGAATCGGCTCATAGTAGTCTCCTCAGAAATTAATAATCTTTACTATATTGTAGCAAGTTTTGATAACTGTTACACCCTAGTTAATAGGGGTAGTACGTGAAATGGCTCTTGGTGGCAGGGTTGTGTGGCCAGGCCACAAAGTAGTGCTGTAGGTTGTAGGCGCAACTGATGGCGACAGCTGCGGTAATCAAGCCGACGCCAACAGCACGCATAATCGGATTGCTGGGAAAACGTTGCAACCAATCGCGTAGTAACCGGGCTATACCAGCAGCTGCTAATAAGTAGATGATTGGCACTACTAAGCTGAGACCAATAGCAGGGTTAAGGCTTATTAGCATTGCGGCAACGACACTGAAGACGGCCAGCTGGGTAGCACGACTGCTTCGCCAATGTTTAAGGTAAAAGACGATGCCTAAAATCACCATAACAGCACTAAAGCTATCAAGAATTGGCAAGTGCCCAAGCCACTGGGCAGGGTTGTTTGGACCGTAGGCAAACAGCTGCTCAGGAATAGCACCGAGCCGGCGTAGCATCGGCCATACTGCATCAAAATGATTGGGTAACCCGAGCCAGGTCAAGGTTGTCCTGGGGTGTTTAATAAACACCGTTAGTAGTAATGGCAGCCAGACAGCACTGACGATTACTAGGAGCACCTTGCGCCACCATGCCCTACTCTGACGCCATGCTCCAATCAATTCTTGACGGCATTGCCAACTGGTTACAGCTATAAACCACACCATTCCCGGTATGAACAACAGGCTTCCCCAGACAAGTAGTACAAGATACACCACCCGCAATTTATGACTACGTTTTAACACTAACTGTGACAAAAATAAGGCTGGTACGGCGGCTAAATAACTACTATCGTAGCTAGCGTAGCGTCCCATGTGGAGGGTCCAAGCGCTGGCAGCAAACAGCAGACAGCTGAGAATGGCCACGCGAGTACCGTGCCAGAGACGAACGACAGCCGCCAAACATACAATAGCGAGGGCGGCCATAATGACACTCGGTAGTCTTACTACCAAGATACCGCCCTGCCCAAAGAAGTAGAAACCGACCGAACGCAGTAGTTTAACCGCTAAGAAAAACGGGTCATGGATGATTCCCTGCCAACCTATCGACGTTACGGCGACCTGGTGTTCCTGGCTGCTTAAGCCGCCACTCGGCAAGCTGGTGAGGTGTCGTAGCAATAAGCTGGAGACGATAACCGCAAATAGACCAACTAGAAAAACAGGATTACGATTTTGCCGTAACCAGAGGTTAGCGGTTGTAAACGTTGGCTTAAATGTTAGTTTTGGAAGACGACGAGTCATGTTGTTCAGTATTATACGCTAGTCGTTGAAGGGGTCGGCATGTTTTACATCTAAAGATGAAATGCGCTGCTTATCACGATCGAAGTATAGTTCCACGCCGCCGGTCGGCCCGTTACGGTGCTTCTTAATAAGAATATCCATAATATTCTTACGATCGCTTTCAGGATTGTAATAATCTTCGCGGTACAAAAAGGCGACCACATCGGCGTCCTGCTCAATCGAACCGGACTCACGAAGGTCGGACAGTTGGGGAATCTGTGGGGTACGGCTTTCAACTGAACGACTGAGCTGACTCAGGGCGATTAGGGGCACATTCATTTCACGGGCCACGCCCTTAAGACCACGAGAAATTTCTGATATTTCTTGCACCCGGTTACCATCACCGCCAAAGCGGCTACCACCGCTCATCAGCTGTAAGTAGTCGACGATAATCAGTCCGAGCGGTCGTTGGTGCGCCTCACGACGGGCCTTGGTCCGCAAGTCGCTAATGGTAATGCCTGGTGTGTCGTCAATAAACATTTGCGCTTCAGACAAGGTCCCCATGGCGTGGCCAATTTTTTCGAAATCATTATCAGTTAAGTTACCGGTCCGGAGGGCCCAGGCATCGACACCGGACTCCATAGACAGTAAGCGGTCAACTAACTGCTCTTTGCTCATTTCCAGACTGAAAATCAAGACCGGCTCTTTTGCCTCAACGGCAATTTTGTGAGCTAAGTTGAGCACGAAGGCAGTTTTACCCATTGAGGGCCGAGCCGCCAGAATAAACAGGTCGGAGCGCTGCAGACCAGCTAGCATGTTATCTAAATCACGGTAGCCCGTCGGGACGCCGCGAATTTTTTGTTTATCCTTGTGGAGGTCATCGAGTCGGTCGAAACTTTCGGCCAGGATGGTCTCTAGGCTAACGACGCTTTGTTTAACATGCTGCTGACTAACTTCGAACAAGCGCGTTTCGGCTTCTTCAATTAATTCTTTGAGTTGTTTGCTTTCATCGTAGCCCATTTCAGCAATTTCTTGCGAGGCTTTAATCAGACGGCGGCGAGCGCCCTTACCAGCAATAATGTCGGCGTACTGTTCGGCGTGGGCCGCCGTCGGGACGAAGTTGGTCAGTTCTGTAAGATAACTAGCACCGCCGACCATGTCTAAGTAACCGTTATTCTTTAGGCGGTCGGCCAGGGTTAAGACGTCTAAGGCTTCGCGGCGTTCATACAGCTCGAGCATGGCATCATAAATCTTTTGGTGCTTCACTTCGTAAAAGTCAGCCACACTTAAGTTATCGGCGACTTTGGTAATAGCATCAGAGTCAATTAAAATAGCACCGAGCAAGGAGGCTTCGGCATCAGAATTCTGGGGCGGCAAATTTTTAGAAGGAATATCGCTCATCTGGTCTCTTTTCTACAGTATAGCGCGCTTTAGAAGCCCGGCAACCACTAAATTATTTCGCCACCGCCGAAGATATCATTGATAGCGCTTATGTCTGATGGTGCTGTGGGCTTGCTGGTGGCAACCGGCGTCACCGCTGCTACGGGCGTATCTTTGCGCACCACGCAGGTGATGTGGACAGCTTGGCCGCTTAATTCATAAATAATATCAGCTAGAATTTTTTTATTTTTAGGATCGCTGAGGCGTTTTTGGTGAAAAGCAAAGCCAAAGGCAAGCTCGAGCTCTTTGCCGGAAAAGGTTGGTACTGCCATCCGCACAACGCCGTATAAGGTGTTATATTTCTGCTTTAAAGCCGTTAACACGGCCGGCCAAAGCTCAGCATCAACAACACTTGCCGTCGCCGCTGGAGCTACTTTTGGTGCCACTGTTTTGTGGGCTGGGGCGAGCTTGACGACATCCATTACGGGAGTTATAGCTGCCGGTTGTGATTCAGCTGCCGCTGACGACGGTTCTGGACGAGGCGCTACTGCCTGGCTAGCCGGCTTAGTTGCTGTGGCTTTGGGCTGTACGGGCTGGGTGACGGCTGGCGCCGCCCGTCCCGGCACAGCGCTGGTGCCCGCACTTTCCAATAAGATAATTTCTAACAACCGTTCAGCATCATGACTCGGGGCAACTTCTAGTAACCGTGTCAGTAGCGGCATTAATTGTGTGCCAGCCAGTGCACTGTTACCAGCCAGTAACTGGGTGCGTAAGGTCTGGCTAATAACTTTGGCAATAGCGGCAGCCTGAAAGCCCTGGTCGTACAGACCATTAAGCTTTTGGGCGACCAGCGGTGCATTGTGGGCCTGAACGGCCTGTAGGACCGCTTGGATGCCTTCAGACGGCGGGATACCGAGTAATAGCTGCACTGCGGCCAACGTCAGTGCCCCGCCCTGGCTGCTAGCTTGATCAAGCATGCTAATACTGTCCCGGAAGCTGCCATCACCGTGGGTAGCTAGTAATTCGAGGGCGGCATCTTCGGCGGTAATATTTTCGGCGCTGGCAATATGCCGCAAATGGTCAACGACCTTGGCTTGACTAACGGGTTTAAACGAGTAACGTTGGGTTCGACTTATAACCGTAGCCGGCAATTTGTGGGCATCGGTGGTGGCCAGTATAAAGACAACATGGGCCGGCGGCTCTTCCAAGGTTTTTAACAGGGCGTTAAAAGCAGCCTTCGATAGCATATGGACTTCGTCGATGATGTAAACCTTGTACTTGGCGCTAGAAGGCGCCACGGCCACTTTCTCGCGTAAGTCACGAATATCCTCGACGCCGTTATTACTGGCAGCATCAATTTCGATAATATCAATGTGCATACGGTCGTCTTGGTACGGTATGTTGTTGATTTCATGAGCCAGGATGCGCGCAATACTGGTTTTACCGACGCCCCGCGGCCCGGTAAATAAGTAGGCATGCGAAATTCGGCCACTTTTCAGGGCTTTATCAAGGGTTTCGGTAATATGCTCCTGGCCGATAATTTCGGACAGGGCTTTGGACCGGTATTTACGGTAGAGTGCTTGCCCCATTTGACACTATTATACGAGGCTTAGGCTAATTTGTCCGTTGTACTTATTGCTGAGCTGACTAGAGAGCAGCTTCGAGAGCGGCCCACTCAGTGGTGGAGTCGTCTTCAGGAACGTTGACGCTGACCTGATCACCAGGCTTAGCCTTGAAGTACGTCACGCTGGCCAGCAGGACTCGCAGGTTGCGGCCACTGACATCAACAAAGTAGTGACCATTTTCGAGCTTAAGGGTGCCAACAACTTGTTTCCGAGGTATAGGACCGATTTGCTTGTATAAAAAGGCGCCGTCTTCAGCGATAGTTAATTTGAGGATATCACCTTGCACTAGCTTAGATTTGCTAGCGTAATTAGCCGGCACTGGGTAGGTCTTACCGTCGGAGCCGACCATATTCTGGCCATCAAAGACGCCTTCTATGACTTTACCGAGAGTGTCTTCACGGGCCACAGGAGTAACGCGGTCTTCATCGCCAACAAGACTAATCAGCAGCTCGGTAGCGGCTGCAAGATTAGTTTCGGCTTCTTGGATAAGAGCCCGCAGGCGTTTTACTTGTTTGTCTGGTAAGTCTGGCATGATAATAGTCTCTTGGTATGGATGTTTATTTGCTACAGATTCCCGTAACTTAAGTTCACTTTCCTCTTCAAAATATCATGAAAGTTAAATCAAGTCAAAGATAATCTACCGGCTCATAAAGAGTTTATATGATAAGCATTGTAATGGGCCGCTCAGATTACCTAAGCGGCCCATTATGATTTGGGTCGAACTAGACTAGTTCAACAGTAGCGCCGGCGTCTTCGAGGGCTTTCTTAGCCTTCTCAGCGTCGTCTTTAGCAGCCTTTTCAAGGACTGGCTTTGGAGCGCCATCAACGATGGCTTTGGCTTCACCAAGACCAAGACCAGTAATGTCTTTGACGGCCTTGATAACAGCAACCTTCTGCGCGCCTGCATCTTTAAGAACGACATCGTATTCGCTCTTTTCGTCAGCAGCGGCAGCGCCAGCTTCAGCGGCAGGACCAGCTACAGCCACAGCGGCAGCAGCTGGCTCGATGCCATATTCGTCCTTCAGGACGTTCTTAAGTTCGTTAACTTCTAGTACGGTTAATGCAGTTAATTGTTCTGCAAGCTTCTTTAAATCAGCCATGGGATAATTCCTTTATTGTTAAAACTTAATTAATTAGGCCTTGGCGGCGTCAGCAATACCATCGAGCAAGCCGTGTAGATTGCCTGAAAGGGCGTTCGTAACGTCGTGCACTGGTGATAGTAAAGTGGCGACCACTTGGGCGATCAGCTGGTTCTTGCTTGGCAAGCCAGCTAGGGCTTTGACATTGTCGGCGTCTATAAAGAGGCCTTCGGCGGTGATGGCACCAACGAATTGCAATGTCGGGTTAGCTTTGGCGAAGGTGTTTAAGCTTTGGGCTGGAGCGACTTCGTCTTCGGAATTGAAGGCGTACAGTAACATGCCTTCCAGCTGGCTAACATCAGCGCCCTTTAAGGTGTCGTTCTGCTGTAAGGCCTTAATGACCAAACGGTTTTTGACGACCTTAACACGGGTGCCAGATTCTTTAGCGTCCTTACGAAGACTCTGTAGAGCCTTCACAGTGGTGCCTTGGAATTTGGCGACAACGGTCATTTTAGAGGTACTGAGTAGCTCAGCAATCTCTGCAACAACGTCATCTTTTTCGGATTTTGTTAATGCCATGTGTTCTCCTTAGTGAGTATTGGCTTAAGCGGGCATTCGACCTTTGCCGCTTATTTGGATTCCGTTGCCAAACAAAAACGTCTCTGAAATATAAGTTTCAAAGACGTCCAAACGCTTTATGCGAACATAAAGTTTGTTTGTACCTCGGCGACATAATTAAGGTTAAGTTAGTACTTATCCCGTCGCTGTCTCTGGCAACTTGACTATATAGTACTAAATTCTAGGCGTCTGGTCAATCGCTGAGGCGGTGCACAGCCAGCAGCTTCACGGCAAGCTAATAAGACGTCGGGATCAATATTGCCGCCGGTGGCTATCACCGCTGTTAGGCCAACTAACTGCTGGCGGTTAGCTGTCGCTGCCGCCAGGCCGACTGCGCCGGCGCCTTCAAGAATATGTCCTTGATTTGTCAGAGCGCCGATTATACGGCGGACCAGTGCTTCGTTGACGGTCAGAGCGCCTTTGGCATGGCGTTTGATGTCGGGCCACGTTTGATCGCCGAGCGCCGCGACGGCGACTCCATCGGCAAATTTGTTGGGATTAGTTTGGCAGCTATTACCGCGCAGAAAAGCTGTTTCAACGGCTGATTGGCCGGTGATACCGGCGCCGTAGACTTGCAACTGTGGCGCGGCAACCGCGAGATACTTAGCCACACCGGCCAGCAAGCCACCACCACCGGTCGGCACCACCAAGTTCTGGATGTCCCCGGCCTGCTGCACCAGTTCGTGCGCCACCGTTGCTTGACCAGCCATGATGTCGCGATGGTTAAAGGCCGGTACATACAAGCCCTGTTGTCGGGCGTTAATTTCTAAGGCTTTGTGACTAGCTGCGGCGTAGTCCTGGCCGTAGACTACTACCCGGCCTCCCTGAGCGGTTATACCGGCTTTCTTCGTTTCTGGCGTACCCTCGGGCACTACTACCATGGCTTCGATGCCAATTTTGGCGGCGGCTAGGGCTACCGCTTGCCCATGGTTACCGGCACTGGCGGTTATAACGCCCGCTTCATGGGCCTGAACTACATGTTTGAGAATGAAATTAGTTGCTCCCCGAATTTTGTAAGCCTTTGTCGGTTGGGCTGTTTCGTCTTTTACTAATAACCCCTCATGCCAGAATGTCGGCGTAATCAGGGCGGTTCCGGCTATTCGCGCTACAGCTTGTTGTACTTCGTCGTAGAAATTGATATCGTCAACCGCTTCGGCTAAAACCTGGGCTTGGACATCAGGGCTACCAGCATATGATTGGTATTGGTCGTAGGCAAGATTGAAGGCGCGTTCCGTGACATCATCTGGGGTTACCGGCGCAATCGCATAGTGGTGACCCAATTGCGTGGTCGGAAGAGCTAGTCGATGGGGTACATGAACGCGGTCTGACATAGCTTACCGTTCTTCCAGATGCACCGTAGTGGGGACTACGAGCTGACTGACATAGCCGGCTGTCTCCGATGCTATATAAGGTGTTGTTTCGGCTGGTTGTGGTGCAGACAGTAGCTCTGGGTCTATACCGCTATCGCGCCACTTAGTAATTTCACCGCTACTGGCTCGTTTAGCGACGGTATTGGTAACTGTTTGTTGGAAGTGCATATTGATTGCTCCGTAAAAAATAAAAAAAGGCTTCGGGTGAAGCCAGATTGATTATCGTGTTTGGGCTGTGCTAACGACGCGTTCGCGTTCTGGCTTCAACCTTACTGAAGCACAGCCCCTGCAGACCCAGAATAATCATAATTTGTTGTTGCAGGTGGTTAATGCTCATTGTTAAATATTTTACTCCTGAAACTATGACTGTCAATGCTTTTATGTTGACAACAGTAGCGGAGTTGGCTACACTGCCCTCCGTAATGACCTATCGCCCAACTACCATTAAGCAAGTCTGCCGCCACAATATGGCAGTCTTTGCCGCGTAGTCGATGCGTTCGTAGTTACACTTTTATAAATTAGCCAGTAAACCAACGGACCATCGCCATAAGCGATCGGTCCGTTTTTGTTTATTAGTCCGAGGAGGATTTCGTATGGCCCACCCTATCACATTTACAACCCTAACAGCTGTCGTCATGACTGCGGCGTACTGTTATGTGATGGTGGCCAAGCGTCAACCAACCAACAACCTTATACCCGTCAGCAGTATCGAGAGGAGAGGCCATAATGGGTCTTGACAAATCGATAAGAACGAGTATACTAGAACACGGAATTAAAGATATTACAAATCTGATACAAAGAGAACCTATGAGTGTTAACCAGTTACGACGTGAAATTCAACTGCAGGCTGATACTGAGTGGAAACACTTGCCTGTTAATGAGATTGCTCGGTTACGAGCCCAATATTTAGTCGAACATCCTGTTGCTGAAATTTTTCTAGATCATGACACCCGCCGTACGCATGCTGCTATTGGTATTCAAAATGCCCTGGAAGCAAAGCGATATCTTCTGGGTCACACTGATGCTGAAAACTTTCGTATAGATTTCTTTCCTGGGCACCCGTATCACCGCGAGACCCAGGCCTATCATGGCATCCAGCTTGATGCGTTTGAAAAGCTTTTAGGCACCGCCTTTAAGAAAGAAATTGTCTACGACGAATCGACTGGCATTTATAGCCCGGCAACAGCAGTTTCAGATCGTCAAATTGTCCGCAGCGAATTCTTTAGTGATTCTGCCGAAGAACCGTATTCGGTTCGATTTGCTGACGCTGAACAACATGCCTTACTCGCTAGCCAAGCTGGGCACGTAGCAATTAGCTCAATTGCTCGAGCTTAAACTGCGTGTAGCGTTCGGCTGCCAAGCGAGTTAGTTCGGGGTCCTCTTCAGTGTTAACAAAGCGCATGGCGCTAGCTAACACGGGGTGGACCTCGTTTAGTTTCTCGTGCATTTGCATGACCAGCTTACGATAGCCGGGGTGGCCCTGCGGACTGGTGCGTAATTCGTGCAGGTGGAAGGCTTCGCGGGCATTATAGGTTACTTTCCAGCGCATGCGGTGTCCGAGTAAGGTGGCGTATTGAGCATCCAGGGCATGGCCAGCTTGCTGCAAGAGGCTGTACAGCTTAAGACTTATATCGAAGCAGAGCTCAAATTGATCGGTTAAGCCGGCCTCTTCTATCAGCTTAGGGATTTCGTAACCATAGCGTGGCGTTAACTGTTGCCAGGTTAAGTCATCAACCATCCGGTGCCGCTGCAAGTCGCGGAAGATGCCGTAATCGCACACTAAGTCCCAACTGTAGTGAGCTTTTTCAAGGGCTCGGCCAGGGCGATGGCGGCGATTTAAGCGCTCACCCATGTAGGTTTGCATGACACGGTTTTTCTGGTCGTAGCTGAGGCTAGCAACTTCGGTTTGGATGTCTTTAAGCGGCAGGCTACTGTGTTCGTACAGCATGTCGGCTACTAAGTTTGTCTCGTTACGAGGCCAGTAATCAACTAAGGTAACGGGCTCGATATCGCTACTGGCGTGATTTTCGGACAGCAGTTCGGTGGCCAGCTTAGCCACTTCAGTAGCGGTAGTCGCCGTGTACGCCACCATGGCACCACCGCGTTCCGGCTTGTCGGCGCGTTCCAAAAACATCGGTACAATTTTACGGGCTTCAGCCAGCAATGACTGGCCAGTTACGCGAGCCTCTTGAAGCTCATCGGACAATAAGTGCATGATCAGACTTTCTAAGGCCTGACCGGACGCAAAAATACCAACCGTCGATTTCGTAGCTACCGGTAAGACGGGTCGGACGGCATCACAAGCTTGGGCTCTGGTTGCGCCCTGCCAAGCAATGTCGCGCTCGGCTTCTGGTACCGTCGATTGTTTGCGGACGTAGTCCGTTAAGGCGTGCACCATACTGGAGTAGGTGTCGAATATCGTGTCCATAGCTTCGCGATATTGCCGCTTCAAGCTGGGCTTAAAATGAGCCGGTACGTGGTAGCGGTATTGGCCATCGGCATCTTTTTGATCAAAGTAAATATAGCGAGTCGATTGCTCCAAATAAGCCGCTAATCGTCCCCATTCCAATTTCTTAGTCAGCAGGTTGCTGGCGTTCTCGACGACAAAATGAATACCGGCTAACTGTTGCACGGAATCATCCCCATAAGCGGTGATTACTCTCTGTAACAGGCTACTGTCCTTGCCCAGCTTACCGGCAAATTCATCAAGCAATGTCACCCGCATATCATCACCACGTCGACTCAGACGGGCCATGGCGGCCGCGATAGTAACCGGGCTTAGCTGTTCGGTAAAGGCATAGACATCGCCAGTTGGGTTGGTAACGGCCGCCGCTAAGTAACTCTGGCCGCGATTGGTAATAGTAAATTTGCCGTCATCTGATTTTGTAACGTAAGGCTCGGTACTTTCAGTTTCAGCTTGTGTGACTGCTGACGCAGTAGGCACAGCTGCGGCTGTCGCTAGGCTAGTTTCGCTAACGGTTCTAGCAGGGGTCGGTAAGTCTATCTTAAGCGGCGGCTCGTGGTCCGGCGCCGACTTTTGGTTAAGAATTTCGGCTACCGAGACCGGACTAGCAGTGTTGCTGGCAGCAGGTGTCCGGCGAGCTAAGGTTTCTGATACCAAGCTCCAAATTTGTTCACAGACAGCATCGGGATTATCGGAGGCATAAACAATAGGATAATGGCGCTGCTGCGCTTCCCATAAATACCCAGCCCGAACCCGCTCCAGAAACGCTTCATCAAGATTGTCGAACCGTTCGCCGGCGCCACGGTGGGCGGCTCGTTGGCGGAGGGTGGCTACCGGGGCATCCATGACAATACATAAGTCTGGTTCTACATCACCGACCGCAAAGTTGATAATACTGGTGATAGTTTGGTAATCAGGCACATCGCCGCGGCCATAGTACTGAATCGCCAAGGTTGTTAAGTAGTTACGGTCAACTAAGCAGATGACGCCTTGTTCAACACTGTGTTTAATAACTTGTAATGACTGGGAGCGCGCGGCGTTGTACAGTAACACCTCGGTCCGGGTGTTCATTGGGTAGCGGGGGTCTTGGGTTAGCTGGCGGATGGCTCGGGCTGTGAGGTCGCTCTGGCTGTCCGGTTCACGCAAGGTGCGGACTGGTAGGCCGGCAGCTTGTAAGCGAGCAGCGAGCATGGTCAGCTGGGTAGTTTTGCCAACACCTTCCGGGCCCTCAACAACGATGTAACGACCCCTATTCATACTGGCTTCCCTGTAATGGTACGGGTAAATGACGCTCGTCTTTGTAGGCTTTCGGCAGCATCATATCTGGTGACCAGGTCTTTATGATCGTATCGAGGTCGGTTCCCTGTTGGTACTTACCGCTAAAACTATTGTCACGGCCAGCTCCGTAATTACCGTCAACCGGGCCAGTTTCGTGGAAGATAATCTGAGCAAAACGCTCACCTACCGGCAATAAGACGGTTTCGCGCTCGTTGAGATTGTAGACCTCAAGCGTTAGGCGGTTGATATAGCCAGGGTCAATCCAGCCGGCATCAAAACAGACGGCGATGCCGTTACGCCCCCAGCTGGAGCGGCTGCGGACTTCGCAGGCGCCGGGTGGCCGTATGCCAAAGAATTCGTGAGTGTGGGCTAGAATCCGCTCGCCGGGCTTCAGACTGATAACTGGGTGATCGAGCGGAATATTGGCAACTGGCTTAAAGCCGTTTAGGGCGCACCATTCACCGTGTGGCAAGGCTTTGTAGGGGCCATCAAAATAACGTTCAACATCCTCACGGTCGAAGGGATTGTAAATTGTCCGGTCGTGCATCTTCTCGGTGCGGTAATAGTAGTAGCCAAGAGTTACGTCGAGGCTAGCGTGGCTGACGTGCTTGGGATTAAACGGATGACAAACGATATGATCTTGTTCGATTGCTTCCCTAATTTGTATATTGCTATAAACAGCCACTGGTACTCCTCAACAGTTTTCTCTATTGTAAGCACCCCAAGGAATTCAAGCAAGTACAATAACAATGTGATTTTTACGCAAATAGATGTTAATGGGCTTATGCTTTAGCTTGGTGTAGCCTTACGAGAGCCCAGGCAAATATAAAATACCGCCCACTGGGGGCGGTATTTAGATGAGTGAAGCTACTTATATTAGCTTACGCTGGACAAATCAACCGCAATGGAAGGACCCATGCTGGTTGTCAGGTGGGCGACTTTAAAGTAGTTACCTTTCACGCTGGCTGGCTTGTTAGCCTTGATGCTAGCCAGAACGGCAGAAACGTTTTCTAGCAGTTGGGTTTCGCTAAAGCTAACTTTACCAACGCCAAGGTGCACAATACCGGTGGTGTCGACACGGTATTCAACTCGTCCGGCTTTTGCCTCGGCTACAGCCTTATTAACGTCGTTGGTTACCGTACCACTCTTGGGGTTTGGCATTAAGCCGCGAGGACCGAGTGTCCGGGCGTATTTACCTAATTTAGCCATCAGAGCCGGGGTAGCAATTAAGATGTCGAAGTTCATGTTGCCTTTTTCAAGTTCAGCTAACACTTCTTCATTACCAGCCAGTTCAGCACCGGCGGCAATAGCAGGAGCGGCATCATCAGTTAAAACGGCAATCCGAACGTGCTTACCAGTTCCGGCCGGTAACACCAGGTTGTCGCGGATATTCTGATCAGCGTGGCGCGGGTCAACACCGAGATTAACGTGCAGTTCGACCGTGGCATCAAACTTAACGTGGCTAGTTTTCTTAGCCAACGCAATTGCTTCTTCGATACTGTAGACCTTACCAGTTTCTAGTAGTTCGGCACTCTTGCGGAAGCCTTTGGCGCGGCGAGCTAAGCGAGAACGAGTTGGGTTAGCGTGCTGGCGAGGTTTTTCAACATCCTCGCCGCTTTCCTTGCGCTCTTCTTTGGCTTGCTTAGCTTCGGCTTCATCAACAGCCTTAGCGCTGCGCTTGCCGGCTTTGGCAAGTTTCTTTTCGGTTGCTGGGGTGGCGCTAACTTTCGTTTCGACGATAGCGTCTGCGGCCAGTACGCTCGTGTCTTGAGCGTCAGCAATCGCTGCTTCGGCTTTGGTGGTCTTTTTCTTGGCTGCTGCCATAGTATTCTCCTTCGTGGTAGTAACGGTCTTTCGACCTCCCACAATTAATGTAATTATCTTAAAATTTAAGCTTCGACTTCCACACCCATTGAGCGTGCAGTACCGGCCACCATTTTCTTGATGGCTTCGACGTCTTCGGCGTTCATGTCATGGGCTTTTTCAGTGGCAATCTTGGTTAACTGAGCCTGAGTCAGCTTCTTAGCGATTTTTTCGCTATTTGGCTTCCCAGAACCCTTTTGAATACCAAGTTCAGCCCGGATGCGATCATCGGTTGGCATACCAACGACGCGGAAATCCATGGTGCGGTCATCGTAGACCGTGATGTGGGCGGTGATGGTAGCGCCCTGCATCTCACGAGTTTGGTCATTAAATGGATTAATAAAATCCATCATGTTAACGCCGTATTGACCAAGCGTCGAGCCAACTGGTGGTGCCGCGCTAGCCTGACCGGCCTTTAATTTCATCTTTAAATTAGCTTTAACAACTTTAGCCACAATGGCCTCCTTAACGTTCCTGTTTATACTTGCATGGTCGGGAAGCAGTCCGACGTGTGCGTAACAGATGTGATTATACGTTAAATTGGTCTATCGCGCAACTGTACTTAGGCGACGTCGGCAATCTCATTTGGAATTTCAATTGGTTGGACTTCTCGGGCCATGGCTAAGCTGGCGGCGCGGGCCTGTATAAGCTCCCGGAAGGTTCTGGCGCCGTCCTCCACTAAGCGTGGTTTTGGTGCTAAGACTGTTTGCTCGGTAGCCCGGGCTTGATCGATAATATAACAGTCTCCAAGTTTAAAATCTTCTGCTCTGAGCTCCTTATGGCCTAGTAATTCTCGAAACGTCATTGCTGGTTGGCAGATAGGTCGTTCGCCTGACATTTTTTATTTTCCTTGTGTTAAAAAAGCGTACACTCTCGTAATACGCTTATGTTAACTAGCTGTCAAGTATTAGTTGGGCCGGTACTGAGCGAAAGAATCGCGCTTAATGCGTTCTTTGTCAGCCTGACGATGACAATACACCGAGAACCCCTTATTTATACTGGTAGTAGCGAGCACGATGGCGTACAGCCCAATAGTTGTCCCATCAATATGCTGGGACGCGCCCAGTAACGGCGGTATTTCTACTAAGCCAGCCGTGGCTATGGTGCCAAGCGCAAGCAGTCGCTTAGCTTTTTGATTGTGGTTATTAGCTAATGTTTCGAGATTGTTGACGTGTTGGTCACACAATTCATACAGCTCAGGACCGACCGCATCCATATAAGAATTCCACATGTTGGAATGTTCAGGCTGAGGCGTGTCCATGCAAACTAGACGCGCTTGACCTGTAAGCTGTCCAGCTCGACCGGTGTTTCTCGACCAAACATGTTGACCAAAACTTTTAGTTTGCCCTTTTGAGGATCGATTTCGCTAATACTGCCATCGAAGCCCTTGAACGGTCCGTCGATAATGTTAACGACATCGCCGGTATTGAAGTCGATCTTGTGCTTTGGCTGCTCCAGACCCATGCGCTTCTGAATCTTTTCGATTTCATCGGTTTCAATTGGGGTAGGATCGGTGCCACTACCGACGAAGCCGGTGACACCAGGGGTGTTACGAACAATGTACCAGGCATCTTCGCTCAGCTTCATCTGCACTAAGACATAGCCTTGGAAGATACGCTTCTCGACGACCCGGCGCTTGCCGTTCTTAATTTCAATCATTTTTTCTTTTGGTACTAAGACCTCAAAGATTTTGTCGCTCATATCTAATGAGTCGGCTCGCTGTCGAATGCTTTCAGCGACTTTCTCTTCGTAGCCACTATAGGTGTGAATGGCGTACCATTGCTTGGTTGTGTCGTATCGTTTCTGTGTCATTACTTTAGTAATACTCCTCTAAATAGTTTATCTAATCCAAAATCTAAAATGGCCACAAAGGCACCAAAAACAAAAGCGAAGGCTAGAACCGCAAAAGTTAGCTGGCGGCTTTCGCGGCGGTCGGGCCACTGCACCTGGCGCAGTTCACGGTAACTGTTCCGGAAGTACTTAGGGAACAAAATGCGCCCCAGTAAGCGGAAGGGCTTAGCTAAAACCCGCAGGACTTTATTGCCGCTAGCCTTTTTGGCAATGCCAGCAATTGGTCGAGCTGGCTTACCGGCTACAGAGCGGATTCGACTGCGGCGATCCGGTTGTTGACTTTGTTCGCTGGCTTTTAGGGCCCGCTCGCGGAAGGTCTCTGGATTTTTAACTTTTCGGGTAGATGTAGCAGCTACTTTACTACTATCCTTTGCATCAGCTTTGTCAGCCACTGGAGCTCCTTATGTTTAGTGTGTCTATGTAGTCTAGACTAGTCCCAATCAAAAAGCCTACAAAGATTTGTAGGCCAATGTGTCAAGGATAGCAGAGGTGGCGGCTAGGGTCAAGACACAAGACGTACCGCTTGCGCTTAGATTTGCTATAGTTAAGGTAATGCCCTACGCTCTGCTGCTTACTATCCTCGTCCTGTTTCTGGAACTTGGCCTGTGGTTGCCGAGTCAGAGTAACCGGCGAACCTGGGCGGCTCTGACTTTAAGCCTGCTTATGCCAGCTAGTATCTGGTTTGTCGGTAGTTATCCTAACGGCTTCGCACTACTGTTTGCTGTTGTCGCGGCCTACCGGAGTGTGAATTTAGCGCGCTACATTCAAATGCGGCGTCAACCAGATCATTTATATAGTGTCGCCAAGCGCACCAGTAGCTGGTTGCTGGCCATGCAACTGCTAACGCTGTGGCTCAGTGTTACGGCTTCGGCTAGCAGCTTGCACTACGGCTTTGTACTTTTAGTAATGATTAGTGTCGTCGGCAGTATCGTGCTGGCTGCGGCTACGCAGCGTAACTTACATAAGACTCGGCCGCTCCGGCCCGCGACAGTGGCTGATACAGTTACTCCAACCATATCAGTACTGATACCGGCCCGTAATGAAACCGAAGATCTGACTGCCTGCTTGCAGTCGTTAGTCCAGAGCAACTACGAAAAGCTAGAGATTATTGTGCTCGATGACTGCTCGCAGAATAAACGCACCCCCGAGATTATTAAGGGCTTTGCTCATGCCGGCGTTCGATTTATAGCCGGTGGTCCGGTACCCGATAATTGGTTAGCTAAGAATTATGCCTATGACCAGCTGGCACAGGCTGCCAGCGGCGATTTATTGCTCTTCTGTGGGGCCGACACCCGTTTTAAGCCAGAAACGCTCGGGGTGATGGTCGACGAGCTACTTCAGAAGCAAAAAACGATGATTAGCTTTGTACCAGCCAATAAAGCTCCTCGCCTATTTGAGTATGCCTCCTTGCTGGTCCAGCCTAGTCGCTACGCTTGGGAGTTAGCCTTACCTCGTCGCGCCCTCGATCGTCCGCCAGTGCTTAGCACGGCTTGGCTGATTCGTCGTGAAACACTGGAAGCTACGGGTGGGTTTATGGCTGTGCCCCGAGCGGCCACACCGGAGCGGATGTTTGCTCGTTACGCCGCGACCCATGATGATGGCTATAGTTTTCTGCAGAGTGACACTGAGCATGGTGTGGCTAGTTACAAGAGTTTCGAAGACCAACGGGCCACCGCCATTCGAACCCGCTACCCGCAACTACACCAATCGCTGGAACTCACGGCCTTGGTTACGGTGCTGGAGCTGGTGCTGATAGTCATACCCTTCGTGCTCTACTTTACGACCTTACTGAGTGACAACATGAAACTGTTCGCCATTGTCGATGGGGCCTGCATCTTACTGACGATTATGTATGCTCAAATCACTGCCCTCACCTACCGGCGCTTTATACTGCGCAGTCTGTGGCTGTTGCCGATTGCCGCTCTATACGACATTATCCTGCTCAATTACTCAATGTATAAGTATGAGTTCAGTAGTGTTGATTGGAAAGGCCGTAACGTCTGCATACCCGTTATGCAGGTCATTAACCAATTACCTAAGGCTTAGCTTTAGTAGCCTCCGCTAAGTTCGGGAAGAAGATAGTAAAAGTAGAGCCCTTGTTAAGCTCGCTGGCGACACTTATCTGGGCCTTTAATAACCGCGTTAACTTCATGGTAACGTACAATCCCAAGCCGGTACCGTTGTTTTGTCGAGTCCGGTAATCTTCAGAGCGGAAGAACTTGTCGAAGACTCGCTCCTGGTCGCCCTTGCTGATACCGATACCGGTGTCCCGGACGTAAAAAGTTATGCCGTTGTCGCCGGGCTTAGCTCCGATGGTTACGCTGCCTGTCTCGGTGTATTTAATGGCGTTAGTAATAAAATTCTGCAGTACTTCTCGCACATACAATTTACCAGATTGTAAGTCTGGCAGATTGTCGCTTAACTCAAGGCCAAGCGTGAGCCCCTTCTTGGTAGCGTCTGGGGTGTAGTTACTTAATAATTCTTGGGCTAGTTCGGTGATGGCTATAGCTTCTGGCTCAACCTGCAGGACGCCCCGTTCGGCTCGCGATAACGTCGACAGGTCATTAATCATTGAGGCTAAGAACAAGACTTGATTGTGGGCTTCCTTAAGGGCGGTCTTTACCGCCGCCAAATCGCCAGTTTTTTCAACAATGTACTCAGCGTTACCGATGTTGCCTTCAGAGATAGCAATCGGCGTCCGCAGCTCGTGGCTGACGACGCTAATAAACTCATCACGCTCTTCTTCTAATGATTTCTCGCGGGTGATATCACGCAGCACGATGGTGTAGCCGTTATTCTCGGACTTACCAAAGCCAAGGTAGACCGGCGCGATACCTAAGAAGAGATTGGCGACACTACCGTCTTTATACTTAACACGTAAATCACGATTAATGGTTGGAACGGTGGTTTCTTTTAGTACGTGTGTCATGCTGACCGGCTGTGAGGTCTCGTCTATCGGGTGGATCAGTTGGGCTATGCTCTTACCCTTAATGTCAGTATTTAAGTCCAGAACATCGAGCGCAGCGGCGTTATAGACTTTTACCTTATTGTGTCTGTCGACGGCAATAACACCGTCACTAATGTTATTGATAAGCGATTCCATTTGTTTCTGCTGGGAAATTGCATCTTGAGAAGCCGCTGACACGGCCTTGAGCTCGTTTTCGGAATAGCGCAAGAAAACTATTGAGTAGTAGGTCATGACCATAATTAAGCCATAGGTCGCAAAGTAATTTATTAAAGCCGTCACATCGCTAACACCATAACGGTACAGATAACTCGCGGTGATGAAGGTAAACATGCCATACATACTGAGCAGCATTGCTCGGTAGCCAAATCGCAAGTAGGTCATGGTTGTCATTAGTAAGACGAAGATGAGGTAAGGCGACGGGATGGGTGTTAGAAAGGCCACTGAATAGACAGTGATGGCATGGAGTGCAATACAGTCGATGGCCTGCAGCCAATAACTAGGGTTTTTTATGAAATAGCGAGCACCATAAATAATGGCAATAGCGGCTAAGATTAACACTTGAGAAACGTGAGAAACATTGGCCAACTCATCAGTAAAGAAATATTGTACAAAGCCTATTAGGCTAGCTACCGTGATCGGCAGGATGCTGCCCAGGCGAGTACTATTTTGGTGGCGAGTTTGTTGAAAGAGTTCGTAACTGGTTTTTGGGGCGGCCATATTGCTGGTAATTATAACGGCTTTTTAGCTAACCACAACTGGCTTATGCTTACGGATAGCAGTGCGCAGTTTTTTAGCACCTGGTACAACTGCTTCTAAGGCTGCCCAAAAGTCTTCGCCGTGGTTCATATGTTTGGTATGCACTAACTCATGGAGCAACACATAATCAATCAGCTCCCAAGGCAATTGCATTAAGAATAAGTTCAAAGCAATCCGGCCATGCTGGTCACAACTACCCCAACGGCCGGTGAGTTGTTTGATTGATACGGCGGTATAGCTGAAGCCATGTTCGGTAGCTAATTGCTGTAAGCGCGGCGGTAGCACCACAGCTGCCTCGTGGCGTAAAGCGCGGATAGCGGCCTTCTCGGCTAAAGCCTGCACGCTTTTGTCGGCGTAAAGTAAGCTCAGCGGATGGGTGATAATAATTTGGCCAGCTTTCAGCCGACTACTGGGCTTCGTGGCCTTGATGCTAACGCGAAAATGCAAACTATGCGACTTGCCAATTATCTGACCTTCAGCCAGTACTATCGGCGCTTGCCGTTGAGCGGCAATCCAGGCCTGACGTGACTCAGCAAAAGCGACGCCGGTTTTATAGGGCACCCAAAACGGCAAACTAACCTTAACTTCGCCTTTAGCAGTCACGCTTAAACGAATGCTGCGGCTAGAGTGACGCTTATAGACGGCTATTGCTAAGCCATCTTTAAGCACAAACTTTTTAACGGCCACGCTAGCGAATGTTGATGTTGCGGCGAGTCATATCGACTCGGCCGCTATTATTCTGATTAGCAGGAACCAGGTTAACCATGCCCGGCTTAGCGACATTGGCGCTGGCATCCTCGCTGCTTAACAGGCCCAGATGGCGCAGCTTGCTAACGGCAGCATTTTGCTGGGTGGCGTACAAGTGCTTACCACTAATTACCACGTATTCTTCGGCCACGCTTGGGTTTTGCATGTAGCCGAGAATTTTCTTGTAGGTTTCACGATCCCACTGAGCGGCATATTTGTCATCGGCTCGGCGGCGGTCACGTTTGGTAGAGCGAGCGTAGGCACTCTCGGCATCAATCTGGAACCACATTAATAAGGGTGTGGCGTGATTTTTACGGGCCAGTTCGCGCAGCGCGTGGCGCTGACTAAGCCGCAAAGCGTTGGCGTCATAAATAACACTCAGTCCGGCGCTTAAAAACTCTTCAGTCATATAATCCATTAGTTGCGCCACAACCTCATTTTCTTGCTTGTCATAGCGCGGCTTCTCAAATAATTCACTGCGGATGCGATCACTCTGAACGTGGGCTGCTTGAATGTTTTCGGCCAGTTGACGTGCGAAGTAGGTTTTGCCCGAACCCGGGAAACCATAAAGCATAATAAGAAAGGGTTTAGTGGGGAGTATTTTAGCCATGTATTGCTATAGGTATAGCAGATTTTCAATACTTAGCCAAGCAGAACCAGATGACAAAAGGCGCTATTTAGCATAAAATAACGCAGTTACGTACGTAACGCTCTAGGGGTATAGTACAACGGTTAGTATATGGGTCTCCAAAACCTAAGATCGTGGTTCGATTCCACGTACCCCTGCCAGTTATTATTAGTCATTTTGTTGCAAAATCTTTTGGAGGGTACGAGCGCTGGGGCCGTTACTGGCTCGGCCGGCTGTTTCTATATCTCTTTGGGTTGCTATTCGGCCTAATGTTTTGTGAAGGTTTTGTAAGTACGTTTCAGCCTGTTCTGGTCTCCATTTCGTGTACGGAATAGGGATTGCAAATCCAGCCCGTTCTCGAATGTACGGTAGACGCAGCCCACGTTTGTAGAAGGCTCCTAAGTGCGGTCCATTGCCTTGCTTGTAAGCCTCATTTACTTCTTCTACCGTGGCCGGGTGGCCGAGCGCTTCTGATAACTGTTTGTAGTAGTCTACGAAATCGCTTTCCGTCCAATTACGCGAGTCCGCCGCCGCTATTTCTGAAGCGGCCCGTAACGACCTTAGACTGCCGAAGTTTTTTAATAGGAGCGTGGGGCTGGGCCCACGCCCGTCTTTACTGGCACTCCGTATGTCTTTTTCGGTAGGCGTTCGGCCTAGCTCTTTAGCAAGCTCTTGATAATATGCGATAGACATTTCATCATTCCAGGTTCGGCCTTTGGTATTTACGGCGTGCCCGGCAGCTTCTTTGAGCTTTGCAATACTGCCCTCGTACCTCTTTACTAAAAAGTTAATCCCCGGCCCCTCACCCCGCGCACAGGCAGCGTTAATGTCATTAACGGATGCAGATCGGCCAAGAATCTCAGACAGTGCATTATAGTACTCGACAGAATCAGCGGCCGTCCAGCCTTTCCAGAAGTTCCGTAGTGATTCCTTCATCCCGCAAGCCCGCCGTAATTGAACAATACTGCTGTTGAAATCTCGTACTAGCAGTTGGTAGCCAGGGTTACCCGGCTCCTTACCAGCGTGAACAATATCGACTATATTGGCCGTTCGACCAGTGGTTTCGCATAGTCCTCGATAATAGGTAATTGAGTCTAACATGTTCCACTTTCGCAAACGGGTTTTCATGTCGACCGCATCATGGATTAACTGCATAATGCGCCGTGATGTTTCAGTAAATTCGAAGCTACCAAGTTGTAATTCGCGAGCCTCACTGATGTCCCGTTCAATATCGTCTGAAGCTATTTCGTCATGTTTCTGCGCCCGCGCTAACTGCATCGTTTCATGCAACACATCTTCTAGCATTAAAAGTCGGTCACAATTGGCCACAAAATCAAGCACTAAAACGCTGTCTTTATTGGCAGTTTTACGTAAGCCACGACCAAGTTGCTGTAAAAAGACGGTTCGGGAATTTGTAGAACGTAAGAACACAACAACATTTGCATCGGGGATATCTATGCCCTCGTTAAACATGTCCACGGTTAGTAGCGTGTTGGTAATGCCATTTCTAAAATTGCTTAATAATTGTTGCCGTTCTTTCGGTGACTGTTTAGAGTGATAAGCTTTTGCGTCAGGAAGAAGTAGAGCCATCCGTTTGGCATGACTAATTGAAGGACAGAAAATCATGGTTCTAGGTTCTTTTATGGCTGCCGTTTTCTCTAGAACTATCTGGGCAATTTCTTCGTCGCGCTTCGGGATAAACAGAATCCGATTAAGCTCTGCCAAATTGGCATCAATCTGTTCGTCAAGCACCCCTTCTTGAATATTATCGAGGATAACGCGGTAGTCTGGTACTGCTAGTAGGCCTTCCGCCAGCGCTGCTGTTAAGGGCTTTGAATAAACCTCTTGGCCAAATATCTCACGGATATCTTTCAGGTCTTCCCGGTCGGGCGTCCCGGTGTACCCGGCCATAAAGGCCGGCTGGAAATAGTTTATAACCGGCTCGTAAGTTTCAGCTTTGCTATGATGACTCTCATCTACAACGATGTAATCGAACTCATGTGGGTAAAAGGCATCCTTCCAGTCGCGCATGGTCTGCATGGAAGCAAATAAACAGGTTACTTCGTGCATATCTTTGCTTTGGCCGTTAAAGGTGCCGTAGCTAAAGCCATTACCGCCGAGCACTTGTTCGAAGCGCGTCCGGGCTTGGTCGAGAATCTCGTTTTGGTGGCACAAGAATAGAACTTTAGCGGCGGGTTTGGCTTGTAAGTAGTTTTCTACATCTTTTGCAGCCACGGTTGTTTTGCCTAAGCCGGTCGCCATATGAATGAGCGCCTTGGTTTCGCCTTGAGCCCGAACATTAGTCAGGACCTGGAGGCAGTCATTTTGGTACGGTCGCTGCTCAATAAAACTATCTGTTCGAGACAACACATCCGATACTGCGCTTGCCCCCAAGTTTTTTAGAGCATTTTCCGACTGTAATAGTGGTGCAGGATAGCTTTCAATTCGAGGCAGCATAGATGCAATATTATAATATAATACCTACATATTTACTAATGATGTAGGTACTTTGCAGCATATAGTTTACAGCTCGCTCTTCAAAGGCTGCTTATCAAGCGCCCGATAAGCCTGGACCCCAGCAGCTAGCCCGCCGATTAAGCCAAGATACATACCGTATTGGGATCCGTAGACGCCAACATGGCTCGCTTCGGCATCAGCTAAACAAGCTTTTTGGCTGCTGCTGCCCTGTAGTTCGTAACAATGCTGTTTATCCTGCGTAGCAACATGCTCTGTATGACTACCTAATGCTAAAAAACCAGCGGCGGCGGCCATCGACAAAGCCGAAGTGGTGACGGCCTTTTCAAATTTATTCATAGTATCTCCTTATTTTCTGCTTTGATGATGATAGGCCTCGGATAGCCATAGTGCAAGCATGAGCTCTATTGGTCGGGGGTGTTCATTTTTCTATAGTGGACCACTAGAACGCTCATCTTTTAACCCGGCAGAGAGTTGTAAAAACTATTTATATTTTGACTTGTTATGCTGGTGCGGTCGCAGTACAATCTAGTCAACAGTAATGGGTAAGTTAGGTGTTTTCGACAGTATGTCCAACCAAAACGAACAAATCTTACTAGGACAAGAAACCCTGCGAACTAGTCTTCGCCAACTTACCGAGGCCGCTCTCCAATATGATAACGAGCGTTTGCCCGAATTTTTGCGGGCCATCGGCGCTATTGCCAGCGCAAGTGTTGAACTGGCAGAATTAATACCTCAAGAAGTTCCCACGATTATTGCACTTAATCCTTTAGAAATTATTCCTGAACAAGCACCCTCTTACGAAGCAATAGCTGAGACTATTGTTGAGCCAGATTTAACCATAACTCGTCCCACCGAACCGCTATTAGAAGAAACGACAGTGAGTGCACCGGCCTCGATTATTGATACGTTGCCGTCACGCTACCAAAAAGCCGTAGAGTATATGATCAATCACCGGGACGAAATCCTTAAGCCAGGCGATATTGCCAATCATATTGATGGAGCTACTCCCGCAGCTCGCAAGCAAGCGCTACAGAAGCTTGTAGTCTTACTGAAACAAGATAATCAAGATCTGATGCTTGGCCAAAGCGGTGAAAAAGGTGCCCGAAAATATTGGGTCAGCCTAAAAGCCGGTTCAGCTCTTCTGGCAGACCAAGTTGCAGTTCAGTCAGAAGTCACAGAGCCACCAGCAGTAGTGGAAGCTGAGCCGTCAATAAGTCAGTTAGAGTCGCTTGATGATACTGATTTAGGCCTAGATATTGTCACTCTCTTAGGCGATGGCGATCTGCCAGAAACAGCGATTCTTGAGGCGCCGCGGGCAGTACCATCACCGTTATCAATGCCGCCACGTCGATTCGGTCCAGCGTCCATTACTAAAAAAGAAACTGCCGTTGAAGCTGAACAAGTGGTTACCTTAACAAACTGGGGCTTGGAATTTGCTCAGAACGGACACCGAGAAATTAAATTAAACGGTGAACGCCTGCGCATGCGAGAAGTAGCTGCCGAAACCTTGCTTGAGCTGGCACAGCACGAACAAGGTCTAGCTTTCCACGAGCTGTTGGCGGCTCTCAATAATCGAGGCAAAAATATTGACCCAAAGTTTTTGCAAGGTGTGCTTGAAGAAGTAAGACATGCCTTAGCGGATCAAGCTCAATCTAAATGGACCGATGAAATCCGCCCCGATGATGACGGCGGTTCTCGTTACATTAAGTTAGCCGGCTCTAAACCTCTGGAGGTATACCCCGATTTTTTAGTTCAGGTATTTGGGAAGCGTCAGTAGACGCCTACGCAGTAATACCCAAACAACGAAAAGCGGCATCTAAACCACCTTCGCCGCATAACTGGACTAGGGAAGCACTTTGTGCCGAAGTGGATACAGACGTCTTCTTTCCAGATAAAGGTGGCTCGGCAGTGGTTGCACAGTTTATTTGCAGCCGCTGCGAGGTTATTGATCTTTGTCTAAATACGGCGCTTAAATCAGAAGAGCGGTTTGGTGTTTGGGGTGGGATGACTGAACGACGCCGTCGTCAATTAGTACGACTACAAGCTGCGGACGCGGATAAAGCACTTGTCTCTGAATTTGTGAAGTTAGCTCGGGCGAGCTTTGATAAGGAAACACCCACAGGTAATGCCCTAAGAGATTTATTGCGAAAAGCGGCAGTCGTTGAAACTGAAGACGACGAAGACGACTTCGCCAATGAGCTGCTTGAGCCCGCAAGTGCAGCCGTCTAATACTATGGCGAGCGACCGTAAACAATATGAGCAAGCCCTACGTAAATGGGATAGCTTACAACAAGCCGAATGCTTCAGTGTGCCCGACGAAATTGGTCGCCTGGCAGTCATTTATTCGTGTCATGACTTCAGTCACGACGAAACCGATATTGATACCTTCCAAGCCGAAGCCTGCCATATCCAAACCTTAGTCGAAGCGCGCGGCAAAGCAACCGATGTGCTAGCCGCTGCCACGGGCAACGTACTCAGCGATGTCATAGCTAACCCAGCTTATAGTAGCGTGATAACCATCGGCCATGGCGCCCTGTCCTATCTATACGTCACGAACGGTAAATGGAAAGATAACGCCGGAGATCGGTATGATTGGCGAGACGTCAGCCTAGCTAGTACGCACCTAAAGACAGGTGTCTTTATGCAACGCCAATGTGGCAACGTGACGCGCCGCTTTTCCGCTCCCTTGGGGATGTTCGCTATGAGAAGTCACGCACAGGTTTTAGCTCCCAGCGGTTGTAATTTCGAACCATATGGACTGTCAGACGTACAGAACAACTTAGTCGTCCCGGTGACTCATCGCTCCAGACTGGGCTATGACGACATTAAGGCGGCCTTTTCGTATGAAGAATTTTTAACCAGTCGGACCGATCCCTGTCCGCCACTCCTGTCGTGGTAGTGTAACAACTTAACTAACTTAGTCTCGCTTGGACATGTTTAATAAGGCGGGTCGTGATTGATATCACCACCCACTATCGCTATTTAGTGATAAAATCATGTCAACTAAACAAGGTGGTGCCGCATGGAGCAGCCTGGACTGATTCCGCAGCAAATAAATCGAGAGACCTACACCGACCGACCGTTGTATGTTGAATTTGCGCGTCAGATACTATCACCGCCAGGTGACGATGCCAGAATTTCGCTCTTTTTTCAAGGGCTCTTGGACGTGGTCCATAATCGCCACGTTCCTGATGAACTTCAGGCGGTCACCGCTCAAAATACCCAGCGCTTGTTAAACACCGCCAAACTGGCAAATGACTCGTCAACGTATGCTGCTAATAAAATTTTGCGCTGTTTTCAAAAACAGTTTATGTACAGAAATAGCGGTACTGACTATCCGTTTACTGATGCCGATGTGCTGCCATGGCGCAACGCAATCCTTACCGTTATGTCTAGCGAACGATTTGACGAAATCATGAATGACATGGTGACGCGCGAAACCCAAAGTAATATCGTTCAACGCTATAATGTGCTCAAATTCATAATAGCTGCCTGTCTGGATGAGGCAATTGAAGCTCCGCAAGTCATAGACGTCGGCTGTAGCCAAAACCTCGGACTCAAAAAAATCGGGATTAATAGTGGGTTTGAGACTGTTCGGTTAGCTGGATCATCCCACAATGGCACCGATGTCTCGCTGAGAACATTGGGACAGCGCTACAACCGGATTATCAGTCAGCCAGTGCGTCTAGGTCGCAGCCTCGGTGTTGATCTTTTTGACATGCGCAAAACCAGTAATGTTGAATGGGTCCATGCCTGTTCAAGCTACCCCAGCGAGCTACTACAAACCGAACGCTTACAAGAGACCAAAGAGCTTAAATCGGCGAATTTACCGGAAGTATCATTTGAACAAGTCGACATAACCACCTATAAACCGTCGCGTGGCAATCAGCAGCAGTTCAATGATAGACGACGCTATGATGTGGCGTTTGCCTCAACCGTTATGTATCAAATGACCGACGCCGAACGAGAGGCCACCTTTAATAATATTTATAACCATTTAAAACCTGGTGGACTGCTGGTTGTTCAAGATTTTGTAAAGATGAAAAACAATAAACTGCTATTTTCTGGTCCTGGTTCCGATCGCTATATTTACAAAACGTTCATTAAAGACAAACGCGGTAACTATGATGTCCCAACCGAAGTTTTTACCTGGGAAAATGCTCGCTGTACGCGAGTTGAGCTGGGTCTCGGTCTGCTAGCTATCCACGGCGCTAGTATGACCGTTTCGGGTCTGTTGGCCACACTACTAAAGACGAGAGCGCGGGTAGGTCCGTAACGGCGCTCGACCCAACACCATTATCTTGGTAGGTGTTTTTGTAGCAATGAGTCAGTGAGGGCCACGCATTCAGCTAGCTCTTGAAAGGAAACTCGCTCAAAGGCTGCCGCCGCCGTTAAGTCTTCCGGCTCTAAGACCTCATCTAAGTGCTCAGCTAGGCTGATGTCGGCTGCTTCGAGGATGTCTATCTTTTCAGCGTAATCAGCTACTTCGTCGCTCATACCCAGATGGACCGGACTATTCAGTTTCCCGAGGCTGGCCTCCACGTGTTTGTGGATATTGCCGCTAGTATCAACTCCAATTTCTTTCCAGATTTTAGTCTGTTGGCCATAGTCATTGATGGTCGTCTCGCAGAAGCTGACTAAGTGACTACGGCCTTCACGGCACTCAAAGATACTTAGTTCGGTATTATCGCCAATCCATAACCGTACTAAATCGGCCGCTAATAAAGCGCGGCAATTAGCGACAAAGGCCGCCTTAAGGGCTTTATCCGGTGCCCGTAATTGTTCTGGACTATACATTAACAATATTATACCATGTAACATCTATTATGACCAATCATTTACCAATCAGCCATATAACCTTACAATACTAGCCATGAGCCTTACTTCCTTCGATTCGCTCGAAACATTGCCTGTCTTTAGTCGCCGCCAGGATATCTTACAATCTGTTACCGATAACCAAGTTACCATTATTACCGCCGAAACCGGCGCTGGTAAGAGTACCCAGGTCCCGCAGTACTTGGCACTGCACGGTTTTCAAAAAATTATTGTTACCCAGCCGCGCATTCTAGCCGCCCGTAACCTCAGTGATCGCGTGCGCCAAGAGTATTCCTACCGACTGGGTAGTGATGCCAGTGCCCTTGTCGGCTACCGAACCGCCCATGAGCGTGACGATGCCCCAGAAAATGTAATTTTATACTGTACCGACGGCCTGCAGCTAGTTCGAGAGTTAACGGGGAGTGGCACGACCGGCCAACAGATTTTAGTACTCGATGAAGTACATGAGTGGAACGAAAATATGGAGGTGCTGGTAGCGTGGGCCAAAAAACGTTGCCAAGAGGATCCACTGTTCAAAGTGGTTCTGATGAGCGCTACCATCGACGCCACCAGTCTGGCAGCCTACTACAATACTCCAGCCCCCATCACCGTAGCTGGCCGCAGCTTTCCTGTTACTAAGCAACACAGTGATGATTTAGCGCAACAGGTAATCGACCTCCTGCAGTCCCGAACCAGTAATATGTTGGTGTTTTTACCCGGCAAGGCCGAAATTGAAGGTCTGATAGAGCTCCTGCAGCCGCTAGCCGGCACGGTCCCCCTGCTGCCACTGCACAGTCAACTTGATGCCGAGACCCAACAGCTTGCCTTTGCCAGTTACCCGCAAGGCAAAATAGTACTGTCGACGAATATTGCCCAGACCAGTATTACCATTGATGACATTGACGTTGTGATCGACTCCGGCCTGGAGCGCCGGGCCGAAGTTCGCAGCGGTATCGAAGGCTTATTTATAGAAGAAATTTCGCAAGCCGATTGTTTGCAACGAGCCGGCCGAGCTGGCCGCACCAAAGCCGGACTGTACGTGCTCGCCAAGCTGGGTAGTCTGCCCTGTTCGCCATTAGACGATCGAGCCGAGTACGGCGTGCCAGAAATCCTCCGTAAACACATTGACCGCTTAGTGTTACGACTTGCCAATATCGGCATTGATATTGAAGATTTAGATTTTTACCATGCGCCCAGCCGTAAGACTGTTAAGTATGCCAAGCAAACGCTGATAAGCCTCGGGGCGTTGACAAACCGACAGGAAGTGACCAATATTGGTCGCGAGATGGAGCGCTTTCCGGTGGAATCTATGTATGCTCGGATGCTGGTCGCAGCTAAAGCCTACAGCCCGGAATTGCAGGCCCAAATGGCTGCCATTATTGCAATTCAAGAAGTTGGCGGCATCGTCAAAGGTGGTCCGCGCTACACGGGCTGGCGTAAATATAGCCGCCAGTCGCAGTCGGATTTAATAGCTCAATATGAGGTTTTCTTAGCCCTCGAGCAAATTGACCCGGCCGAGTATGAGGACATGGGCATAATTGGCAAGAACATCGATAAAGCCCAGGAGATTATTAACCGCTTATTACACGACCTTGGCCTCAGCGAGCAGCCATTACTGGCTGTTACCGCCGATGACTTGCCTAACCTGCAGCGCTGTATTGTCGCTGGTCAGCTGCATCAGCTGTGGGCAACCAATGGTGACGGCCAAGCAATCCATATTGCTACTAACAAGAGTCGCGAGATTTCTAGTAGCTCGGTCGTAAAGCAGGCTTCGTTGCTGGCCGGCACGCCCTTTGATTTACAAGTGCCGACAGCTGCCGGCCTGGAGACCTTACACTTAGTTAATCAGTTGACGGCCGTCGATCCCAGCTGGCTGACAGAATTGGCGCCGGACCGGTTTACCGTTAAGCCCGGAAAAGTTTACTTTGACCCCAAATACGGTACCCTGGCGGCCCACACTCAGTTGCAGTACGGCGGTCAGTTATTTTCTACCGCCAGTACGCCGCGTTTGGAGCGGACACCGGAAAATCAACGGCAGTTTACCAGTCAGTATAGTATTTGGTTGCACGAACAACTGGAAAAAGAACGACGCAATCTGCAAGCTATAAATTTCCGAAAGATTCCCGAGGTACCCGTTAAGCAGGTACAGCAACAGGTGAGGCATATTGCCGACGGGGCGGTGTCGCTATTGGAGCTATCGAAAGCGCAACGGATTGAGCTTTCAAAACTAGGGAAACTCGAAACCTATTTAGGCAATCGGTTTATGGCCGGACTGATACAAAGCGACGATGGTAAACATAAAAAACGCCATGGCTTTAAACGACAGTGGAAATTCAATCCCAAAAAGCATTTTAAGCGGAAACATGACGGCCGCGACCCGCGCTGAAAATTAAAACTTACTGTGAAATATATTACAGATTTATGTTGTAAAGAAGTCTTGACCCGAAACTGTTACAGCGCTACACTAGTAAGGTATTACGGTTGTGCTTGCGTAACAGCTTACAGCAAGCATAGCCAGAGGCGTAAAATCAAATAGAGACGAAAAAGAGGGTGATGAAAGTATTAATGCTCGGTTGGGAGTTACCTCCCCACAATAGCGGCGGACTCGGGATAGCTTGCTACCAGCTCTGCAAAGCCCTCTCAAAAAAAGACCTCGACATTGAATTTGTTGTGCCCTACCGTGCCGATCACGGCATAGATTTTATGAATATTACCGCCGCTCATCCTCAAGGCGTTAGCGAAGTTATCCGTTCCGGCATTGCTTATGACAGTTACAGGTACGTCCTAGAAGACGGCACCGAAGAACACCTTGATATCTATGCCCAAGCCCAGCTGTACGAACACGCTGTAGCCAAACTGGTAGAAGAAACTGAGTTTGATATCGTTCACGCTCACGATTGGCTCACCTTCCGAGCCGCCCTGCGCGCTAAAGAAGCCAAAGGCTGCCCGATTATCTTACATGTCCACTCAGTTGAATCGGATCGGGCGGGCGGTCGCGGTAACCCCTTAGTCCACGAAATCGAAGATCTTGCCATGCATGCTGCCGACCGTATTATTGCCGTTAGTGAACACACCAAGCAAGTCATCCACCGTGAGTACCACATTCCACTGTCTAAAATTGAAGTCGTGCACAATAGCATTGAGCCTGGTGATTTAGTGCCGCTTGACGCCAACAACTCATACCGCTACCTAGAGGCTATGAAAGCCCTCGGCTACCGCGTTGTGGTTAACATTGGCCGTCTTACGGTTCAAAAAGGCTTACCTAATTTATTACACGCTATGAAAGACGTGATTGCCCGCCAACCAAAGACTATGCTCCTGATTGTCGGCAGTGGTGAGCAGTATTACGAACTCTTAACACTCGCGGCCGAACTGGGGATTGGACAAAATGTCTTATTCACTGATTTCCAACGGGGCAAGCGCTGGCGCGATGCCTACGCCATTGCTGATCTGTTTGTGATGCCCTCGGTATCAGAGCCATTTGGTTTAACACCGCTCGAAGCGATTGGCTACGGCACACCTACCCTCGTCACCCATCAATCTGGTGTTAGTGAGGTGCTGACAAACTGTCTAAAAGTCGACTTCTGGGACATCAAAGAAATGGCTAATCAGATTGCCGCCGTGGTTAGTAACGATGCGCTGCGCGACGTGTTACACGCTAATGCTCACCAGGAATACCAACGTATGAGCTGGACGAATGCCAGTCACCGGATTGAGCAGCTGTATAAAGATCATCTGGTGGTAGCGTCATGAGTAAGGCAATTGTACTCTATTTGCACGTCCATCAGCCGTACCGCATCCGGCACTATACTATCTTTGACTCGGCTGTAAATCATGATTACTTTGATGCCGCCTACGAAGATCAGGAAAGCAACGAACGGATTCTTAAGAAGGTGGCCGAAAAGTCATACCTGCCAACTAACGCCCGTTTATTGCAGTTACTGAACGACAACCCACAGTTCAAACTCAGCTTATCGATAACCGGCACTGTTTTAGAGCAGTTAGAAAAGTGGTCGCCGGAAGCCTTACGCTCCTTCCAAGAATTATGCGCCACCGGCCGGGTCGAAATCGTTGCCGAAACCTATCACCACAGTTTGGCCTTCTTTTATTCCCGGGCGGAGTTTGAAATGCAGGTCGACATGCATAAACGTAAGGTCCAAGAATTATTTGGGCAGACCCCGCAAGTCTTCCGTAACACCGAGCTTTGCTACAACAATGATGTTGCCTACTGGGCCGACAAAGCCGGCTATAAAGGCATTTTAGCCGAAGGTTGGGACCCCATCCTTGGCTGGCGCAGCCCGAACCACGTTTACCGCCCAACCTACACTAACAATATCCGGCTACTGATGAAGAACTACAAATTGAGTGACGATATTGCCTTCCGTTTCGGCGACCAAAACTGGAGCGAATGGCCCCTGACAGCCGATAAGTTCGCTGGCTGGCTAGCCGATGACCAAACGGCCACCAACTTTAACTTATTTATGGACTATGAAACCTTTGGCGAACACCAGTGGGAAGAATCGGGTATCTTTGGCTTCTTAGCTCACTTACCCGGTGAGTGGCTGAAGAACGAGCACCACACCTTTATGACTGTTTCGGAAGTGATTGATAACAATGAGCCAGTCGACAGCGTCGATATTCCGCAGACTATCACCTGGGCTGATACCGAGCGTGACCTCAGCGCCTGGCTTGGTAACGCCATGCAGTCAAGCTCTATCCAGGCGCTCTATGACCTCCAGGCTGACATCATTCAAACCGGGGATTTCGCCTTAATAGAGGACTGGCGTCGCCTGCAAACCAGTGACCACTTCTACTACATGTGTACTAAGTACTTCAATGACGGTGATATCCACGCCTACTTTAGCCCCTATAAGACCCCGTACGAAGCCTATATTAACTTTATGAACGCCTTTCATGACCTGAAATTCCGCTTGAGTGAAAAAGGTGTAGCCGTATAATGATAATTTTGGTGGGAGATAACTAATGGGACGACCAGTTGTACTCAGTAACGGACAATTGTTTGTCGGCTTAGATGAAAGTGGCTTAGTCCACGATTTCTATTATCCATACGTCGGCTTAGAAAACCTGACCAATGCCCGCTCTAGTCAACACAAAATTGGCATTTGGGCCGATGGCCAGTTTAGCTGGACCAACGACGGCAGCTGGCAAATTAGTGTTAACTTTGAAGACGATGCCCTGATCAGCCACATTCAGATGAACAATCCGAAGCTACAAATTAATCTGCACCTCCAAGATTTTATCGACCCTGACAATAACGCCTTTGTGCGCCACATTACTGTTACTAATTTAGCCGAAGCCGAGCGTGACATCCGTTTATTCATGCACCAAGTGTTTGAAATTTCTCGCAACGGCCGCGCCGATACCGCCTTGTATGTTCCAGACGAACACTACCTGCTCGACTACAAGGGCCGCTACTGTTTGCTGATTGCCGGTAAGTTCAATGACGGCGGTGACTTTGATCAGTACGCTGTTGGTAACTACGGCATTGAGGGTAAGGCCGGTACCTTTAAAGACGCCGAGGACGGTGTGTTATCTGAAAACGCTGTGGAGCATGGTGGCGTCGATAGTGTCATCCGTTTCCAGCGGCTGATTCCTGGTGGCCAATCAACAACCGTTAATTATTGGATTATTGCTGCCAGTAGTCAAAATGACGCCCAAACTATTCATCAGGCTTATAAGAAAATTGATCTGCACGAAAAACTAGCCTCCACCCGGGCCCACTGGCAACACTGGCTTAATGAAGGTGATATTGCCCTACCAGAACTGCATCGCCGCAGCCTGAACCACAGCTTGCTAGTAGTCAAAGCCCACTGTGACGACCGCGGCTCGGTGCTAGCCAGTGGCGACTCTAGTATCTTTAACTACGGTCGTGATTATTATTGCTACTGTTGGCCCCGCGATGCAGCCTACGCTCTCTGGCCGCTCGTCCGACTTGGTCATTTCACCGAGGCCAAGCGTTTCTTTAGCTTTGCTCGCGATACTATGCACCCTGACGGCTACTTAATGCACAAGTACCAGCCCGATCGTGCCATCGGCTCCACCTGGCACCCCCTGGTCCATGGTCGCCGTAAAGAGTTAGCCATTCAGGAAGACGAAACCGCCTGCGTTATCTTTATGATTAACGAATACTACGAATCTAGCAAAGACGAAGCCCTGGTGGCCGAAATGTATCACACTTTTATTGTCCCAACCGCTAATTTCCTGTGTAAATTTATCGATAAAGAAACCGGTCTACCCCACGCCAGTTACGACCTATGGGAAGAAAAGTTCTTAACCAGCACCTATACCGTTAGCACCGTGATTGCTGGCCTACTGGCTGGCGCCAAACTGGCTAAGTTGATGGGTGAAGATGAAGATGCCATGCGCTGGAAACATGTCGCCGAAGATATTAGAGGCAACTTGGATAAGCTGTACCACGCCGATGGGTACTTCGTTAAAGGCTTCCTGCTAGAAGAATCCGGCGAGCTGACCTACGATAACACCTTGGACATTTCCAGCCTCTACGGCCCCTATATGTACGCTGGACTCAGTTTGAACGATGTACGCTTAACCAGTACTGCTAAACAGGCCGAAAGCCGTATCCTTAACACCTCACCCGGCGGCGGCGTCATCCGTTACGAGCACGACAACTACTTCTTAACCAAGAACTACTCCGGTAACCCCTGGTTGGTGAGTACTTTATGGTTGGCCCAGTACTACGCTAGTGTGGAACAATTCGATAAGGCCCAAGCGCTGCTCGACTGGTCACTGGCCCGCGAGACCGAAAGCGGTATTTTAAGTGAGCAGTTTGATCCCGAAACTAATGCGCCCTTGAGTGTTCTGCCTTTAGTGTGGAGTCACGCTGAGATGATTAACACCATCCTTGATCTGAGTAAAAGCTAATACAAGCAAGCTTAATTTTAAAAAAACAGCCGACGTAGTGTCGGCTGTTTTTAATTAAAGGCACTAGTAAGCTAGCGCTTAGGTGCTTCGTTGCGACCAAGGTTCTTCTTAGTTTCAGTAAAGACAACGTGTTTACGCATCTTAGGACTGTACTTTTTGAGAGATAACTTCTCAGGAGTGTTCATAGTGTTTTTGGTAGTGTAATAGATGCGTTCGCCGCTCTCTTCGCTCACCATACCGATAATCTTGCGCTTGTCGCCTTTTTTGGCCATAAGAATATAACTTTCTAAAACTTTATTACTATCATCCTAACAGATACGACTCTGCTTGTAAACGGCTATAAACAAAAATAGCGGCTGATCTGGCCGCTATTTAAGTTTTCTTCTTGCAAGAAGGTCTTGTGTTGCCTTTTTTAAGGGCTATTTATTAGTCTGTTTCTTTTGGATTCATCCTAATATGCCAACATCTTATACCGCTTATGTTAGGTTGTCAACAGTTTTTTAAAGTCGTATTTGGAGCCACGATTGGGATTTGAACCCAAGACCCCTTCCTTACCATGGAAAGACCCTGATAAGAAGTTAGTTTACATCTGTTAG
>JARXKN010000021.1 GCA_030271625.1 Patescibacteria group bacterium
TGCCCGGAAGATGCACCGAACCTCTATGTCTGGCTTTGCTCACAGAGGTTTTGATGCAATTTTGATGCAGTAAATTTATGCTGCGCGCCTCTTTTCTTGAAACGATTCTGCCCACTGGATTACTTCTGATGCTTTATATCTAGGTTTTCCAGTGTTGTACATGCGTATTGCTTTTGGTGCGTTTGGGCGAATCAGTAGCTTTTCTTTTACGTACCGCTCGTCCATTACTAAGTACTGAGCTACCATGTCTCCTGTCCATAACTGTACCGAAATAGGTAAGGGTTGGGGCAGGCGTTCAGCAAGTTCAATAGCTAGCTGCTCTATGTTTATTAAATCACCAGTCATAAACATTTAGTCCTTCCACCACTGGACCATCCGCGTCGAACTTTACTTCGTCGCAGCCGTGTTGTTTAGCGAACAATAGGCAGGCATACAAATCAGCAGGGTAATCTTCAGGGTCTTCAAACGGCGTAACTTCACCTGCATTACCTACTGTAAAATATGCTCCGTACTCGAAATCACTAATCCAGTTTTTTAGACTAAAGGCACAGTCCATAGTGTCTTGGTCTAAGTGCCCGGTACTGAGCACTAAGGTACGACGGACTTTGATTTCTAAATTATTCATAATGGTTGCTCCGTCATTAAATGGTTTGCTACAAGCCAGCGGTCGACATAGGCAAGCGTTGATTCGGCTGCGCCACATTCAAAAAATGTTTTCGGCCTGTCGCGTTTGTCACGCTTGTATTTGACTTTTGTTTTGTTAAAATCAATACTGTATGCGGCGCAGTAAGCGTCTATATCACGTACGCGCAGCAGCTTACTTGTAGAAGTTTTAGCAGCACTAGGGTCTAGCTTATAACCAGGCCACCCGCCCATAGGCGTGAACACAGTTGTTTGCTCATATACATCGAATAAGTCATTCTGATGTGAAAATTTGAATGTGCTGACGTATTGCCCGACTGGCGTGTTTGTAATTTTTTTCGGTAATGCTTTAGGTTGTAAATGTTGGTGTATTTTTGGGCTACTCATAAGTAACCTCTCTCGTGCATCCAGTTAAAAAAACGGCGAGTGTAGTAACTACGCACTACGCTCAAAACGGTAAACGCTGTGGTCACAATCATAATGCCGCGATGGGTGTGCATATCGAAGTGCGCATACAAGTAATAACCAGCTAAAAGAGACACAAAGAACCCAATAAATGTATTGAGTACTGCTTCAAGTACTGAGTGGCGTTTATGCTGTCTGACTTGGCGTTTGTTGTACGCACTACGGACTAAATTGACATCATTCATTGTTTGTACCCCAATCTGCGTAGAATTTGTCTCCGACCATTATTAGTTTTTTATGAAAGCGTATAGCCAGCGTGTCTTCTTCCCACTCATCCCAGCCAGTAATTGCTTTTGCTTTTTGCATAGCCTCAGTGCTAGTAAACTTTACACGAGCTAAATCCATGTAAGTCATTGCTGTCCACTCTACGTCATTAAGATACAGAGGGTCATCTGAAGCGTTTGGTATGTAGCCGCCGTCTGCGGCTCGTTGATTCCACAGTTCTAAGTTCATGTGTCGCTCCTATCTCTAAATCCTAAGAACACGGGGTGACGCGGTGCGTCTTTTGTGCCGATAGGAAAGTGTTTGAACTTGGCTAATTGCCCTAAGTACTTAGGTTTATTGGCCCAGATTTCAGCACGAAGTGCGTCGTCAAAACCAGTACCTATGTTGAATTTAATACCGTTAAAATCACACTGCAGCGCACCTAAATCACCACGACCAACTTTACCTGCTTGGTGTGAGCTACGTTTTGAGCGACCAAGTTCGTTAGTTGTTTTCTCGTTAGTGTTTTCCATGCGCTCATCAAAGCCAGTGATGACTGCTTCATCGTCTACAAAACGTTTGAGCTTGAGGATGATTTGTTCTTTAGCTGTCCCGCGACCGCACTTGTACTTGCTGTATGGGTCGCGCAGTATTAAGCCCTCATAACCGAGCACTAAACACCTAGTTTCGTAATCTACGAGATGCGACCCACCGTTAATGACTTGTGAGTCATGTAATAACACACGTTTGTTCTTGACCTCTTTGACGCCTGATTTGAGTTGTTTGCTACGCACCGAGTACGTAGCGTCAAGGTCTGCGATGTGGTCAAACACATAAAACCGCACATCAAAGTCTTTTTTGTCGTGCGCCATCACGTGACTAACTGTGTCGCGGTATACGGTCTGGCTTGTAGGGTCGCCTACAATCAGCTCGCCGTCGAAGTATTCGCAATTCGCGAATAGCGATTGAACGTATTTATTAGGGATAGGTTTAAGGCTGCGGCTCATGACTACGCCATCAATAACGATAGCGCGAATGCCGTCTAGTTTTGGTGAAGCGACGACAGGGAATCTTAGAGTAGATAAGTCTGCGTCAGAGGCGAGCATGGGTTTAAACATTAAGATTCTCTCTTTCTTTAAGTGGTTGCGAATTAAGTGCTGCTTTAACGGACTCAACTGAGGCCGCTTGATATTTGCCGTCACCGCTGCGAATCACGATGCTTAATTTAGCCGCTGGTCGCATACCAGCAATAACGAACGCCTTGCCAGAAAGCGTGACTTGTTTGCCTAAGTCACCCATACTTAAATTAACGTATCCACACATTGTAATAAAGTCTTTACGCCATTTGGTTTCTTTGGTTGTTTCTTCGACGCTCGCGCCTGCACCGCCGGTCAGTCTTACAGTAAATGAATCGCTCTGGTACGTAAATGAACCGAGTGACAGTTTGATACTATGCTTGTCGGCCACTTGTTTTAGTGCTGCTTCAATTTCTACCCGCAGAGGTTTTAAATTTAAAGCGTCGAATTCTGTAATCATGTTGCTGCTCCTGTTGGTTGCGGGTTGTCTTCCTTACCGCTATTTTGTGTCCCTGCGTCGAACGAGGTAGGGGCGAGATTAAGTAACACATCACACAAAGCTACGTCGTGCGATGTGTGAAGATACTCTTGTTTTTCGTAATAAAACACATCGAACGAAGTGTATTCAGTGCCTTCATCGTTAGTGCGCTTTATGAAATCAAGGTCGACGCCGTTAATAACTATCTGTCTGTGTATGTCTTCTAGCATCAGTAAGCCTTTCCGCCTTCGGCTGCGCGACTCTCTGGTTTATGATCTGCGCGCTTAGCGTTGTATTCCATCTTCTCAATTACGGCGCCACCTAAATCCAAGTTGTATGCACCGCCCAAATCACAGATACGGATGAGTGCATCAGCTAGTTCGACTTCGCGCGCAGGACGATGTGGTAAGTGGTCATCCATTTTGTTTTTACGGTCGCCTTCCATAGCTTCGCTTATCTCTGAGTGAATCAGACAGAGCTTATTAGAGAATGCAAGCGGATTATCCCTGACGTCTGAGCCATCAGGATTCATCCACCAATGCTTCGCTGCAGCGTGACACTCGTTTTGCAGTCTGGTTACAGCTCCCTCAATCAAAATCATGCGGGTGAATTTTGAATCTTCATGCGTATCCATTACATTGCTCCTGTTTTATGTTTAACTAAGTGGTCCATCAAAGTCCAGACGGCGCGGTTGAGTTTGACGTTCTCGTTGACGCCGCCAACTTCACGGGTACGGCCGCGACGACCTTTGTCCGACACACTACGCAATCCACCTTTGATGAGGTTTTCTTGCACGACGTTGAGTGTGGTCCACGCGTCGGCTGCATAGTCCGAAGTGCGACGTACTGAGATTAAGCTCGACGCTTGTACTGGCGCTTTTAGCGTTTCTTCGTTCCTGTCCCAGCGCAAGTCGATGGCAGCGTCAGCAAATGCGAGTTGTTCTTCGCGATCTAATTTAACATCTTTGTATAGACCGATTCGGTTGTTCGCCAACTCAATATTGTCTAGTACGCGGTAGCTGCCTTCGATGACATTGTCTATGATATTGCCTTGATGACGGATACGAATGTCGTCACATACATCACCAGCAATAAGACCGTTGCTGCACACGAAGCGAAAGAAACCAGACAACAACTGATAGCTTGAACTACCGTCATGACTATTGACCAGAATGATTTCTGGTACTTCGGCAGACGCGTCAAGTGCTAAAGCATTAGGATGTCGCATACGCACTAAGTGCTTAGTGTGCTCACGTTTGCTTTGGTCTTTGACTTTAGTCTGACGTACTTCAAACGGCTCGAAACCTTCTTTACGTAAACCATCAAGGACATTGATAGTCGGGATAAAACCATAGCGTTCACCACGAGAATCATGTGGCTCCGTTGCTAAGACGCTAGGCGCGTAATGCGCGATTTCTTCGTTAGTGAGTGGTTTGTTTGACCGAAAACCATTTTGTTTGGTGCTTGAACCGTATCTATACATTTTATTTCTCCAAGTTAAGGACGTACTCTTTAAACGCCGCAACTGAATGCGGCACGATTGGTTCGATGAGGTCTAGCATAGCTTGCGCGTATACGCGAATCTCATACTGGCTGTGACTGTGCAGACGCAGCTTTAAAAAGTGCATCAGGTTGTGCAAGTCGACAGTCGCAAACATGTGACTGTATGTGCCAACAGGTAATACAGAACGTGCCAG
>JARXKN010000008.1:0-4708 GCA_030271625.1 Patescibacteria group bacterium
GCCTTTTAGTTCTGCTGTACGAATGTGTTGCGGTGTGATCATCATAGTAAGTCTCTCCTCTTACGTGATAGTGTGTAAGACAATATCAGAGTATTTAATAAAATGCAATCTTGGTATTTTATTAAATAGCTTATAATATTTGTTTTACGTTAGCCTTCTATAGATGGTGCAAGGAATAGTTGTGTGCCCACTGGCAATGGCATATTTATTAGAAAAGACATTGTTATAGTAGGCAATTTACCAATGACAGTAGCCACTGGCTCGCCTTTCGTTAATTCAGCTATACGTGTACGCAGGGATTCAATCAGCTTATCTTTTTCTTTTAGTACATCACCAATGCTAAGTTGATGTTGATTCATAATTTCTATAGCTGATATATTTTTATCGCTCATAGTCATTCCTTAATTACATAAAGTTTATCTGGTTCAATGCTATTACCGTACATATCTAAAATATTCCCTTGCTTAGTTGCGTATACAACTTCTAGCGATTCCATAAACTCAGCATGGGCGGCTTGGTAGGCTAACCATGAAGCGTGAGTAGTAAAGTCAATATATACTTTAGCGCCAACTTCATGCCTTTTCAGGCTTAGTTCAAAAGAATTATTTGCCCATTCCTCAAACTTCACTCTCAATTCATCATTAGTCATGTTTAAGCCCTCTGATTTCAATACCTATGTTTGGTATGCAAAATTGGTCTGCAATGTCAGCACATTTCTCAATCACACTATCCCTATACTCTTGCAGGGCAGTAGATGGGGATTCGATGGCTAGGGCTTTATGGTTTAGTTCAAATGCCCATCGTAAAGCTTCTTTAACGTAAACATTAGGTGAACAGTTATTGTTAATGTCTGCTAAAGCCGTGCCTAATTGAGCATGTATTTCACGCAACCTAGCATTATCAGATAGTAGAAAGGCGGTGAGTTCTATATTCTGATTATTTTCTAAATATTTTACTTTCGCATCTAAATCAGTAATGGCTCTAGCAGCCTCATATAAAATATCAGATGTGTTTATGTGAACTCTTCCATCACTATGCAATGGGCTTTCACATAACCTTTCTCTTAAATTATCATAATCATTCATTTAAGCAACTTTAGCTTTCTTAATATTACCGACTAGTTTTAAATTAGGTTTTATTTCCAGCTCGGCTACGATTTCGTTTAAGCGCTGTTCACTAATAAACCACTCTGTGTGTATACCGCGCATTGTTTTTGTTTCTAACTTAATAGGCTCGATAGCAATATTGCGATGTCTTAACAGTGCTGTAAATTTGTGTGGTGTTTTAGGCATGTTGCCTACGCAGTGTTCAAATATCACACCTAACTCGTCGCGAGTAAGTTTAGAGTGCGCAACAACTAAGTCTTTTGCGGCTTTTCTTTTTGTGCCTACGTTAGGTCTGGCTTTGTTGCGGTTACTATGCACGTACATGATTTCGCGCTTAATGATGCTTGCGTACGCACTAGCTGTGGCGCTGTCTGAACCATGTAACTCTGCCATAAGGTTTAAGTCTGGCATCGAGTCCCATAGTTTTTCGAGATCGCCTGATTTTAATTGGTCGCCTAACTCATCAAGCGAAGTACGCGACGTGTCAATCACGTGCTGACGTGTGTCAGTGTGCATGACTGTATTGGCTGTATCTACGTCGACAGGTCTTGTCATGATGTAGTGTGTAAATGATTCTAGCTCGTTTGCTATTACTACATCGACATCATGTTTGTTTAGTTTGATTTTTTGCGATTGAAATATACCAATGTTAAAACGTCTATCACCTTCGTTAATCCTAACTGGGTCAGGTTTATTGGATGACATGATTAAGTTAATGTAGTTTGTTATTTCGTATGACATCATGTGCATATTACGCACACTAATTGTTGGTTCAGTGATGGCGTTGCGTAGGTCTGACATAATGGCTTCTACACGCGTACTATTAGGTACATGTATTTCATCTATAAAACCAAACAGTGCGTTTTCCATCCAGCCGTTGTATTTTTCTTCTAAGTCTGTGCCTTTTCTTATAGGTACGTATTTTGCGCCTAACATTGGTCTGAGTATGTCATTGATTATGACGCCTTTACCTGTACCTTCTACACCAGTAAGTAACCATGCTGTTTTTGTTTTGAGTTTTAATTGTGCTACTACAGCTACCCAATTTAACCAGTGCTCGTACAGTTCATCGTCCTTGTTGTCTGAAACTGCTGACATCATCACACGGTGGATAGTAGGACACGCTGCGCGCCAGTCTTTTACTGGTTTGTGTTTCATGCGCATGAGCGGTGAAGGAATATAGTTGTTAATCTTGTGGTTTTCTTCATCGACAATATAGTTTTTTGTCGGCTCGAATGTCATATTCCAAATAGGTACATACTCGCCTAACTCACGACCTTTAGATAATAAGAAGTGTTCTAGTCTTGTTACATCGCGTGTTTTAGCGATGTTGAGTGTGTAGGTGACTGGATTCCATGTGCCGTTCCAATAAACATCTGACTTGAAGTCACGAAACGCTAATAACATTTCGCCTTCTTCAGTCGGTGATTCGTTAGTTTCTCTTTTGTTAGCCACACATTGTTTGTAATAAGGAGGCAGTATTTCTTTGGTTAAGAAGCTAATATCTGGGTGTTTGAATGAATGAATTAACTCAAAGTTGTTGTTCGGGTGATAATAGGCCCAGCTGTCACCGCCATTGAGGTTCATGTGCGTGAATTCATCACCTAACCGTAATCCTGTGAGCCTTGCTTCACCGGGTTTAGGTTGTACTTCATATTCGCCGACCATTTTAGTATTTTTACTAAGTGGTTCGTACCCTGCAGCTTTGCGCTTATCATTAAGGATAGTGCGACAAGCTTTCTTAATGACTTCAGGGTTTAATTTATTGGCGTCGTTTGTACTAATCTCGAATATCGTACTATCGACTGCGGACTTCGCTTTCTTAACATACTGGATGCGCTCAGCATCTTTGACTGTACACTTAACACCTGGTTTGATAATGGGTGGTGCGATGTAAATAAGTTTGTCATTCTGGCACGTTGTAATATCAATCGGATAATGTAAGTTCGCACCTGTACGTGATAACGTAATCGCATCACGATCGACAGGGTTGGCTAAATTAAGAGACATGAGCCATGGTTTAATATCTGGTGCTTGTACTGGTTTGCTCAACATCATAAAGATGTGGCAAGACAGTTTTTTGCTTTCATAAATCCCATAGCTTGATGAGTACTGCACAACATAAGACACATCTTTTAGTGCTTTGTGTGCGTTGACAAATTCTTCTGGTGTTTTGTATGGTGAGCCATCTAAATCAATCGTTAGAAAAAATGTTTCATCATTTGAGTTGGTGTAATTTGCGCGTGGTTCATTTTCCAATGAATCTTTGAGCTTGCCTTTAATCATGCAATGATTCAAATTACTGTGCTTGATGGTTGCATCATATAAATCTTTTAGTGATGCAACTTCTACTACGTGTGAGGTAAAGTTCTTAACAGTAGGGTAAGAATCTTTTTCGATTTCGCCTTGTTTGCCGAGATAAAATGATTTTGTTAACGGCTTATTTGCCGATAAAAAATACAGGCTAAACATAGTATTTCCTTTGATTAAAATGAGCTGAAACTCGAAACCAGTTTCAAAGTCGTAACCGGTGTTTTCCAGACAGACAATGTTAGACTTAATTAGAATTGAAGTCAAGTTACAACTTTTGACACTGAATTGCGTAACTTAGGACTAGGTCGTAACCACTTCGTAACTACGCTGCGACCCGCATGAATGCTAGATACATGGTCTTTTTATTTACTATAAGTTACGATATTACAATATATTAAATAGTTAATATAGTCTATTCATAAATATACTGCCTTATGTTTATTATTTATATAGTATGAACAAACTGCAGGTCGTAACCACGTAATTCGTAACCAGCGCTAAGTCCGTAGTCGCATGTATTTCGTGTTAAGTCTTATATAAGACTTACATTGATTTGTTGTTAAACCGTATAAACTGTTTATATTGTTTTGTACTTAGTACTTAGTGTCGCGATCAAACTTTTAGTTTGCGTGGTCGATAGCTTTTAGTGCGTCGCGAAATTGCGCGATGATTGTGTAGTAGTTGCTAGCTTTGATACATTGTTTATTGAATCTAACAAGTAAATTATCGTGGTTAGCTTTTAGTTTTTCGTACTTAGTACTTAGTGCTTTGTACTCCTTACGTAGTGCTAAGCATTTTGATTTATAGTCAGTCATACTGCGATCCCCATAGCGAAAAGATTTTGAATGAAGGACTTAGCACGCAGTGCTAAGTCCTGAGTTACTATGCTACTACACGTTCGCTTCTTCGTACCGCGCGTGTAAATTTGCGCACGCTTTAATCACTGTGCTGTAAGACATGATGTCTTCGAGTGTGTAGCGATTATCACCGAGCGCAAATCTTTGTACTGCGCGATTACGTGCTGCGCTGACCGCTTTCGTCAACTTGTCGTACAGACGTTCGACAGTCTCGTGTGATAAACACTCGATGTCGTCTTCGTAGTCTGTGTCATTGGTTGGCGCACCCGACGCGTCGTAGTACTCGGTGCTGTTAAATAGTTTCTCAATCACCCATTCGATTGCACCTTGACGTTTGCTGATGAGTTCTGCATTGCGTTGACGCTCTGCTACTTCACCTGCTTTGCTTGCTGCAAGTAATAGCTTAGAGGTTTCATCATCCATGTCGCATAC
>JARXKN010000008.1:4808-23311 GCA_030271625.1 Patescibacteria group bacterium
TCGATGATACCGACCAAGCTACTTGCTGTGCCGATGATAGAACAACTGATAGAACCCACTAGCGAACGTAATACATTGTATTTACCATTCTCCGGTACTGCGTCGATGATGGCTTGTGCTGTGGTGGCTACTTGTTTTGATTTAGTCATAATAATTCCTTAGTCATTAGATTGTTTAGGTGGTGTAACGGCCTGACCTGCAAGCCAGCGTGATTCAGTAGCATCACACTCGGCTTCGTCCTGCTCGGCCATTAAGAGCAGAATTTCTGGGTTGGTTGTACAATCCATTGCGTTGATGTCTAGTTCTTGATAATTTAAAAATGCCATGATGTTTTCCTGTGTGGTTGAATTGCAGAACACACAATGGAAAAAGCCGACTACGTCGGCTTGGGTTATTGCATCATGTGCTCGGTGACTTCTTGCCAGCGGCGCAGATTGCGTACCTCGGCATTAGCGAGTGCTAGATTGTCCTGTGAGTCTTTCAACTCCGCGCGCAGCACTTCGTTCTCTGTCCGAAGTACGTTGTATCGCTCGATAATTTTAGCGGGTGTGTGGTGTGTATCTATGATGCTAGGCACTGAACTCATGTTTGATTCTCCTCGTACTTCGTGATGGGTGCTAGGTTGTGTGCGATATGCACGCTGATACAAAATTCTAAGAACGTCGCACCGAGTGCGACGATAATGATGGTAATGAACATTTAATTCTCCTGTGTATTTGGTTATTTATGACGCATGCGCGGTAAAACTTGCCCAGCAATCAGCGCTGCAATCATTGCGGCAAAACCGCCGTTCATGGAGCCACCGTGTAGCCAGAACACCAGACTGAAGATGCCAGCTTCTACGACGAAGCCGAACAACTGTCCTGACATCAGCTTGTGATACATTGACCATATTCCTAAGAACATGATGAAGCCGTAGATTAGCGGCATTAAATCCATGTGACCGAGTAGGGCGCCCATAGCGAGTCCTTAAAAAGTAAAACAGGGCTTGCGCCCTGTGTGGTTATTTGGCTTTAGCGTTACGTTTAGCAACGGACTGTACTGCAACAATTTTGCGACGCGCACGTGGTGCTGGTGCATCAGGGTTGCTGAAGAAGCCTTTAACGAATCCGCTGACCGCTGTGGCTACTGTCTTGCCGCCTTCGACTGCGGTCGAAGTAGCTTTGTTTGCGATACGACGTGTTGATTGACCAGCTTGTAAACCTTGTTTAGTTGCGTTCATGATATGTAATCCTTTGTGTTGTGTATGAATGAATGAGTACTACACAAGACGTGATGGATATGTTTGCGTAAGCAAACGTAAGTACCTTTACCTCCCCTACGACATCCCAAGAACGAAATCCGAAGTAGCCTCCGTCGTTTTGGGGTTAGGGGAGAGTGGAAGCGCGCGTAGATTTATAGAAATTTCCCAGCTAGTACCCCCGTCCTTAGTCCGCAGTACTTCGTATAATTTTTTATAAATTTTTTACAAATCTTTTCATCTCTGATATTCTCTGTTGTATGGAGTTTGACGCTATTATTTTTGATGAAGACATACGTGACGCGCTGACGTTATTAGAAGCACACGGCATTTATCCAGCACAGCTCTTTGTACGTCAGACAACGTTAGACGCAATTAAGATAGATTTATCGTCGCGAGGATTTACTAAAGACGAATTACAAAATTCTATGTACATAGAAGGCATACCTTGCATTGCCTGGTCGGAGACAACGCACTAATGGCAGCACGAAAAAAATCAGGCTTATTAGAATCTCAGGAAGTGTACGTCGATGGCATTCTGCAAGGACTGTCACAGACCGCAGCCGCAGCTGCCGCAGGTAATAGTAACGGGAGCGCGATGGCCAGTGTTACACGCGTACAGGAAGAAATCGCGCGGGCACGTAGAGAAATCGAAGACCTCACTTTGTTACGTCGCGTCGACATTATCGACGGTATTTTGAACGGTATTAAACAAGCGCAGTTAATTGGCGACCCAGCCAATATTATTAAAGGTTGGGTAGAGATCGGAAAAATACTCGGTCACTACGCACCAGAAGTAAAGCACATGGTTGTCACGAATAGTCAGGCACGGATTAGAACCAAGTACGAAGCACTGAGCGACGAGGAACTCCTTGCGATTGCAGAAGGCAAGGAAATTATTGATGGCTAGATACAACTGATGGAGAAAGCTATGGAAGAAAAAAGCGTAGCCCATAAACACGGCATGAATTGGATGGGCGCAAAACACTATACGGATAGGTTAGTACCGTGGACTGCAGAAACACCACCCGATATTCAGGCTGGCAGAACAACAGGCAGATTGCGTAGCTGTGACTATTGCGGTTCTATGCACCCAGCAGATGTTGCTAATGCTATTCGTGTGGGTGCGGCAGGTAGTTGGGCAGACTTTAAATACGGCTGGCCACACAAAGCATATTTCAGAGGCATTCCTAACCCTCATGCAGGCATGCTTGAATCACGTATGAGTATGAGTCACCCGAAACAAGAAGACATCGACTCTGGTGCGATGATTAAAATACCGACAAACACTTTTAACACGCATACAGGCGAACCAGAATATAAATGGATAGAAGCAGGTAAGCCAGCAGCGACCACTACAGATGGTAAGTTCTATTCCGAACATCTTATGGACGCGTCAGAAGAAGACCGCAAGCTTATCGAGCAGCACTTAGGTATAGCGTTCGAGTTTAATGATGACGGGCGCATCCACTACCGTCGTTTGGAATCATCGCTTGGCTAGAGGCAAAGTATGTGGTGCATGCGGCGAAGCGAAAGGAATTAAATACTACGCTTCTAAGGACAACGAACGCTGTTTGTTGTGTGAGGCTATTAACGCACCGCTGACGACCGCTAAAGCACCCGAAAAAGTCATCGACGCGGTAGAAGTAGTAGAGCCAGACTTTCCAGTCGTCGAGATTGATTACACAGACCCATCAGCTAAAGAAATTGCCGCTAGAACCCTAGCACGGCGCAAATTACTTCACTTTATTCGTCGCTTTAAACCTAAATATCTACCCGGCTGGGTGCATGAGGATATTTGTCGTCGCTTAGAACGCTTCATGGAAGCAGTTGAGCGTGGCGAAGAACCCAGATTGTTGCTGATGTGTCCGCCACGGATGGGGAAAAGCGAGATTGGAAGCCGTCATTTCGCACCGTTTGTACTCGGACATCACCCAGACTGGGAAATCATCGCAGCGAGCCACACAGGTGGTCTGACGATGTCGTTCTCACGCTACATTCGTGATTTATTGCGCGACCCTAGCTATCAGGCGTTGTTTCCGAACACGAAATTAGATCCTTCGAGCCAGTCTGTAGAGAACTGGAATCTAACACGCGGCGGCGGCTACTTAGCAGCGGGTGTAGGTACAGGTATTACAGGCCGTGGTGCGCATATTCTACTGCTAGATGACTTAGTCAAGGATATTGAGGCCGCCGATAGCCAGACCCAGCGTGACAGTATGTGGGAGTGGTACGCATCGACGGCGTATACGCGCTTAGCACCTGGTGGCGGCGTACTAGGAATTATGACGTGGTGGCACGAAGATGACTGGGCAGGGCGCATTCAGCAGGTCATGGAGACAGGCGACGGCGACAAGTTTGAGATTGTGAAGTATCCAGCTATTAACGACATGGGCGACGAGTATTTGCTCACCGACGATAGTATCGTGCAGCTACCGCCTAATAGTTCAATTCCAGAAGGTGCGCGCATGACACGCCCGCATAACACTGCCGTGCATCCAGAGCGCTATTCGACAGACGCCATGTTGAGGATTATGCGGAACTTGTTTGCGGCAGGGCAGCAGCGCGTATGGTCCGCACTTTACCAACAGAACCCTACACCGAACGACGGTATTACGTTTACGAAAAAGATGTTCAGGAGTTATAGCCACGTACCGCAAACATACGGGCGCACGATTTATCAGGCGTGGGACTTTGCTATTACGACGAAGCAGGTGAACGACTGGACGGTTGGCGTCACTGTATTGCACGACGAGCACGACGATATTTTCGTGCTAGACGTTAACCGCTTTCGTAGCGACGACGGCGAAGACATCATGCAGACCGTGGTGAACTACGCACGAGATTGGAATTGCATGACAGTTGGAGTTGAGGACGGCCAGATTTGGAAGTCGCTTGAGACTACGTTCAATCGTATTTGCAGCGAGGAAAAGTTTTACCCAGCCTACGAAGTCTTACAACCACTTACGGACAAGATGGTGCGCGCGCAGCCGCTTAAAGGTCGTATGCAGGCGGGCAAGGTTTGGTTTCCAGAAAAAGCTACGTGGTATCAGACATTGAAGACGGAATTACTACAGTTCCCAGCAGGTAAGCACGATGACCAGGTGGATGGTCTAGCATGGGTAGTGCGCTTGATACTGCGTAAGAACCCACCTAAATTGAAAGCACCGACGCCCGTCAAGAGCTGGAAAGATAAGCTTAAAGGCATAATGAAAGGGCAGGCTGGCAACAGTCACATGGCGTCATGAAACTCATACCACAGATAGCACAGTCGCTTTACGGCTATATGATTCCGCGCATGAAGCTGGTCGCGAACAGCAGAAATCTCAAGGCACTGGTACTCGACTTTTTCTTAATTATAAAAACACGAGATAAAGTAATTCAGCTCACGCAAGACGCTGTTTCTATGTGTGGTCTGTACGACGCCAAAGCAGGATACTGGATTGGGGTAAGTGACGGCACGTACGACAAAGTCAATCAGACCCCAGCAGCCGAGAGTATAAACGGCGAGATATATGCAGCTAAAGCGCTCATCGTCCGACAGTCTATGGATTTTGGGCCTCAGTCAGTTAGTAATGTGCGGTTTGCAGCTAACGCTTTCGGTGTAGGTCGTGTAGTGTACACGCCGCAAAAGTATTGGGGAGCGTCACGACTGACAGCAGAAATTCCACCACCGCCCGCACTGAACACAATAGGGGTAGATTACGCCAGCATCGGCGAGCAGGTATTATTAACGATAACGAACTGGCCGTCCCCAGCGTACGACAACTACCAGTATAAAAATTACGTGCACTTACAGCTATTTGATGTCAGCCCAGATTTGACAGTAGCACAGACCCGACTAATTCCAGTGGAGCCGCTAATCGCGCTATACCCAGCGCTAACGCCGCGCGGATTTGTGAATTCACTTATCGCTACGGATTTTGCGCCGGGGTTTAGTACACCTAACGCTTACTATACTTACAAAGATATGCACACGGATTTTGTAGGGGTAGCCGGACAGATTTATAGCTCCGACGAACTTCGCATCAAGCCGGTAAATGGATTTACCGCCAGAGTTCAGTTTTTCGTACGGTATCCAGTAGGGCCAGTACCAGGTACAACGGTCTGCGTACTTATCGTCTCCCACGCACAAGCTAAAAAGGCGGAGTTGGCTGTGTTGGATGTATACAACGAATTTATCGCACTAGGCTACACGACGCTGACAGGCACATTTCAGTTATTAGTAACGCCGCAATTATTAAATCCGCTTGATGAAACTACAGCCATCTATAGAGCTTACTTTACGATTACCGCAACGAAAGGCACAGACCGCATCGTATTCTTATGTGTAGATTTTATGATGAGCGTCGTAAATGGGGTAATCACACTTACAAAGAAATTACGCGTATTGTACGAGAGAGATGTTTCGGTGGTTCCAGCCCAGCTGGTTACGATACCTGCTCAAGCGTCTTATACTAATGGTTCCGCCATCACTACGGTACAGTGGTTAGATTTTTTAATTCCTTCAGCTTTAACCAAAGAAGCAGTCTTTGTTATTCTAAAAGACAGTGTTGTAGGTGGGGCAGCGAGAAATGAAATTGTCGTGTCAGGGTACTCCTATTTAAGTGTTGAGCGGGACGCCATTGCGTTGGCTAGCACAATCACTGATAACAGTATCGCAGCCCCGCTTTATACTTACAACGGGGGCAATCCTCCGACTGGCACACATTTAATCAGGCTGGCTGAATACAAGGTCAACGGCTCAGACGTTGTGACGGACTACAACCACACAGACCCAGTTACAAGCCTCGGGTTGCATTTTAAAATCACTGTGTATCAAGCATTTAATATTCTTAGTTATAGTGGGGATAACACAGCAGCCAGAAAAGTCGCACAATACAACGCGGACAAAGTTGAGTTATCCATAATATCCGCAAGCACCGGCACAAATCCATACGCCGACGTCGACTACAAGCGTGAATTACTTAGCTTCTTTGCGCAATTACCAGCGACCACAACAGCTGGGACACAAAATATATACACTCCTATTAGTCATGGCGAAGACGGATATATATTGTTTTACCATGCAGAGTATAGTCACGCAGCAGGTAGCAGTTTAGTAACAGAGTCCGTAATTAAAAGTGACGCCGTAATCAATATCGGTCAGGTAACAGTCACTGTAGTTGAGGGCGTAGGCTTTATACACCCGGCAGGCGCGGATTACGGCGGCCATACACCACCACCTATAGACGCAAATATTGGGGCGACGTTGGTGGGTATATCACCTAGAAACCTGTATTTCGTGGCACGAAACAGCGTTAAGTTTACGCTAAACGTCGCTGACGACGGCACAGGCACTGGTCACTTCACTACACAGTACGATACTACTATAACAGGACGTTCACTCAGGTCACTCGATAAAAACGGGGCCGTTGGCGTTGTATTGGATAGCGTGATAATTCAGGAGTATTCAGGGGTGTTTGCTATTACTACACCTTCCGAAGACATCATCATTGTGTATACCGCCCGAGGCAACGGCGGCAGCAGCGTAATAGATGTTGAGATTCATGGGAATGCAGGGCTTATAGCTGCTTATAGTACTGATACAGCGGCGACGACAGAATACTACGTCGATTACACAGTTCCGTGTTATGACGCAAAAAATAATAAGATTATTGCAGCGGGCAGCTCAGTAAAGTATGGGTTGGTCGGGGCCACTTATATGTGGCAGCTAACCGCAGGTATAGAACACGTCAGAGAAAACACAGTCAACGGGTTAGTGCAGGGCATTAGCCAGCGCTGGGACTTTAGTACCTATGCCTTAAATCAGAGAATGACACACACGTTAGAGAAACTTTGGGTAGCTGAGTTAGAGGCTGCAACAGGACACAAATTTGTAACCGCTTGACACTCTAACAAACTCTGATACACTCTGATGTAATTCACTAAGAGCACCCGAGATAGCGCATGCCGATAGATACCAAACTAGCTACAGAACAGTGGGAGCGCTACCGCTATTGCGTCGAGCGCGGCCATTACGAGTTTAACAAAAAGGCAGATAAGTGCGATAAGTTTTTTGCTGGGTTGCAGTGGGAGCAAGCAGATTTAGATATGCTGCAGGCGCAGAGACGCCCGGCACTGACAATCAACAAGATTATCTCGACGGTATCAACAATACTAGGCGAGCAGATTTACAACCGTAACGAAGTGTTGTTTCGCCCATCAAACGGTGCTAACGCTGATACAGCAGACGCCCTGACGAAAGTCTGGATGCAGATAGCACAAGACAACCAGCTACCGTGGGTACGTTCCGACATTTTTGCTGACGGCATTATTCGCAGTCGTGGTTTCTACGACGTTCGCTTAGAGTTCGACCAGTCGATGCAGGGCATTATTAAAATAGGTCAACTCAATAGTAAAAACGTAATTATCGACCCTGACGCCGAGCAGTATGACCCTGACACATGGAATGACTTATTCATCACAAAATGGCTAACTCCTGACGACATCGAATTGTTGTATAACAAGGCAGACGCCGACTACCTACGCGCAAACAACAGTGCAATGTTTCCATACTCATACGACTCTATCGACTACACGCGCGACCGCTTTAACGGCACGAGTTTAGAGGGATATTATGGCTTGGAATCAGCGCAAGAATTGCAGCGCAACATCCGCGTCTTAGAAAGACAGTATCGTAAATTAGATGCGCAGAAGCATTTTGTAGACGTCAAGACAGGCGATATGCGCCCAGTACCTGATGCGTGGGATCACAACCGCATCGCGCAAGTCATTGAAAAATCAGGGAATTCAGTCACCGTCGTCAAGAAACTCGTTAAGCGCATTCGCTGGCGTGTGACGGCGGACACCACGGTCTTGCACGATGGTTGGTCGCCGTATAAACATTTTACCGCAGTACCGTATTTCCCATATTTAAGACATGGTCGCACACTCGGTGTTGTTGAGCATTTAATCAGTTCTCAAGAACTGTTGAACAAGGTGTCCAGCCAAGAATTGCATGTCGTCAATACAACGGCAAATAGCGGTTGGAAAATTAAGGCTGGCTCACTAGTCAACATGAGCGTCGAAGAACTCGAACAATCAGGCAGCCAGTCTGGTTTGGTTATCGAGCTGACTGACACAAAAGACGCAGAGAAGATTACACCTAATCAAACACCGAATGGTCTGGACCGCATTAGTGGTAAGGCCGAAGACCACATCAAAACAATCTCAAACGTCACCGACAGCATGTCTGGCAATGACCGCGAAGATGTGGCCGCTAAAGCAATCGCATACAAAACGCAGCGCGGCTCATTGAATATGACAAAAGTCATGGACAACTTAGAGCGCACCGATTACATACTTGCGAGGAACGTAATAGACGTCGTGCAAGAGTTTTACACGGAAGAACGATTAGTTCACATCACACACAGTGACGTGCAGAAGGAAGCAGAAACCGTCACCGTCAATCAGTACGATGAGGCTACAGGCGAGATTCTTAACGACCTGACAGTGGGCGAATACAGCATCATCATCACTAGTGCACCATATCGCGCATCAATGGAAGATAGTCAGTTTGAGCAGGCGCGCGGCTTGAAAGAGCTAGGAATCGCAATTCCAGACAGCGTACTTATCGAAAACAGTCGTTTGCAGAACCGCGCCGAAATCATTAAGAAAATGGAAGCCGCTAAATCATCACCAGAAGCGCAACAGCAAGCAGAACTCGCAATGCGTAAAGCGACGGCAGAAGTCGAGAAACTTGAAGCCGAGGTAGGTGATAAGAAAGCTGACGCATCACTTAAAGCGACGCGCGCACAAAAAGACCAGGTAGAGGCTGAAAAGCTTGCCAACGAAACACAAAACACAGTACAGGGCGAAACACCCGAAATGCTGAAAATCCGCTTAGCCCATGAGTTAGAGATGCAGAACAACGCCGCCGAGATGGACTTTAAAGAACGTGAGTTCGCGCAAAAAATGCAGATGCAGCGTGAAGAACACGACGAAAAAATGCGTATGACCAGAGAACAAGCGGACTTGGCTGCAGAGCAAGCCCGTGAGAAAGGACGCCAAGACCGTTTGGCGAAGATGTCTGCAGATAACGAGGAGAGAGTAGAGTGAGTGAATTTATAGACCGTGGTGATGATTTAGACCCAGCGCTTGCCGCTGCAGCAGCGGAAGCTAAAGCCGCAGAGGAAGCCGCTGCCGCAGCCACTAAAGCCGCAGAGGAAGCCGCTGCCGCTGAAACAGACAAAGCAGCTGCCGATAAAAAAGCCGCAGAAGAAGCCGCTGCAGCTGCAGCAGCTGAAGAAGCCGCCGCATCTAAAGAAGACAAACCACGCGACAAAGACGGAAAATTTACTAAAGAAATATCCATCCCAAAAGGTCGTGTTGATGAGATGGTGAAAAACGAGCGTTTAGCTCGTGAAGCAGCTGAGCGCCGCGCACTTGAAGCCGAGGAAAAATTAAAGGCGACAGACCGTGGAGTGGAAGCAGCTAAGCTTGAGGAAGAAATCGTAAGTTTGGAGAAAGAACACGCCAAAGCGATTCTTGACGGTAACGCTGACAAAGCCGCCGAGCTAGCTGGAAAAATCCGCCTTAACGAACGCATGATTCAAAATGCCTCTAGTACACAAATGTCTGCGCAGGCTCAGAATCAAGCTCGCGAAGAAATTCGTTTGGACTTGGTGATTGAGAAGCTAGAAGAACAGTATCCACAACTTCTGCAAGGAAGCGACTCGTTCGACCAAGACGCCGTCGATTTGGTGCTCGCATCACAAAAAATGTACATCGACCGTGACCGCATGACGCCGTCAGCAGCGTTGGCGTTAGCAGCCGAGAAAGTTATGGCTAAACTAACAGTCGGTGCCACTAAGCAAGAAAAAGAAGAACCAGAAGGTTTGGATAAAGCGAAAGTTACCGCAGACCGCAAAGAAGCTCAAGTCGATAAGAACATCAAGACTGCCGCAGCACAACCAGCCAATTTGAAAGACGCAGGTCTGGACGCCGATAAAAAAGGCGCTACTGGCGATATAGACCCGTTGAAATTATCTACAGCAGAGTTTGACGCATTGCCAGAAGCTACAAAAGCGCGCTTACGTGGCGACACACTTTAGGGGCTAACATGAAGAACGAAGAACAGATTGAAGCCGCTATTATCACAGCGGGGTTGATGGCACCACGGATTACGCCAACAGACATTGATGAAGCCATCGTTGGCCAGCAGTACTGGCAACCGGAAGGCACAACACTTACTGTTTGTGTGCTGACACTAAAAAACGGCACGACTGTAGTAGGGGAGAGTGCGTGTATCAGCGCCGAAAATTTTAATGCTGATATTGGTAAAAACATTGCATTCACCAACGCTCGCGAAAAAGTATGGGGCTTAGAAGGCTATCTACTCAAAGACAAGCTTACGCTAGGCGTAGAGCGTATCGCTCGTGTAGCGCACGAAGTGAACCGTGCTTATTGCGTAGCAACTGGCGATAAGAGCCAAGAAGCGTGGGACAAAACACCTGAGTGGCAGCAAGAAAGCGCATTGGTAGGTGTTAAAGCGCATTTGAGTAAAGAGCTGTCTCCGCGCGAAAGTCACGAAGCATGGGCCGCACACAAACTAGCAGACGGGTGGAGTTGGGGATTAACAAAAGACGCAGACAAGAAAAAACACCCTTGTTTAGTGCCCTACGATAGTTTGCCGATTACCCAACGCGTAAAAGATTATTTATTTACGGCTGTAGTGAAGAATATGCGTTAAACAACGGGGCTTCGGCCCCGTAATTAGTTCTTGCATTCTTATTAACTCTGATGTAGTCTTATAAAAACCAGAAAGCCACTGCACAAACGGCTAATTCGTACGGCACGACGATACAGTGCCCGGCTCGACCCCGTTAAAAAGTTGAACAAGCCGCACGGCCAGCGACATTGCGCCCGGAAATCTAACACTGTCTGTTAGAGGATGTTCACCAATTTTAATTTTAAGGACGAGCCATGTATACCAATTTCTCACAGCTCACGACTGAGCAAAAGACCATCTGGTCAATGGACATGTGGAAGCAAGCACGCAACATGTCATTCATCAATAAATTCATGGGTAGTGACGCAAACTCACTTATCCAACACATCACTGAGCTGAAAAAAACTGAAAAAGGCGCACGCGCTGTTATCACGTTGTTGACAGACTTAGAGGGCGACGGTGTTGCGGGCGACCGTACATTGGAAGGTAACGAAGAAGCATTAAAAAGCTTCGACCAAGTTATCCGTATCGACCAGTTACGCCACGCTAACCGCCATGAAGGTCGTATGGCTGAGCAAAAATCAATCGTTAATTTCCGTACAGATAGCCGCGACACATTAGCGTACTGGTTATCAGATCGTATGGACCAATTAGCGTTCTTAACATTGGCTGGTATCGGTTATCAGTTTAAAAACGCAGGCGGCACCCGTGTAGGTTCAGATTTACAGTACCTAGACTTTGCAGCAGACGTTTCAGCTCCAACAGCAAAACGTTTCGGTCGCTACAACAACACTTCAAAACAAATGGAATGGGGTGTTGGTACTAGCGCCATTACAGCAACAGATACACCAGCATGGGAAATGTTAGTGCAAGCCAAAGCTTACGCTAAAGATAACTATATTCGCGGTATCCGCGCAGGCGGCAACGAAGAAATCTACCACGTGTTCATGTCACCAACCGCGATGGCCCGCTTGAAACTAGACCCGACATACCTACAAAACTTGCGTAATGCAGGTCCACGTGATGCAACTAACCAGTTGTTCAAGGGCGGTACAGGCGTATTAGTGGACGGCTTATACATTAGCGAGTTCCGCCACGTACCGAACACACGTTTAGCAGCTTCAGGCTCTAAATATGGTGCAGGCGGCACAATCGACGGTTGCCAAGTACTATTCTGCGGCGCCCAAGCTTTAGGTATGGCCGACATCGGCTCACCAGAGTGGGTAGAGAAAGAGTTTGACTTCGGTAATCAACAAGCCATCTCTACCGGCAAAATCATGGGTTTCTTGAAACCTAAATTCGTTAGCCAATACAGCGGCGGCACTACCGAAGACTTCGGTGTGTTGTCACTTTACACGGCTCAATAAGGGGAATAGTAATGAGCTTACTTAAATCAGCACGCAGCGCTCAATATCCATTGGATGCTGAGTTTACTCTAACATTCGGCGACTCTATGGTCGACGTCAACGGCGTTACGCGTAACTTCGCGGATGTGCAGGCAGCTAGTATTTTTGACCTGATTCCACTACCACCAAACGCAGTAGTTACTGGGGGCGATATTGTTGTGGACGTACCATTTGTCGGCGGTACAGCCACGACTCTCCAAATCGGCGACTCAGGTTCGGCGGGCCGTTATTCAGCAGCTGTTGACCTGAAAACAGCGGGTCGTACTGCGCTAACACCTACCGGCTTTTTAGGTAACGGCGAAAATATCCGCGGCACCTTTAGTGATACCGTAGCAGCTTCTACGGCTGGTCAAGTGACTGTACGCGTTTTGTACAAAGTTAAAGGTCGCTCACAAGAAGTAGTCATCAAGTAATAAAGCGGGAGGCTCCGGCCTCCCATTTTTAAAACCGAGGAGAGAAAAATGCCAGATATGATTTTAAACCGTAATTATGATCTACGTTCTATTGCGGGACGCGTGATTAACTTTACTAAAGGTACACCAGTGTTTGTACCGCCGCAATGTGTGAAAGAAGCATTGGCTATCGGCGCTGAAGGCGTAGACGAAAAGCTAGAGTTCCTTGAGCCTGAAAAAACTCCTGAAATTCCACTAACGCTGGAAGAAATTAAAGCATTAGCTTTTGAAGCTTTTCCAGAATTAGAATCCACCAACAAACGCGAAGATTTCACGGCGCAAGGATTACCTACGCCTACAGCTATTGAAGCGTTAGTAGGTATCAAATTGACCAACCAAGAACGTGACGACCTTTGGGTTGAGTACGTACAGGCTAAGTCAGACGAGAAATAATGATAGTCAGCGAACTATACGATTTGTTTCGTTCGGATGTGCAAGACTCCGTAGCGCCATATTTATGGACTAACAACGAAGTCTACCGCTACATGAACGACGCATATCGTATGTTTGTACGCCTCACAGGTGGAATCCCCGATTCGACATCAGCTATAACACAAGTGCCCATCGTGGCAGGCCAATCCTATTCAGACGTCAGCCCACTCATCTTAAAGTTTAGATTAGCTGAGCTGCAGTCCGATGGCGGAAAAATTACCATAATCAATCCAGAAGAAGTCAGAAAACTGACACGAATTGATTATGGTGTGGCTGTATCAATTAAACCTAGCACTCCTGGTCGCATCACTCACATGGTGATTGGCGCGGACCGTATTGCCGCTAAAGGGCAAGTCCGTTGGATACAACAACCACTCGTTAACGATGTAGCGCTTCTTACAGTTTTACGATTACCGAAAGACCAAATTACCGAAAACGGTTCGGACGATTTCGAGTTTTCAGAAGTTAACGAAGAACACCACGAGCATTTTCTATCATGGATGAAGTATCGCGCTTACGGGAAGCAAGACGCGGAAACATTCGATAGAGGACGCAGCGATAATTACTTCGCTGAATTTCAGACTTATTGTCGTATGGCAAAAGCAGAGAACGAACGCTACGCGAGTAAAGTGCGAGTGGTCAGTTATGGAGGTCTGTAATGGCGAACGATACATTGGTCATCAGGCAGGGTAAAACCTTTAACAGCGTTTTACGTTGGGGCGCAGCCCCATACAAATACAGCGCAATTCAAGCTATCACACAAGCAGCACCCGCAGTCATTACTAGCGCACTGCATGGCGTGCCTAACGGCTGGCCAGTAGCTATCGTGTCTGTAAAGGGCATGGAAGAAATCAACAGCGAGAATAGCCCGCCGAAAGCAAAAGATTATAAAAAAGCAACCATACGCGATACCAACACGATTGAGTTAAATGACGTTAATTCTTCAGGATTTAGTTCATATAAATCAAGTGGTTATGTACAGTATCTAACCCCAGTCGACTTGACTGGATTTACCGCGCGCATGAGCATCAAAGACCGTTTGGGCGGAACTGTATTAGCGACACTTACTACAGAAAATTTTGGCATCACACTCGACAACACAGCCAAGACAATCACGCTCAACATTACCGCGATTGCTACAGCTCTGTATACATGGAAAGTAGGTGTCAGTGAGCTAGAGTTAGTTAGCGCATCAGGCATCGTCACTTCTTTATTCCTTAAAAATGTTTCAGTCATTCCTGAAGTAGCAACGTAATGGAAGGCTCACAATTTATTCAGATCGAGTCCACTGATTTACAAATAGTCAGTGTGGATGAAAACGACGTCGTTACGCGAGAAGTCACCGAGTTATTGCTGGTATCACAGGGTGAGCAGGGTCCGCCCGGGCGCGATGGTACAAGCGGCGCCTCAGCAGCAATCGGGGCGTACATCGCAGGCACGAACATACAAAAAGCACAACTACTTTATATCGCTCGTACAGGCAATGTTTGTGGTGTCGCTGACGCAGCGTTTTATACCAAAAGTTTCATTATTGGTTTTGCGTTAGAGACAGTTGCAGCAGGTTTCCCAGTCGATATAGCAACGGGAAGATTAGCCATGACCGATTGGACTTTTCTAACCGGACAAGCCCTACTTGTAACGGGCGTGCCTTATTTTTTGGCGGTAGGTGGCGGACTTACAACGGTTACGCCTTCTAAACCAAATTCAGCAGTAACGGTATTGGTGGGCGTGGCGGCATCACCTAATGTCTTGATAGTAAACCCAAGCCCACCAATTTTAATTTAACGGAGAAATATTATGGCATTACGTTTACCTCTAGTATTAGGCGCGGACGGATTACAGCAGCAACTACAATCAGGCGACACCATCAGTGCGTCAATTAGCACCGCTTCAGTTCGTTCAGTTACTAACGGCGAGTCAGCAGCTGCAATCACATTTGGTATGGCTGTATATGCCAGTGCCGCAGACACAGTAAAACGTGGGCAAGCCAATGCTAAAGCGACAGCTCGTATTGCAGGTTTAGTATACGACGCCACAATCGCAGCAGCGGGTGTGGGGAATGTCGCACAGTCGGGTATTTTAATCGGTACGACTGCACAATGGGACGCTGTAGCTGGTACAACAGGCGGTTTAGTGTTTAATACTGTTTATTTCCTAGACCCAACTACACCAGGGAAAATTACAGCTACGCCACCTACAACTGTAGGTCAATGCGTTGTTACTATAGGTACAGCGATTTCTACTACAGAATTAGAATTGCAAATCACGCAACCTATTTTGTTGTAATAGTTTATGGCCATCAAAACCCCGCTATCACTGGCCTCAGATGGCCTCGTGCAACAGATGCAGACTGGCGACACCGTCAGCCCTGCGCTGTTGGGTACGGGTACGCGGGACGGCACTAAGTTTTTACGCGACGACGGCACTTACCAATCCTGTGGTTTGGTAGGTGGCGGCACCGATCGTATTTTTAGCGAGAACGATCAAATTGCTACGACGAGTTACACCATTACATCTGGAAAGAATGCAATGGTGGCTGGTCCACTTACTATCAACAACAGCGTAGTTATTACAGTGCCTACGGGCAGTGTGCTGTCTATCGTATAGGTTATTTATGACGATGACGATAAATGGTAGTGGTTCGATAGGTGGTCTAAGTGCTGGCGGATTACCTGCAGCTGTAGTGCAACCGAACAATCTCGTGCAGGCGTTGACACTAGCGACGACACAAAACACGACTTCGGGTACTTCTGTAGATTTCACAGGCATCCCTAGTTGGGTCAAGAGAATCACTGTCATGTTTAATGGTGTTTCTACTAACGGCACAACACCCGTAATGCTTCAAATCGGAAATAACACACCTGAATCAACGGGTTATATGTGTTCTGGGTCGTCGGTAGCCTCCACTGTTGCTTCAACTTTATTTACTACTGGTTTTGGTATTGGTCAAACGTCGCAAGCTGCAGCATTCGTAAGACACGGCGTAATAACATTAAGTTTACTAAACGCTTCATTAAATCTTTGGGCTATTTCAGGCCTTCTTGGACTGAGTGACCAGGCCGCAACAATTTTTGTAGGAGGTTCTAAAAGTATACCCGCTGTATTAAATATACTAAGATTAACCACAGTAAGCGGCACAGATACGTTCGATGCTGGTTCAGTCAATATTCTTTACGAGGGCTAATCATGGCAGGACAAGTCACCGTAAACGCAGTACAACTAGGAGATTCAGCTACTGCCGCCAATAATTTTGTTGTCTCTGTGCCTACACCACCAAACGGCACGATTAAGATTTCAAAAGGTAATGTTGGGGCAACAACTCAAGATGTATTAGCTATCGACGCTTCTGGTAATGCAGCGTTTATTGGTAAGGTAACACAAGCGATGCAAAGTATGGTGAGGCTACAAGGCGCGAATGGCTTTGGCTCTACCAATACTGCCCAACGTAGGTATTCCAACGTTGTCACAAATCAAGGTTCAGACATCACATACGCCGATAGCGCGACACTAGGCGCCACATTCACTATTAACACCAGTGGTGTGTATGGAATGAGCTGTACTGATGCTACCACGGCAGCAGCTGATTTTGGTATATCTAAAAACGCAACAGTGCTAACCACTGTACCGAGCACGCTATCAGAAGTGTTGTCTGAGGGGACGACACCTGCAGCAGCGTATAGAGCGTCATGCGGCGCTACTGTTTATCTACTAGCGGGAGATGTCATAAGAGTTTATGCAACAGGCACACCATCTGGCACACGTCAATTCTTCTCAATCACGAAAGTAGACTAAAATGAGTGTCGGATTAAGAGCAGGCTCAGACGGAATTTCAGGCGCAGTTCAACTAGGCGGGGCTGACGCAGCCTTATTTAATTCTGGTGGGTTCTCCGCAAAAATACAGTCTTTTACAGCGACGATGGCGACCAACATATTAACTGGCGTCTTTGCACCCGCAGTTTCAGATTTTAGAAATACTACCGCTAATGCTGGGACTCCAAACACATTAGTCATACCGTCATTGACCCTTGCTATTCCTGCTACGTCTAACTTAGGCGCGCTTGTAAGCGGAGGCTTGAACAAACTCGTGTGGGTAGTAGTCAACAATGCAGGCACACCAGTTATAGCCGTGATGAACAATTTAGCCGGATTTAATTTCGATGAAAAAGGCTTTATTAGCCCGACTACTGTCGGGTCATCCTCTAACACAGCTAATACATTTTATTCCGCGTCAGCCGTCGGCACAAACTTACCATACCGCGTAGTAGGCGAGTGCGATGTTGCCTTTACGACAGGTACAGGGTGGAGTAACCCTGTAATCACGCAAGGCGCGGGCGGACAAGCATCTAACGGGCTTGTATCAGGATTGATTAACGGTAGTTTACTTACGGTCGATACACCACTGAACGTGGGGCAGACTGCATATTATGATGTATCTGGGGTCACTTCTTTAGCGTTGAAGATTGCTACAGCATCAAACCAAGAATATGAGATAAGTTGGTCAGAAAGTGCTGCACCAGCTACATCAAGTAATAGCTGGGTATTGAATTTAAACAACTCTACTTATGGCACGACAATATCTAATTTTCAAATATATGCTAACTCAGGAAACGCAACAATAACCGGCACTATAAATACGCAAAGTAATTTTTCACTAGGAATAAATTCTGTAGGTGCTATATATAGTTTTACAGCGCGGGTAAAAACTAACACAACTAGAAAACAAGTGTGGGCAGAATCAAGAGGCAGTCAAGTAACTGCAGGGTTCTTTGGGATTGTGCATGGTGTATCCACCGATTTGACTACAGTGTGGACTTCGTTAGGTACTATTAGTTTTGTAGACAGCGCCACAGGGCGTGTCACAGTTAGGAGAATTTCATGATTATTTACGCGAAAATACACACATACAACGGCGAACAGCAGTGCGTAACCACCACGGCAGAACCCTATGACGATAGCTGGGCAGAGATCGAAGCCCCAAGCGGCGAGTATTTAGCTATCGTGAATGGCGTTATTACTGTGTTAGATAGCATTCCTATAGACCCGGTAATAGCGTCCAATAACGCTAAACAAGCGTTAACCGAACTAGACGCAAAAACCATCCGTGCGCTACGAGAAGGTAACACACAAAAGTTAGCTGAAATTGAAGCACAGGCAGTGATTCTACGCGGGCAAATTAGGTCATTTTGAGCTGGACAAGCCCGGTTTAGGTGCTACAATCTAATTAACTCTTACTAACTCTAACAGAAAGGCAGCAATGGAAT
>JARXKN010000003.1 GCA_030271625.1 Patescibacteria group bacterium
TAACGGCGGCATCACCGACACTGGTAACTTTGCTCAAACCGGCACCGGCAGCTTCAGTACCGGTACTGGCGCCGTTTCCTTGAACGGCAATACCACTGTTACGGGCGCCAATACTTTGACGGTCGGAACCGGATCAACCACGCTTGGTGGTACCTTAGCGGTTACCGGTACCTCTAGCTTTAATGGCAACGTCAACATTAATGGTACCAACAACTTAACCGTAACTAGCGGCGCCACCACCCTTGGCGGTACGCTGGCTGTTACCGGCGCTGCCACGCTGAGCGGTGGCTTGAGCGTTACCGGTGCCAGCAGCTTCAGCGGCAACGTTTCCTTAAATGGTCTTAGCAGCTTTACCACTGGCACCGGTACGGTAACCCTTGGTTCACTGGGAGATGGCATTGTCCAAAGTAGCGCCACCGGTGTCCTCAGTAGCGGCACGATTGATCGCAACAGCACCTACCTAAGCGGCACTACTTCTGTTAGCAACGGCGGCACCGGCGCCACCACCTTTACCTCCGGCGGTATTTTGTACGGTAATGGCACTAGCCCTATCCTCGCTACCGCTTCCGCTGCTAATAGTGTTCTTATAACTAGCTCGGGCAGCGTTCCATCGCTCAGCCAGACTTTGCCAGTTGCCGTTCAAGGCAATATTACTAGTACTGGTACCTTAACTGCCGGCTCGATTGCTAGCGGCTTCGGCACTATTTCTACTACTAATAACATCACTACCACGGCCACGATTCAGGGTGGCATTGTGACCGCCACTGGCGCTCTAAACGGTAATAGCCTTAGCATTAATGCTGGCGCTTTTGCCGTTAGCTCAACTGGCGCGATTACGGCTGCCACCGGCATCACCACCACTGGTAACTTCTCGCAAACTGGTGCTGGTAACTTCAGTACTGGCACCGGCGCCGTTAGCTTAAATGGCGCCACCAACATTAATGGTGCCACCAATGTTACCGGCACTAATACCTTTAGTGTTGGCACCGGTGCCACCACACTCGGCGGCACGCTAACAACCACTGGCCTGACGACATTGAACGGTGGCTTAACTGAAACTGGTGCCGCTAATATCAATACGACCGGTACCGCCAATACTGCCATCGGCAACACCACCGGTACCTTTAGTCTGCAGTCCAACGGTCTTAACGTCACTACAGCTGGCGCCCTCAGCGGCATTACCGGCTACGCCCAAGCGAGCGGTAACTTCTTACAGAGCGGTGCAGGTACCTTTGGCACCGGCGCCGGCGCCGTCAGCTTAAACGGCGCCACCAGCGTTACCGGTAGTAACAGCTTTAGCGTTGGCACCGGCGCCACCACCCTTGGTGGTACTTTGGCCGTTACTGGCACCAGCACTTACACCGGCGCGGCCACCTTTAACGGTGGCATCACCGACACCGGCAACTTTAGCCAAACTGGTGCTGGCAGCTTTAGCACCGGCAGCGGTGCGATTAGCTTGAACGGTGCCACCGCAGTAACCGGCGCGAACACATTTACGGTCGGTAGCGGCGCCACCAGCTTGGGCGGTACCTTGGCCGTGACCGGCTCATCAACACTAAATGGTAACACTTCAATAACCGGCACCAACACCCTAACTGTTGGCACCGGCGCTACTAACTTGGGCGGTACATTGAGTGTTACTGGTGCCACAACGCTCAGCAGCACCTTAGCCGTCACGGGCGCAACCACCTTAAACGGCAACACTAGTGTTACTGGATCAAGCACCCTAACTGTTGGTACTGGTGCGACGACTTTGGGTGGCACACTGGCTGTGACTGGCACCAGCGGTTTCACCGGCGCGGCCACCTTTAACGGCGGCATCACCGACACTGGTAACTTTGCTCAAACCGGCACCGGCACGTTTAGTACCGGCACCGGTGCCGTTAGCCTCAATGGTGCAACTAGCATCACAGGCACCAACACCCTGACTGTCGGCACCGGCGCGACTACCCTTGGCGGCACCTTAACTACCGCCGGATTAACAACCTTGAACGGCGGCGCTACTGTCTCTGGCGCCACTAGCATTACTGGCGCAACAACTATCAACACTAGCGGCACGGCTAGCACCACTATCGGCAATGGTAGCGCGGCCTTTAGCGTGGCTTCAACTGGCCTAAACGTCAGTTCGGCCGGCGTCTTATCGGGCATAACTGGCTACACTCAAAACAGCGGTAACTTCTTACAGAGTGGCGCTGGCAGCTTTGGCACCGGCACCGGCGCTGTCAGTTTAAACGGCAACACCAATGTTACCGGCAGCAATACCTTTACCGTTGGTACTGGTGCCACCACGCTTGGCGGCACGCTCACTGAAGCTGGCTTAGCCACTCTTAATGGCGGCCTAACAGTTACGGGAGCGACTGCAATTAATACCGGCGGTACTGCCAACACCGCTATCGGTAACAACACGGGTACATTTAGTCTTCAATCATCAGCCTTCAATGTCTCTAGTACCGGTGCCTTGAGTGGTATTAGTGGCTACAGCCAGACCAGTGGTAACTTTAGCCAAACTGGCGTGGGTACATTTAGTACGGCTACGGGCAACGTTACGTTGAACGGCGCTACGACCGTTGCCGGAACGAACAACTTTACCGTTAACTCGGGCGCCACTTCACTTGGCGGCACCTTAGCCGTTACTGGCGCATCAACCTTTAATGGCAACGTTTCGGTTGCTGGATCCAACACCCTCACTGTTGGCACTGGCGCAACTAACTTGGGTGGTACTTTGACCGTTGCCGGTGCCACTACTTTGAACGGCAACACTAGCATCACGGGTACCAACACCCTGACTGTTGGCACTGGTGCTACCACCCTCGGCGGCACCTTAGCCGTTACTGGCACCAGCACTTACACCGGCGCGGCAACCTTTAATGGCGGCATCACCGACACCGGCAACTTTAGCCAAACTGGTGCTGGTAACTTCAGTACTGGCACCGGCGCCGTTAGCTTGAATGGCAACACTAGCATTACCGGTACTAACACGCTGACTGTCGGCACCGGCACTACAACACTCGGCGGCACACTCGGCGTAGCTGGTCTTACGAGCCTTAATGGCGGTGCTACCGTTACCGGCGCCACGACAATTACCGGTGTCACAAACATCAACACTTCGGGCACTGCAGCGACCACCATTGGCAATGGCGCCGCCGCCTTTAGCGTCGCCTCAACTGGCTTGAATATCTCTACTGCCGGTGCCCTCAGCGGTGTAACTGGTTACACGCAGACCAGCGGCAACTTCTCGCAAACTGGTGCCGGCAGCTTCGGAACGGGCACTGGCGCCGTCAGCCTCAATGGCGCCACGACGGTCTCAGGTACGAATACATTCAACGTTGGCACCGGCGCGACGACGCTGGGTGGCACGCTAACCGTAGCCAACTCCAGCACCTTTAACGGCAACCTGTCGGTTACGGGAACAAACAGCCTAACAACCGGTACTGGAGCAGTCACCTTTGGTTCACTTGGTGCCGGTATCGTTCAGTCAAACTCGAGTGGCTTACTTAGTAGTAGTGCTGTTGATCGCAACAGTGCCACGCTGTTAACTGGTACCACGAACGTTGCTAATGGTGGCACCGGGGCTACCAGCTTAACAGCCAATGGCATTTTGTACGGCAACGGTACGGCGGCAATCCAGGCTACTGCAGCGGCTGCTAACAGTATCTTGGCTACCAACGGCAGTAACGTTCCAAGCCTCACCCAAACGCTACCAACTGCCGTTCAAGGTAACATCACTAGCACCGGTATACTAACGGCTGGTTCGATTGCCGCTGGCTTCGGTACCATCGTTACTGGCAACAACATTACGACTACGGCTGCAGTGCAGGGTGGCAGCGTTACGGCCACCGGCGCTCTAACCGGCAATACGCTCAGTGTTGGTGGTGGCGCCTTTATCGTCAACGCCACCGGTGCCATTACCGCCGCTACTGGCATTACTACCACCGGTAATCTGAGCCAAACTGGTACCGGTAGCTTCAGCACCGGCACCGGCGCGGTCAGCCTCAATGGCGCCACCAGCATCACTGGCACCAGCACCCTGACTGTCGGCACCGGCGCTACCGTCTTTGGTGGCACACTGCAAGTTGCTGGCGCCGGCACCTTTACTAGCACGCTGGCCGTTCAAGGCGCCGGTGGCTTAACCTTGGGTGTAGCGGGCACAACTGATGGCCTCCTCAAGTTCGCTAACAGCACCAACACTAACCTAGCTATCATCAACTCGATTGCTCCAACCGGCACCGGCAATGCTACCTACAGCTTGCCAACTTTGCCTGCTGGCACCACCGCTTACCTCTGTCTTGACACGGGTAACTGTGCCGGCGCTGGCGGTGCCATTACCGGTACCGGTACCACCAACTACATTGCCCGCTTTAACAGCAACAGTACGCTTAACGCTTCAACCTTGCTGTACGACGACACGACCTTTATTGGCGTCAATACAACTGCTAGCAATGCAACGCTTTCTGTTCTCGGTGCAGTCGCAACCAAGCCAGCCTTCCTGGCTCAGGCTACCGCTTCGGCTACAACTCCAGTGGCAGTCATTAAGGGCGGCGCCACTCCAGGTGCCGGCGGCGATTTACTACAACTACAGAACTCGGCTGGAACGGTACTGGCTAAGGTTGATGCTGTCGGTAACTTATCGGCTGTTAATGCCGCCTTCAGCGGAACACTCGGTGTAACCGGCGCCGCTACCTTCGGTGGTGCTGCCACCTTTAATAACACCGTTGCAGTTACCGGCACTAACACCCTGACTGTCGGCACCGGCGCCACCACGCTCGGCGGCACCCTCGGCGTTGCCGGTCTCAGCACGCTTAGTGGTGGCTTAACCGAAACTGGCGCTGTCAGTATTACCGGTGGCACTAACATCAACACGACAGGCACTGCCAGCACCTCAATTGGCAACACCAGCGGAGCATTTACCTTGGCTTCAACCGGTCTTAATGTAACCCCAGCTGGCGCCCTGAGCGGCATCACTACCATCTCGGCATCGGGTGCCATTACGGCTGCTACCACTGGTAACACTATTAACGGCTTAATCATAAATGGTGGTGCCTTAAGTGGTATTACCGGTTACAACCAGACCAGCGGTAACTTCGCTCAAGGTGGCACCGGTACCTTTAGTACTGCCACCGGCGCGGTAGCTTTGAACGGCGCCACGACCATCAGCAGCACCTTGAACGTCCAGGGTGCTGGCGGCCTAACTCTTGGTGTGGCTGGCACGACGGCTGGCGCACTTAAGTTTGCCAATACTACCAATACTAACGTCACCTTACTGCAGGCTTTGGCGCCTACAGGCACCGGCACCGCAACCCTCAACTTGCCAAGCGTAGCCGGCGGCTCAACCGATGAAATCTGTTTGAAATTCTCTGGTAACTGTGCCGGTTCTGGTGGTGGTGTGACGACTACCGGTGGTTCACAAAACTATGTCGCTAAGTTTACTAACGCCGGTGGTACGCAAATCGGCAGCGCCAGCATTTACGATGACGGCACGTTTGTCGGAGTTAATACCTTAACCAACAGCGGTGCCTTCTCGGTGCAGGGTATTAGCGCCACTCAGCCAGCCATCTTTGCGCAGGCGGTTGCCAACGCTACTACTCCAGTCGCGGTCATTAAGGGCGGCGCCACACCAGGTACCGGCGGCGACTTGTTACAACTCCAGAATAACGCCGGCACCGTACTGGCTAAGATTGATGCTAGCGGCAATATTACCACCGTTAACGACACTGTTACCGGCAACTTCAACCAAACTGGTAGCGGTACCTTTACGACTGGCACCGGCGCCGTGTCACTCAATGGCAACACGACTATCAGCGGCACCAACACCCTAACCGTTGGCACCGGTGCCACCACGCTCGGCGGCACCCTCGGCGTTGCCGGTCTGACCAGCTTGAACGGCGGCGCCACGATTACCGGCACGACCGCTATTAACACCACTGGCACCGCTAACACCAGCATCGGTAATGCAACCGGCTCCTTCAGCGTTGCTTCAAGCGGCCTCAACATCAGCACGGCTGGTGCCGTTAGTGGCGCCACGACTATCGCTGCTAGCGGTGCCATCTCGGCTGCAACCGCTGGCAACACCATCAATGGTTTGATTATTAACGGCGGCGCTTTAAGCGGTATTACTGGCTATAGCCAGACTAGCGGCAACTTTAGCCAAACCGGTGCTGGCAGCTTCGGCACCGGCACTGGCGCTGTTAGCTTAAACGGCGCTACGACGGTGTCTGGCAGCAACACGCTGACTGTCGGCACCGGTGCGACCTTACTCGGTGGCAGCTTAACCGTTACCGGCGCCAGCACCTTAAATGGCTCAGTTAGTATTTCCGGCACCAACACCTTAACTACCGGCACTGGCACCGTTACGCTCGGCTCATTAGGGGCTGGCTTAGTCCAAAGTAGTGCCGGCGGCGTTCTGACCAGCGGCGCCGTTGATCGCAACACGGCTACTTACTTGAGCGGTACGCTTAACGTCGGCAACGGCGGTACCGGCGCTACTAGCTTCACCACTAACGGTATCGTGTACGGTAACGGCAGCAGCCCGCTCCAGAGTACCGCCGCCGCTGCTAACAGCATCTTAGCCACCAATGGCACTAACGTTCCAGCTTTAACGCAGACCTTACCAACCGCCGTCCAAACTAACATCACTGCTACGGGTGCTTTAGCAACTGGTTCAATTGCTTCCGGCTTTGGCACCATTAGCACCACTAACACCATTGCTACCACTGGCGCAGTGCAGGGCGGTACGCTCAGTATTGCTAGCGCTGCCTTTGCTGTTAACGGCACCGGTGCCATAAGCGCTGCTACCGGTATTACTACTAGCGGCAACTTCTTACAGAGCGGTGCCGGTACCTTCGGCACCGGCACTGGCGCCGTCAGCTTGAACGGTGCCACCACTATCAGCAGCACGCTAGCTGTCCAGGGCGCTGGTGGCATTACTGTCGGCGTTGCTGGTACGACTGCCGGCGTGATCAGCTTTGCTAATGCCACCAACACTAACAAGACACTCTTGAACTCATTGGCACCAACCGGTACCGGCGATGCAACCGTCAATATACCAGCTGTAGCCGGCGGTACCACCGACCAATTCTGTTTGAAATTTACTGGTAACTGTTCCGGTAGTGGTACTGGTGTCACCGTCGTTGGCGGTACCCAGAACTACCTCGCTAAATTCAATAACGCCGGCGGTACGCAGATTGGCAGCGCCAGCTTGTACGACGACGGCAACTTTGTTGGCCTCGGCACTACTAGCAACAATGGCTTACTGAGCATTGTTAGCGCCAGCGCTACTCAAGCCGCTATCTTTGCTCAGGGTGCCGCTAGCGCCACCACACCGGTAGCTATCATTAAGGGCGGCGCTACTCCTGGCGCTGGCGGTGACTTGCTACAACTCCAGACTTCTGCTGGTACAGTCGTTGCCAAAATTGATGCTGCCGGTAACCTGAGTGCCGTCAACGGTAACTTCACCGGCAACATTGCCCAAACTGGTACTGGCACGCTCAGCACCGGTACTGGTGCCATCAGTCTTAACGGCGCGACTAGCGTCACTGGCACTAACACCTTTACCGTCGGTACCGGCGCCACAGCCCTCAACGGTACGCTAGCTGTCACTGGCGCTACAACGCTAACTGGTACGCTAACTGCCAACGGTGCTAGCAGCTTTAACGCTAACGTAGCAGTTAGCGGCACTAACACCCTAACTGTTGGCACCGGCGCCACTACCCTTGGCGGGACCTTAGCCGTCACCGGCGCCAGCACTTTTACCGGCGCTACAACCCACAACGGCGCTGTCAGTATTACTGGCACCAACACACTTACGACCGGCACCGGTACTGTTACGCTCGGTTCACTCGGCACCGGTATAGTCCAAAGCAGCGCAACGGGCGTACTTACCAGCGGAGCAGTTGATCGTAACAGCGCAACGTACTTAACCGGTACCTTAAATGTCAGCAATGGCGGTACTGGCGCTACAACCTTAGCTGCTAACGGTATCCTCTACGGCAACGGTACGAGTGCCATTCAAGCCACCAGCGCCGCCGCTAACAGCATCTTGGCCACCAATGGCTCCAACGTTCCAAGCTTAACCCAAACGCTGCCTACGGCTGTTCAAGGCAACATCACTAGCACCGGTATTCTGACGGCCGGCTCGATAGCCAGCGGCTTTGGTACCATCAGCACCGCCAACAACATCACCACTACTGCTACCGTTCAAGGTGGATCAGTAACTGCCACGGGCGTCCTTAGCGGCAACAGCCTCAGCATTAATGCCGGGGCCTTTGCGGTCAGCAGTGCTGGCGCGATTACGGCTGCCACCGGCATCACCACTACCGGTAACTTCTCGCAAACTGGTGCTGGCACCTTCGGTACCGGCACGGGCGCCGTCAGCCTCAACGGCGCTACCAGCGTTACGGGTACCAACACCTTTGCTGTCGGTACTGGCACTGCTACCTTCGGCGGCGCCGTCAATGTCCAGAGTGCCGCTGGCATCACCCTCGGCAACGCCGGCACCGTAAACGGTAAGCTCAGCTTTGCCAACAGCACTAACAGCAACCTTGGCGTCCTGCAGATTGCTGCCCCAACCGGTACCGGTACTGCCACTTACACGATTCCAAGTGTGGCCGGCGGTACTAACGAAGAAATCTGTCTGAAGTTCGCCGGCAACTGTGCTGGTAGCTTGAGCGCTAGTGGCGGTACCGCCAACTACGTCGCCCGCTTTACTGGCCCAAGCACGCTTGGTATCGGTGTACTGTACGACAATGGTACCTTTGCGGGCGTCAACACGGCTACCGATAACGGCCAGCTTAGCATCGTCAGCCGCGGCGCTGCCGAAGCGGCTATCTTTGCCCAAGCCGCTGCCAGTGCAACTACCCCAGTGGCTGTCATTAAGGGTGGCGCTACTCCTGGCGCTGGTGGTGACTTATTACAACTTCAGACTGCAGCTGGTACGGTTGTGGCTAAGGTAGATGCCAGCGGTAACTTAACCGCCGTTGATGGTAACTTCACCGGCAACATCACGCAAACTGGTACTGGCACGCTCAGCACCGGCACCGGCGCCGTCAGCCTCAACGGCGCTACCAGCGTTACCGGCACTAACACCCTCACCGTCGGTACGGGCGCAACTACTTTGGGTGGCACGCTAACTGTTGCCGGTCTCAGCACTTTCAACGGCAATGTCAGCATCACTGGCACTAAGACGCTCACCACCGCTACTGGCGCCGTCACCTTTGGTTCGCTCGGCGCTGGCATCGTCCAATCAAACGCCAGCGGCTTACTCAGCAGCAGCGCCGTTGACCGCAACAGCAGCACTTTACTAGCCAATAACTTAACAGTTGCTAATGGTGGTACAGGCGTCAGCACATTGGCCGCCAACGGCATCCTGTATGGCAATGGTGCCGGTAACGTCTTGGCCACCGCATCGGCCGCCAACAGCATCTTAGCTACCAATGGCTCGAGCGTTCCTAGCTTGACCCAAACATTGCCAGCGGTTGTTCAAGGTAACATCACCAGCACTGGTGCTTTAACGGCTGGCTCAATTGCCAGCGGCTTCGGCATTATCAGCACGGCTAACAATATTACGACGACGACTACCATCCAAGGTGGTACCGTCACCTCAACCGGCGCCCTCAATGGTGCTAGCCTCAGTATCAACAGCGGTGCCTTTGCCGTTAATAATGCTGGCGCGATTACGGCGGCCACCGGCATTACCACCACTGGCAACGTCTCGCAAACTGGTACTGGCACCTTCGGCACCGGCACCGGCGCCATTAGTCTCAATGGCCCAACCAGCGTCACTACCAGCAATACCTTCAATGTTGGTACCGGTACCTCGACCTTTGGCGGCGCGGTAAACGTCCAGAGCGCAGCTGGTCTGACGCTTGGAACGGCTAGTTCTGTGAACGGTAAGCTTAGCTTTGCTAATGCCACCAACGCTAACCTCGGTGTTATCCAAGTTGGTGCTCCAAGTGGTGCTGGCAACGCTACCTATACTGTCCCAAGCATCGCTGGCGGTACCAGCGATACCGTTTGTTTACTAACGCTGGCTAACTGTGCCGGTAGCGTTACGGCTACAGGCGGCACCAACAACTATGTTGCTAAGTTCACCGGCGCCAGCACCCTCGGCATTGGTCAATTATTCGATAACGGTAGCTTCGTAGGCGTCAATACTACTACTAACAATGGTCAATTAAGCATCTTAAGCAGCGGCGCTACCCAGGCTGCTATCTTTGCTCAAGGCGCTGCCAGTGCAACTACCCCAGTCGCTATCATTAAGGGCGGCGCTTCACCGGGCGTTGGCGGCGACTTGCTACAACTTCAGACTTCAGCTGGTACGGTTGTTGCCAAAATTGATGCTGCCGGTAATCTTAGCGCCGTAAACGCCACCTTAACGGGTAGCTTTACGCAGACTGGCGCTGGCACCTTCAGCACCGGCACCGGCGCTATCAGCTTAAACGGCGCCACCACTATCGGCAGCACTAATACCCTAACGGTCGGTACCGGTGCCGTAACCTTTGGCTCCCTCGGGGCTGGGCTGGTCCAGAGCAACGCCAGCGGCTTACTCAGCAGCAGCGCCGTTGATCGCAACAGCGCCACCTACTTTACGGGCACACTCAACGTTGGCAACGGCGGCACTGGCGCAACAACCCTGGCTTCTAACGGTATCCTCTACGGCAATGGTACCGGCGCTATCCAGGCCACCACCGCTTTGGCCGGTGCAGTCTTGGTCACTGATGCCGCTACTAGCATTCCAAGCCTAAGCCAGACCTTACCAACCGCCGTTCAAGGTAATATCACCCGTACTGGTGCGCTGGCTGCTGGCTCAATTGCCGCCGGCTTTGGCACTATTAGCACCAGTAACAACATCACCACTAGCACGACCATCCAAGGTGGTACCGTCACCTCAACCGGAGCTTTGAACGGCGCTAGTCTCAGCATTAACAGCGGCGCCTTTGCCGTTAACAATGCTGGCGCGATTACGGCGGCCACTGGCATTACCACCACCGGTAACGTCTCGCAAACCGGCACCGGCAGCTTCAGTACCGGTACTGGCGCCGTCAGCTTGAACGGTGCAACTACGGTCAGTACCACCTTAGCGGTGCAGGGCGCAGGTGGCTTAACCCTCGGCGTGGCTGGTAGTACAACTGGAACGCTCAACTTTGCTAACACCACTAACACCAACCTCGGCAGCCTGCAGATTACCGCCCCAACTGGCGTTGGAACCGGCACCTACACCATTCCAAGCATCGCCGGTGGCACCAGCGACATTATCTGTGTTAAGAACATTAATAACTGTGGTGGTGTAACTGCTTCTGGCGGCACTGCTAACTACGTAGCCAAGTTCACTGGTGCTGGCACCCTCGGTATTGGTCAATTATTCGATAACGGTAGCTTCGTAGGCGTCAACACTACCACCAACAATGGCCAATTGAGCATCCTGAGCAGTGGCGCGACAGCAGCGGCCATCTTCGCCCAAGGTGCCGCCAACGCTACCACACCAGTGGCCGTCATTAAGGGTGGTGCTACGCCTGGCGCCGGTGGCGATTTGGTTCAGTTCCAAACCTCTGCCGGTACCCCAGTTGCCAAGATTGATGCCAGTGGTAACATCCTTGGCGCCAGCTTTGACACGGTGAGTGCCGGCGCTTTAAACATCGGCGCTACTAACGCTACTAGCATTGCTCTCAAGCAAAACACTGGTGTAACTGGCAGCTTAACCGTCAGTAATGGCCTAACTGTTACGGCTGGCGCCAGCAGCTTCGGCGGTGCGGTCAGCATCTCTAACGGCAACAACTTAACCGTCGGTACTGGTGCCACTTCACTTGGCGGCACCCTGGCCGTTACGGGCACTAGTACCTTTACCGGGCTCGCAACCTTTAACGGAGGCGTGGCCGTTGGTAACAACAGTAGCATTACCCAAACTGGCTCTGGCAGCTTCAGCACCGGCACCGGCGCTATCAGCTTAAACGGCGCCACCACTATCGGCAGTACCCTTAACGTTAGTGGCGGCAGCGTAACGGTTGGTTCGACCGGTCAGTTCACCATCGCTACCAACGGTAATGTTGCTACCAGCGGCTCCGTCCTGGGCGCTAGCTTCGACGTTAACGCCAGCGGCGCACTCAACATCGGCACCACTAACGCTACCAGCATTGCGCTCAAGCAAAACACTAGCATCACCGGCGTCTTAACCATCTCGACCTTAAGCGCCACTAGTGGTACAACCCAGGTCTGTCAGAACGCCAGTAACCAGCTCAGCACCTGTACTAATACCTACGAAGCGACGACTGGTACCGACTTCATCCGCAACCAAACCGCTCAGCAGACTAGTGGTAACTTCAACATCCAAGCCCGTGCTGCCACCGTGGCCGCTACTATCCAGGGTGCCGCTGGCCAAGATATCGCTGATTTTGTCAGCAGTGGTAACGCTACGGTCGCCAAGATTGATGCTAGCGGCAACCTAACTGCCGTACAGGGAACCTTTAGCGGCGCCATTAATGCTAACGGTGGCGTTTTCTTAGGCGCTAACCAGAACCTATCATTAGCAACTGGTACCGGCACGATTACTCAAGGTTACAGCAACACTACTGGCACGGCCGAGACTAAGACCGTCGCTAACACCGCAACAAGTGGTGCTAGTGTCGTTAATGGCATCGCCATTAATATGACCGGCGCTGCTAACGGCACCGGTACTAACACCAATACGGCTATCAATCTAGGCAATGTGGCGGCTGCTGCTGGTAACGCCTTCTACGCCTTTAAGGTAGGAACTGGCTACGCAGATGTCCTGAACTACAACGGTACCAGTATCATTAATGGCTCCGGACAGCTTAATTTAGCCCAAGTTACTGGCACACTGGGTGTCGGCAATGGTGGTACTGGCACCACCAGCCTAACCAGTAACGGCATCTTGTTTGGCAACGGTAGCGGTGCTATTCAGGCAACTAGCGCCGCCGCTAATAGCATCTTAGCTACCAACGGTTCCAACGTTCCAGCCCTTACCCAGTTCCTACCAGCTGCAGTGCAGGGTAACATCACCAGCACCGGTGCCTTAACCGCTGGTTCGATTACCAGCTTCGGCACTATTAGCACCGCCAACACTATCACTACCAGCGCCACGCTCTCGGGTGGTGTGGTTAACGCTACCACCGGCTTTACTATCGGTGGTGCTGCTCCAGCCGGCCACTTCCTGCGTGGCAACGGTACCAACTATGTCGACAGCACGATTGCTGGCACCGACATTTCTGGTACCTTGTTTACGGTCGCAGCTTCAGCTGGTACGGCTCAAAACGTCAGTGGTGGTGGTACCGTTACCTTCCTCAAGGGTGCCAGTAACAACCTAACAACTACCGCTAGTGCCACTAACAACATCACTATCGATATCGTTAACAACCCAAGCTTCAGCGGTGCCGTAACTAGTACTGCTGGCACAACTGGCTTGGTGGCTAGTGGCGCGCCAGTCGCCGGCAGTGGCATTACCTCGTTATTGCAACTTGGTGGCGCCATTGCAGCTGGTAATGTCAGCGCCAACGGTGGTACCTACTTTGGTATCAATGAGCCAGCTTCTGGCGCCGGTTCAGCCGCTGACTTTATTAACTTCCAGAACAACGGCACGACTAAGCTGCAGGTTAGCAGCGCCGGCTTGCTAAATGCCGCTGGCGGCTTTGCAGTCGGCGCCAACGCTGGCAGTACAGTTAGCTGTGCTGCTAACTTTGCCGTCACCGCCAGCAACTACACCGGCGGCATCCTGACCGGTGGTAGCTGCCAACAAACTGCTGATACGTTGCAAACGGCCTACAACAACTCTGGTGCTACCAACCCTCAGATTCTGCTTACCAGCGCTAACGGTGGCATCAAGATCCAAGACGGTACCACCCCAGTTAGCGGCAACTTAATGCAGATTTCTAACAACGGTGGCACCACAAACTACTTTGGCGTTAGCAGCAGCGCCGTTACAATCATTGACGCCTTAAATGTCACCGGTGGCTACACCCAAACTGGTACGGCTGCCAACACCTTCCTCGGCGCCACCACCTTCAGCGCTACTGGTACGGCCGTGGCAGTCACCAACGGTAGCTTGGCAGTTGGTACTACCGGCCAGTTCAACGTCAACAGCTCCGGTAATACCACCACCAGCGGTACCTTTGCGCAGACCTACAGCACCGCTGCCACTGGCGCTACCAACGTCAACAGTGTTAGTGCTACCACTACCAACACAACGGCTACCGCTGCTACCGTTAACGCTCGCAGCATCAGCCTTACCGGTACGACTAACACGCTCAGTACCAACGTTCTGAACGGCATAAACCTCGCTAACGTCACGCCACTTACCGGTAACCAGTTCAACGGCATCGTTATTGGTTCTGGTTACGACAACCCAATTTCCATTGCCGGTAACTCTATCTTCTCCGCTACCGGCATCATCCAAAATGGCGCCTTCAGCACCGGTACCACCTACAGCAACATCACTAAGATTGGTACCGTCACAGCCGGTGTTTGGAACGCCACGACCGTTACTGCTGGTTACGGCGGAACCGGTACTAGTCAGATTCCGACCAACGGCCAACTACTGATTGGTAACGGCACCGGTTACAACGCTGCCACGCTTAGCACCACGGGTATTACCCAAACTGCCGGCGCCGGTACGCTTAGCCTCGCGGTCGCCTATGGTTCTGGCGCCAACACTGCTGCTCAGGGTAACACCAGCATTACTTGTACCGCCGGTACTGGTAACTTAACTGGTGGTGGTAACACCATTACCGCCGGCGCCGGTGGCACCTGTGGAACCATCAACACCGTTGCAAACCCATCGTTCAACAGCGTGACTATTGCCAACACCACCAACACCAACACTGCCTTGCTAGTCCAAAATGCCGGTGGCTTTGCCTCACTTATCTTCGATACCATCAGCGGTGGCTTAAAGGTTTGTGACAGCACCGTTAACGGCACTTCCACTGCCTGTTCGAGCTATGCATCGGTTACGTACGCTAACGGTGCCGCCGTCTTTGCCGCTTCAAGTGGTATTACTCAGCTGGGTGCTACTTCCGGTAACGTTTCCGTACCATTAACCGGTATTTCCGATAAGTTCCTCTTCACCAAGACCTACACCGCCGGCAGCGCCTACAGCACTAACGACTTTGCGGTTCAGCGTATCGTAACTGGTGCAGCCAATGCGCTAACCGGTAACGTCTTCTCAGTTGAAAACCGATCAACCGGTACTAATGATGGCAGCACCGTGTTGTACTTAAACCAAAATAACGCCAGTGCTTTATCGACTGGCTTTGTCATCCAGGCGCAATCAGCTGCTGCCACCAACTTGTTAACCCTCGATAACGCCGGTAACCTCAACATCAAAACCGGCTACCAGCTCAACGGTACCCCTGGTATTACGTCGACCTGTACCGGCGGTCAGTCCCTCACCAACTCCACTGTTGCCGGCGGTATCGTCACCGGTGGCACTTGTGCTGCCGGAGCTGGTCAGACGCTACAAGGTGTTTATGACACCTCTAGCAGCCCAGCTACAATCGTTACCACCTCGGCTACCAAGGGTATGTTACTAAAGGCTGGAGCAACATTCGATAACACCACTTTGTTCCAAGTTCAGAACTCTGCCGGTGTGGCCATCCTAACTACCGACTCAACCAATAAAGCCGTTCAGGTGGGCTCGGTTCTGGGTGATGCGACACAAGTTAACCTAACTCTCGACTCGTACAACACCTATGCTGATGCAAACTCTACCAACGCTGCTTGTAACACCACCGCTAACCCGAGTGGCGCAATGTACTACAACACCGTCAGTAACTCAATTCGTGCCTGTATTGGTAGCACTTTTGAAGACCTAGTTTCAACAGCTGGCCTTGGCATCATGTTGTTTGGAGTGGTACCAGATAGCGGCTCCAACGGCGGTGACTTACCAGCCCTAGGAACAGCTGGTGTAACTGGCCCATGTAAAGTTTCTTGGACTACGGCAACAACTGTTACAGTTGCGCCATGTACTGCTTACTCAGCCGGCCGTAAAGTAGTGGTACCTTCAACGGTAGTTACCATTAACACCTTGACTACCACAAACATCTGGGCCCACATCTGCCTCAGCAGTACGACTAACCAACCAGTACTTTCAGCCGGTGCCACTACGGAAATTGCGAACTTAGCAACTGTTTCGTTCGTCAGTGCTAACAACCCAATCGTCTGTCTAGCAGACATTAAGGGATCAGCCACAACCGCCAATAACATTGCCCAGATTTATGATGTTCGTACCTTTACTAACAGCCAGAAAGAATTTGTTACCCTCAGTACTGCAGCCAGCTTAGGTCAGGCTGTCATAGCCAGCACCAGCAATGCAGTTCCGGCTACCGCTGCCGGCAGCGCCACCGTTATGGGTGTGGTCGTAGCTTCAACTGGTGCTACCTCTAGCACCGCGCCAAACGGCATCATTGTCACCTCCGGGCCAGCCTATGCCAAAGCCGTCAGTACTGCCGCAGCTGGTAACTTTGTAATCACCAGCACCACCGCCGGCTATGTAAACGCGGCCACAGCCACCGGTGCTTTCGGCACTATGGGAACGGCACGCACGACCTTTACAACTGGCTGTACCTCTGCCGCAACTTGCCTTGGTTCGGTATACTTTAATGAGAGTATTCGATAATGAAAATTAGAATGAAAACCAAAAAGTTAAATCTTATCCGCTCCGGAGCAGCTGCAACCTTGTTTGTATTGGCTGTAAGTTTAGCGTCGACAATTATTGGTCCCGGACAAGCCCAAGCAGCGATTGCTTTGGTAGGGAGCAATACCGCCACTACCACAACCGGTACTACCGCCACCACCTTGGCACTGACAAAACCAGCGGGGGTTATTAGTGGTACGGTTATGGTCGTGCATTTAACATACAATGCTGGCGCGAATAAGGGCGTCACTGTTACGAAACCAACCGGCTGGTTACAGGCTGGAGGGTATGTCAGTAATGGTAACTGGTGGCAGAGTGTTTTCTATAAAGTTGCCGGTGGTAGTGAACCAACTTCGTATACCTTTACTATTTCTCGAGCCAGTAATATCGTGGGGGGTATTCTCGCGTATTCGGGAGTGGACAATACGGCACCGATAGATGATGTTATTGGGTATACCAGTGGCGCAACCAACACTACTACCCACTCCGCTCCTTCAGCTTCAGCCAGTACTAATGGCGATATGATGGTTAACTTTTGGGGCTATTTAACTGCCACCACCGCGACCAGCTACGATGCCTCGCTAACGGCCAATTATTCAGTTTCGACTACTAATGTTGGTGATGCATCGGCCGGGAAGGTACTTAATAACGCCGGTGTAACCGGAACGTTTAACTCCTTCACTGCTGGTAATACCAAGTGGTTGGCGCATACCGTGCTTTTGTTACCGTCATCGCGACCGGCCGGTATTAGTTTTGTGTCGTCGGCCACGACTTTCTGTGCTTCTTGTTCTAACTTATCACTGACTTCACCGGCCGGCTGGAGTGCAGGGGACTTCTTTATAGTTAGTGTCCTGTGGAATAGCGCCGCCACTTTAACCGCTCCCAACTCAAGCTGGGTGCAGATTGGCTCGACGCAAGTCGATGGCGCATACAGCCAGGCCGTGTTCTACCATGTGGCAGATATCAGTGATCCGTCATCTTACTCGTGGCTCTTTAGTACCGCCACCAACGTTATAATTGCCGGCACTGACTATGCCGGTGTTGATGTGGCGGCCCCGGTCGATGACACTCAAACGGCAAACGACGCCTCGGGCTCGAATCACATTGCGCCCTCAGTAACCAGTACGCACTCCAATGACTACTACGTCGGGATTTGGGGTTTTGAAGCCAACTTTATCGGCAGTACTACCTCCTTCTCAAGTACCCTAAACAGTGCCTGGAACCTGGTAGATGGTACCACTCTGGGTAGCGACAGCATGTATGAACCGCTTGGTAACGCCGGTGCTAGCGGTACACGCTTTACGACTTCAGTAAACCCTAGCAATAACGCCCAGTTAAGAAACACTCGATCGCTCATGCGCTCAATAGCGTTAAAGCCATTTATCCCGATTCCAAAATTGTACATACCCGTCGATCAGTCAACCGGCGCGCCGCTGTATACTGTTTTTCAAGTTAAGGATTATTTAATTAATCCAGGGCCAGAAAAGTACAAGATTGAACTGTGTTCCAACAGTACCTGCACGACGATTCTCAGTACCTACGACCAAACCTCGTCTCAAACTGGCTGGAGTGGACAGGATGTGTCCGGCGCCACCGCCTATAACGGCACCAGCGCTCTCAGTACATCAACCATGGCCACGTACACCTTACAGACGCCGCTAACCGCTAATACCCAGTATTGGTGGCGGGCCTATGCCTACGATGTAAATGGCGGTTACTTCACGCCCCCATCTAACATTAGCTCCTTTAAGACCAGCGTCTATCCAGCCGCGCCAACTCTATTTCAGCCCGGTAATGGCGCCTCTAATGTGCCACTTAATCCAGAATTTCGCTTAGCCGCAACTGATGCAGATGGCGATGATCTTCAGTATAAAATCCAGTTATGTAGTACGGCTACCTGTTCAACAGTTCTGTACACCTTTGATCAGACGTCCTCGCAAGCTGGCTGGAGCGGGCAGGATAACGCAACCTTTACAGCCTATGGGTCAGATCCTACCTTAGCTTCCAATTCGACGCCGGCCTTCTATGACTTTACATCGGCGAACTTAGCGCAGAATACCCAGTATTGGTGGCGAGCCTATGCCATCGATCCAGCCGGTACCAATACGTTCAGTGCTGCCTCTGCAATTAGTAGCTTCACGACTAACCTTACGGAAACCCGTATCATAGAAGGTCGGATACTGGGCAGCAAGATTCTGTAGCTAGCAGGGCTACGGGCTTAGCACGAGCGGCACAATCAGGTATCATAAGAGGTATGAAAGAACGCCCCCCTCGATCCGCAACAGCCGGTCCGGCCTTAGATCAACACCTTCGTCGCCCAGTAACTCCGTCAACGCTGCCGCTCCCGCCTAGACTGCCGGTCAGGCCAGTGGCTCCCACCAGTGCTGCAGCCCACCATACCGTTACGCCTAGAACTGCAAAGCCAAAACGGTCATTTACTGTCAGCCGGAAAGTATTAGTCATCGCCCTATCTACCGCACTACTGCTGGCGGCTGCAAGCGGCGTCGTGAAGCTTAGCCATGGGGCAGGGCAGGTCTTGCCCCCGGCTATCGCTAGTAAGGTCAATTTTGCTGTCTTTTATCCTGCTAACGACAAGCTCGTTGCCGTCGAGCGCAAATCAATATCGTTTAATGACCAAGCCGGCGTCCTTAGCTATACTGGTAGGCTGCTTGGCGGGGCTGATCTATACATTAATCAACAAGCTACACCCGAGAGCTTTGTGGACATCCCGCAAGCCTACGACAAACTTATCGCCAGCCTTTTGCCGTATGGTAATTTCGATACGGTTAACGGCCGGGTGTCATTAACCAAACCAAAGGAATTACAGGGCAACCAATCGGCCGTCATGAATGCCAAAGGCACCCTGATGTTCGTTCGTGCTAGCAGTAATATTACCGATTCACAGTGGCGACAGGTATTTAACAGCCTAAAATTGATAGAAAGTTCAGCTGCCAAATAAGCAGCCTTTTCTGACGCTTATGACTTGCTAGCTGTGACGCACGTACAGCCCCTACATGCCCCCAAACCGGGCGAAGACTAAAGTTTTAGCATAAGCGATAAGACAGGGCGTACCACAAAATTTATCCACAGTTATCTTCTTAAAAACACTTTACAAGAGGGCTTTTAGGGAACTATAATAACCTTTAGATCTTCAAGAAAAATCAAAAAGATCAAACAAAAAAAATGAACACAATAAGACCACCAGCAATCCCCAGTCTTAGCGGCGCTTCTCCGTAAGTGGCCCGGTGGCAGACAAAAACCAAAAGTAAGACAAAAACAGACATAACAAACCAACAGTAGGAAACACAAAATGAAGCGCGACAAAAAGAAACAGGACGATCGACTGCTCAAGCAATTAACGCGACAGGAAAGAAAACACCAGGAAGAGCTTAGAAAACTCATTCTGAGCGACAAAATCTTCCAGTTCGTGTAACGGTCTCCACAAAAACAAAAATCCAAACGCCAGGTCCAAACTGGCGTTTTTTAGTAGTTACTTCAAAGTACTATACGGTTAGTATTATACGGCTACTTAACAGAGACTACCATAATCACTCTTGCAGCTAACGGCCGCATAAATGCTATACTACTAGTAAGCTTATGACACAAAAAATAATAGCGGTCGTGAATCAAAAAGGCGGGGTAGGTAAAACCACTACCACTATTAATGTGGCCGCCCAGTTAGCTACGGCCGGTCATTCTGTCTTATTAGTCGACCTTGACCCGCAAGGCAATGCCACGAGTGGGCTGGGATTAGTAAAAGATCAACCGGTTACCATGTACGAACTGCTTTGTCATGGTCAATCATTGGCTAGCGCCGTCCTAGAAACGAATGTCGCACAATTATACGTGCTGCCGAGTAATACGAATTTGGCGGGGGCGGAAATTGAACTGGTTGAACGGGAACGTAGAGAGTATGTGCTGCAGCAAATTTTAGCAACTGCCGCGTATGACTACATTATTATTGATTGTCCACCGTCACTCGGCTTGCTAACTATCAATGCTTTAACAGCGGCCAGTTTGGTGCTCATGCCGGTGCAAGCCGAATACTATGCGCTCGAAGGCTTGAGTCAATTATTAAATACTGTCCAAGCAGTTAAACACAGTACCAACCAGCAGCTAGAGCTACTTGGTGTCGTCTTAACGATGTACGACAAACGCACTAGCCTCAGCGAACAAGTTCGCGAAGAGGTAAAAAAGTTCTTCGGTGAAAACCTGTTTAAGACGGTTATCCCACGTAATATCCGCTTAGCCGAAGCGCCGAGCTACGGTAAAACTATCTTTGAACACGATAAGTGGAGCAAGGGTGCCCGCGCTTACAAGGCCTTGGCTAAAGAAATCTTGTCGCGAACTAGCTATTAATTAATTGTTATTGTAACTGAGCTAGTATTTTGGACAGTTCGTCATCGTCCTTAAAAGTAATTTCTAAGCGGCCGCCTTTAGCAGTGCGTTTGACGTGAACCGGGGCACCGAGCTGTTTAGCGAGGGCTTTGGTAGCTGGGGTTTCAGTTTGGACACGCTCGCGCACGGCGGCTGGTTCCTTAACGCCAGCTTTGAGGCTGCTCACATAGCGTTCGGCTTGGCGAACGCTCCAACCGTGTTGCAAGATTGCCGCCAACAAGTTTGCTTGTTCTTTAGCTTGACCCTTGAGCGCTAAAATCGCTCGGGCGTGGCCTTCGCTAATTTCGTGCTTGGCCAGTGCCGCCTGCGCCGCCTCTGGTAATTGCAATAATCGAACTAAGTTATTGACGGTCGAGGGGGCTTTGCCGAGACGCTTAGCAATCGCTTCGTAGGCAATCGAGAATTGATCGTGTAGGCGGTGCAGGCTAACGGCTTGTTCGAGCGGACTTAAGTCGACGCGCTGAACGTTTTCGACCAAGGCAATTTCTAGTTGCTGCAATTCTTTAAGACTACGGACGATGGCCGGTACGGTTTTGAGGCCGGCTAGTTTTGAGGCTCGCCAGCGTCGTTCACCAGCCACAATCTGATACTTTTTATTACCCAGAGACCGAACTACTAACGGCAGCAAAACGCCGTGCTGACGGATAGATTCACTTAGTTCAGCTAAGGCCTTTTCGTCGAAGTGACGGCGGGGCTGCTCGGCATCGGCAATCACGTCATCGACGTTCAGCTTCTGGATGCGCTCATCATCGTTTGGTAGCAGTAAGGCTTTGTCGAACGTCTGGGGGAGGAGGGTTTCGAATCCGCGGCCCAGTCCCCGTTTTGGTGTTTGGCTCATTATGCTTATAGCGTAGCATATGCCGCTCCGGTTAGACTAGAAAGTTTTAATTTGATTGGTCGGGAAGACCCGAACCACCAGTTTGCCAATAACTTGATTGGCACTGATGGGGCCGAAGGCCCGCGAATCTAATGAGTTCGGCCGGTTATCGCCGCAAGCAAACAATTGGTCGGCCTTGAGGGTAATGTCGATGTCACCCGAGGTGGTAGGGAAGTTGGCATACTTATAACCGAGGGTGTCATCTGGCTTAAAACCATTGGGGTGTTCGGAGTTATAAATCGTCACTGTGCCGTTTTGGACGACCACGCGGTCGCCCGGCAGGCCAATAACGCGCTTAATAAGTTGCTTACTGTCTTCTTGGCCAAACTGACCGAGGCCGCTTTCGGTAAAGACAATCACATCGCCACGGTTCGGAATGTAGGCGTGGTGCGTTAAGCGGGCCCAGGTTCGCGGCACTTTCCAAATAATCAGTTTATCTTGGTTCTGCAGGGTCTGTTGCATGCTGGGGCCATCAACTTGGTAGGACCGAAATACGAAACCAATCATTAATAAGGCTACCAGCAGCGCCGTAGCCAGAATCCCGACCGTTGATACAAAGTCTCGCCAGCCAGATGGGCCGTCATCACTAGCTGAACTGCCACCGCCGGTATTAGTAGTAGCCGGTAAAGGCGTAACCTGTGGTGTCACCATAGGCTGGGCCACTGGATTGGTTGGCGGCACACTAGTAATAGGTGGTGTGTGGACGGTCGGTTCAGCTGCGGGACGGGGCGTAATGTCGTTGTTCATTAATAGTCAACTATACCATAGCTGGCGGGGGCGTTGTTAAATAATCGTAAGCGGTTTACAGACTAAGCGTAAACGCGTTATACTAGCACCACAAAGAGATGGATAGTTCGCGATTTAAGCGGCGTGAAACACAAACAAGACGCCAAATTACAAACGATTACCGAGGGCCAGCACCAGCAGCCCGGGCGGTTCGTTCGATGGACCCCTTTATTGTCGCTCGACCAGCTCAGCCACTAGCGCCGCAGGCAATGCAGCCGCTGCCAGTGCAACCTCCCGTTGTTCAATCGGCTCCGCCGCTCCTAAACCCCGTCCAGCAAGCCCGCCAACCAGAACTATTAGCTGTTCGTCGGGTGCAGCCGACAGCTGCAGCAGTCTCCCCAGTAACGGCTACCAGCGCCTTTAATCCAGCGCTGCCGGGACCTGACCCAACTGCTTTAACAGCGGCTAATGGCCTACCAAGTCGCCGTTTGCCTATCAGTATGGCAATTCCGGGCGAACCCAGCCCCGAAAAAGCGGCCGGCGTCAAAGTGCTTAAGAGCAAGTGGCAGCTAGCCCGCCGCTGGGCCTTCCGAAGTACCGCAATTGTTATGGTATTGGTGATTGCCTCTGGTGGCTTAGTTGTTTCTCAAGGCTGGCTAAAAGCGCGCAAAGTCTTTAAAGGTGGCACAACTTCTGCCGCCGCCTTACAAACCAATGTTAACCCTGTCTTATTAAAGGGCGAGGGTGATGGCCGGATTAACGTCCTATTATTAGGACGTGGTGGTGGCACCCACTCAGCCCCAGACTTAACCGATACTATGATGCTCGCCAGCATCGACCCCGTTAACCACACCGCTACCTTACTGAGCATTCCTCGTGACATGTGGGTTAACGTTCAAGGTGCCGGTTCAATGAAGATTAACGCTGCCTGGGAAACTGGTAAGTACAAGTATCTCGGCAAGGTGACCGATGATAATTCTGTACCACAGGCTACACTCGCCGGCTTCACCACTGTTGATCAGACTGTTGAGAACGTCATTGGCGTGCCGATCCACTATAACGTTATGATAGATTTCGACGCCTTTAAGCAAGCTATTAATACGGTCGGCGGCGTTAGTGTCAATGTTCCAGAAGACTTGGTTGATCCAACTATGGCAGCTGATAACTACAATAACCCAGTCCTTGCTAAGGCCGGATTGCAAACCTTCGATGGTATCCACGCTCTTAATTACTCCCGTTCACGTGAGACAACAAGCGACTTTGCCCGTGGTCAGCGCCAGCGCGCTATCTTACTGGCCCTAAAAGACAAAGTCATGACTCTCGGCACGCTGTCTAGCCCGGCTAAGCTATCTGAGCTCGCTGGGGCCTTTGGCAACAACGTCCAGACCGACCTGAGCATTACCGACGCCGCCCACTTTGCCAACATCATTAAAGATGTTGCTAACAGTAGCGTAAATTCAATTGGTCTAGCTGATGCCGGCAATAGTTACGTGACAACCGCGAACATTAACGGCCAATCAGTCGTTGAGCCAAAAGCCGGCGTCACTAACTTTAGTGCTATCCAGAACTTTGTCCGCGGCCAGCTAAAAGATCCTTACCTGACGAAAGAGCAGGCGAAGATCCAGCTCTACAACGGTACGACGGTACCTGGTCTGGCCGGCACGCAGGCTGATGTCTTGAAGTCCTACGGCTACGGAGTGACCGGTACTGGCAACGCGCCAACCAAGGGCTATGCCCAAACTATCGTCGTTGATATGACGGCCGGGGCTAAGAAATACACTAAGCATTACTTAGAGCAGCGCTATGGCGTAACCGCGGTAACCAGCTTGCCCGACCCGGCAATCACACCAAATGGCGCCGACTTTGTTATCATAGTAGGTAATGATACGTCTGCTACTCACTAAGGTTAAACCCACCGCTGGTTTTGCCCACATTCTGCACCTGCTGCTATTAGTGACGCTGCCAGCAGTGGTGTTTGTGCTAGTACGACTGCAGTTTGTGCAGCTGGCTTTAATTATGGTGATCTTAAGTAAGTGGCGCATGTTTGCTGTCCGGCCGCGCTTTTGGACCGCTAATATTCGTGCCAATGCGATTGATATTATTGTCGGACTGTCGATTGTCTTATTTATGTCACATAGCGCCACATCAGTTGTCGCGCAACTTATCTGGGCCGTACTGTATGGCGTGTGGCTAATTGTAATTAAGCCCCGGAGTAGTTTACTGTTTACGTCATTGCAGGCCGCGATTGGGCAGCTCTGTGGCTTGATGGCGCTCTACCTGACCTGGGCAGCTGGTCCCTTAGTCGGTATTGTCTTTGTAACGGGCTTGATCTGCTTCCTGGCCGCCCGGCATTTCTTCGACAGCTTCAACGAACCCTACGCCCGGTTACTATCGTATCTGTGGGGCTATTTTGGCGCCGCTTTAGCTTGGCTGATGGGGCACTGGCTACTATTTTACGTCTATCAAATTATTGCCCAGCCAACATTACTGCTAAGCGTCCTGGGGTATGGACTGGCGGTGCTGTATTACCTCGATCATCACGGCCGCCTCAATAAGGGGTTGCAGCGTCAGTTTGTGTTCTTGATGCTGGCTGTCGTGCTGGTTGTCTTGACCTTCTCTGATTGGGGCGATAAAGCCGTTTAAGCTATACTGGTTTACATAGAGTTAGCAATACGCGGGAGGAACCATGACTGACACCACTAAATTGCCCGATACGGCCGCTGAGACGACAACCACTCCCAACGCCCGACGCAGTGTCAGCCTAGCCATACCCGAGTTTAAGCGACCAAAGCTAGCCCCCTTGGCCCGCACCAGCCGCTTTCGATCAGGCCTATTAGCGGTCGCCTTTTTATTAACAGCTATCTTAGGCGGTATCGGCGGCGGCTGGTTAGAAACGCACCGTGAAGCCATCAGTGTTGGTGATGGCACTCTGGCCCGACAAAAAAAAGTGGTCAGCTCGCAGAGTCAGCTGATTAGTCAGATTGCTAAAACCGTAGGACCGAGTGTGGTGAGTGTTAATGTTACCCTCACCACGGCCAGCGCCTTGCCCAGTGGCTTCGAAAGCCTGTTTGGCTACAGCGCCGGCACCCAAACCGAAGCTGCCGCTGGTACCGGTATCATAATTAGTGCTGAGGGAATTATTATTACTAACCGGCATGTGGTACCGGAAGGTACCAATACCGTCAGTGTCACACTGAGTGATGGCACTGAACTGAAGGATGTCACTGTCATTGGTCGCACCAAAGCTTCCGACCCCCTCGACATTGCCTTTTTAAAGATTGCTAACCCTAAAGGTCATCACCTCAAGGCGGCCCAGATTGGCGATTCGTCACGGGTGCAAGTTGGTGACGATGTGGTCGCGATTGGTAATGCCCTCGGGCAATTCCAAAACACCGTTACCAGCGGTATTCTGTCTGGCTTTGGTCGGAGTGTCCAAGCTAGCTCCGATGGTGGCAGCGCCAGTAGCGCTGCCAGTGATACGGAAACCCTCGATAATCTATTCCAGACCGATGCTGCTATTAACGAAGGCAACTCCGGCGGCCCATTGGTTAATTTGAACGGGCAGGTAATTGGTATCAATACCGCCATTGCCGGCAACGCCCAGAACATTGGTTTTTCAATTCCAATCAATGACGTTAAGGGCCTAATTACCCAGGTTCTTAAAAACGGTAAAGTCGTTAGACCATACTTGGGCGTTCGGTACGTGCTGATTACCGCCGACTTTGCTAAGCAAAATAATTTGTCCGTTTCTAATGGCGCCTACATTCTCCCGAACGTAAATGCTGATGAACCGTCTGTCATTGCTGACAGTCCGGCTGCCAAGGCCGGGCTGCAAGCTAAGGACATTATTACGAAAGTGGGCAGTGCAACCATTGACCAAAACCACAGCCTCACAAGTTTACTCAGCTCGCACCAGCCCAACGAAAAAGTTAGTCTGACTATAATTCGTGATGGCAAAACCCAAAAAATTACCGTCGCCTTAGGCGAAACTCCCACCAACTAAACAGCGCCGCTGTTGCCAGTAATGGTCTGGTGCTCCGAGCTGATAATTATAGTATGCACCGCCAAAATTAGTGCTAAGTAACAAAAACTTATACGTTATTTGAGTACAAAGATTTGAATAAAATCAACTGAATTTTGGAGTTTATAGCCGGCTGCTACGGCGCTAACCGCTAAGTCATTATGAGTGGCTGGTAACGCCTCAGTTAAAATATACAACGGCTTAACTGATAAATTACTAATTTGCTGAAATAAGCGCCGATACAAATCTAAACCGTCAGCGCCACCAAACAGCGCTAGCTTTGGTTCATGTTCGGCGGCCTTGTTAATTGGGTAGTCATCTGGAACATACGGTAAGTTGCAGAGTAGTACATCGTAGTTAGTTGAGCAGGTGGCCAGCAGGTCACTTTGTATGATCGGGGTGTCTGTTGCAAAACTTATAACGTTCGTTTTAGCAATTGTAATGGCGGCGTCATCAATTTCTATTAAGCTAACCTGCGTCTTAGGCAGCTCCAAGGCGGCGGTAATACCAAGCGCCCCACTACCAGTCCCAATATCAGCCAGTTGCCACTTGTCATTGTCTGAGGCATCACCCGGCTGGTCGGCCAGGTCTAAAAATAAAGTCTTAAGTTGGTCGATCATCGTCTCCGATTCTGGTCTTGGTACCAGCACGCCGGGGGCCACAAAAAAGCTGCGTCCATAAAATTCTTGCTGCCCGCGCAGGTAGCTCAGCGGCACGTGCTGGGCCCGACTAGTGAGTAAATTAGTGAGCTGATCAAGTTTCGAGGCTGTTATTTCCAGCTCAGGATGAGCCAGCAGATAGCCCCGATTTTGGCCAACGGCGTCTTCTAGCAATACCAACGCGTCCAGCCGAGCGGTAGCAATACCGGCCGCGGAAAGAGAGCGAGTGGTCGTGCGAAGCCAGGATTCTACAGTCATGTCTACGATTGTACAGCACCGCTGCGCTAATTTGACAAACTAGCATTACAGTTTACTATTAATAAATTACGTATCAAGGAAAGCTATGACCGAACACAATCCAGCACTGGCAGACATTCATGACAGTTTTGATAAAATCTTTACCGCCGCTGCTAGCCCGATGAGTCCACTGCAGATAGAAGAGGCAGTGGCGGCCGATTCGAGCAGTCATGTCATCGAGTTAGCGGCTGATTATTTGGAGGTCATCGACGCCAATACCCGGCTGTTTCAAAAAGTCGATGCCTGCCTAGTCCGCAACTTCACTGCCAAAGACCAGTTACTAAGTGAGCAGTTTGTCTGTCGTAAAGATCAGCCACGCGGGCAGTATCTGGCGGCCGAGGATGTAATAGCTTTGGAGAGCGGTCGTTTAGTACGGACCGTGCCGCCGTTGGCGCATGGTGCCAACCGCAAGTTATCGTCAACCGCTAAACTCACCAAACAAGGGCTGCTGGTTTGTAACGAGCGCTATGCTGCTAATTTTGCCGAGCGGATGCGCCATTTGGCAGCCATCTGCATTCGTATTAGCAGCTAGTTATTCGCTGCTAAGTAGTTCGTGCTCGGCGGCTAGGAGGGCATGTATCAAATCGTCAATATCACCAGCTAAAGCAGCTGGAATATTGGATCGTGAGTAACCAATCCGATGGTCGGTAATGCGGTCTTGGGGGAAGTTGTAAGTCCTAATCTTTTCAGACCGGTCACCCGAGCCAATCAGCTTTTTACGAGCATCTGATAATTGTTGGGCTTCTTCATCGATTTTGATCTGCAGTAAGCGAGCTCGCAACACGCCCATGGCTTTAGCCTTGTTTTTAATCTGTGATTTTTCGTCTTGATTAGATACCACCAAGCCGGAGGGCAGGTGGGTAATCCGAACCGCACTGTCAGTGGTGTTCACCGATTGGCCGCCGTGACCGCCAGAACGGTAGACGTCTATCCGTAGATCGTTAGGGTTAATCTCGATGTCTTCTTCTTCGGCTTCCGGCAACACGGCTACGGTTACGGTGGAAGTATGAATGCGGCCTTGGCTCTCGGTGCTGGGAACCCGCTGCACGCGGTGCACGCCAGCCTCAAATTTAAGCTGCTTATAGGCTTCAACACCACGTAGGGCAAAGGTAATATCTTTAAAACCACCAACGCTGTCATTAGCCGACTCGGTCAATAGCTCGAGTTTAAAGTTGTGATTTTCGGCCCAGCGAGCATACATCCGGTACAACTCACCGGCAAACAAGCTTGATTCGTCACCACCAGCCGCGGCCCGAATTTCAATAATGACATCGCGATCGTTGTTTGGGTCGGTCGGCGTGAGGGCGGCAATCAGCTTGGCTTCAGTATCGGCTAGCTCGCTATCTAATTCTTCAATCTCGACGCGGGCCATATCCTGTAACTCAGCATCGGGGCCGTGTAAGAGTACTAAAGCCGAGGCTTTATCGGCCGTTAGCTTGGTCTTGGTATCAAATAAGCCCAGCAATTCGTCGACGGCGCTCTTGCGCTTGGCCAGTTTAGGGTAGCTGGCATCACTATAAATAGCCGGATCAGCTAATTTTGTATCCAAGGCGGCTTGTTCGGCGCGGAGTTGTTGTTCTTTGGCATCCATATACTGTCAGTATCCTATAAAAAACGGACCTCGTACATAGACGCGGTCCGTTTTATTAATTTTTGTAGCTAGACTTTGGCGGCAGCTGGGTTTTCGACAGCTACGGTTGGCTTGGCCTTAACATTGCCAGCAGTTTCAGCTTTCTCAATCTTGGCAGCAGTTCGCTTAGCAGCTTTTTGAGCGGCAGCAGCGCGCTTATCTTTGTTGGCAGCACCGGCAGCAGCTCGGGCCTTAAACTTGTCAACGCGACCTTCAATATCAAGGATACGCTCTTCACCGGTAAAGAAGGGGTGGCTAGCAGCACTGATGTGCACTTTAAGCAGTGGATATTCGTTGCCGTCATCCCATTTGGTTGTGCCTTCGGCTTGGACAGTTGAACGGGTTAAAATCCGAGCACCATTGTTTAAGTCTTCGAAGACGACTAAACGGTAATTATCGGGGTGAATATCTTTTCTCATAATGGTGGACCTCGTGCTCAGTTAATTCGTTGGTTAGCGGTGAGCGAAGCCGCAGTCAACTTGTTTCAATCTGGAGTAGTATACACCTCTGTTAGCACTAGGTCAACCGACTAAGGTTGGCCCCGGTTGTCAAACCACCGCCTATCTGTTAATATGACAGAGTAACAAATTAAGCAGCTTGGGAACCAATCCTCCCGATTGCCATCCGTGTAGGACCAATCGGGCACCCATGCAAAGAGAAAGGACTCACCATGGCGACAAACGTCGACATTAAAGATTTATTAGCTGCCGGAGCTCACTTCGGTCATAAAACCAGCCGTTGGCACCCTAAGATGGCACCGTTCATCCACAGCAAGCGCAACGGTACGCACATCATTGATCTAACCAAGACGGTAAGCAGTTTGGAAGCCGCTCTAAACTTTATTAGCGACACAACTGCCGCTGGCAAGCAGGTTTTGATGGTTGGTACGAAGCGCCAAGCCCAGGATATTGTGAAGAAGCTAGCCGAAGACACGGGCATGCCATACGTTACCGAACGCTGGCTTGGCGGTATGTTGACCAACTACAACACTATTGGTGGCCGCGTTAAGCACCTCAAGAGCCTAGAAGAGCGCATGGCTAACGGCGAACTAGCTAACAAATACAACAAGCTCGAAGTCCAGCGTTTCCAAGAGGAAATTAATGAATTAAACCGTCTGTACAGTGGTATTAAAGACCTTGCTAGCAAGCTCGGCGCTGTCTTTATTGTCGACATCACTCACGATACCAACGCTGTCCGCGAAGCTAACAAAATGGGTACCCCAATTGTAGCCATTACCGATACCAACGCTGACCCATCACAGGTTAAGTACCCGATTCCGGCCAACGATGACGCCATCAAGACAATTCAGCTAATTGCTGATTACGTTGCTGCTGCTGTTGCCGAAGGTAAAGCTAAGACCAAAAAGGTCGAAGACAAAACCGACGCACCTGCCAAAGCCGAAAAATAATTTTTGCTCATCAAAAAATAACCACAAGGAGACTACTTATGGCCGTAGACATTGAAACCATTAAAAGATTAAAAGATTTAACTGGTGTTGGTTTAACTGACGCCAAGGCCGCCTTAGACGAAAACGGTGGTGACTTCGATAAAGCCCTCGAAGCCATGCGCAAAAAGGGCCTGACTAAGGCCGACAAACGCGGTGAAAAAGAAGCCCGCGAAGGCCTGATCGGCAGCTACAACCACGATGGCCGCATTGGCGTCACCGTTGAAATTAACTGTGAAACTGATTTCGTGGCCCGCGGCGAAATCTTTGGTGGTCTTATTAAAGACGTCGCCATGCACATTGCTGCGGCTAGCCCACAGTTCGTTAGCGTCGAAGAAGTTCCAGCCGAAGAAGTCGCCAAAGCCAAAGCCGAATTTACCGAAAAGGCCACCGCTGACGGTAAACCAGCCGATATGCTTGATAAAATCGTTGATGGCCAGCTCAAAAAGCACTTTGCAGAGCGCTGCCTACTCGATCAGCCCTACATTAAGAATCCTGATGTAACAGTTGGTGAGTACGTTAAATCTCAGGCCGCACTGATGAACGAAAATGTTGTCGTTCGCCGCTTTAGTCGCCTCGCCCTCGGCGAAGTCGCCTAAATACCCAGCTTCATCTAAAAAACAGCGGTAGTAATGACCGCTGTTTTTTATTACACTAACAACATAACGAAAGGTAATACTCATGAACCCTAACGACATTATTACGCGCGCTCAGACCAAGTTTAATCAGGCGACCGAGCATTTTCAAAATGACTTAAAGAGTTTACGGACTGGCCGAGCCAGCGCCTCGATGCTTGATGGTGTTATGGCCGAAGCCTACGGCACGCCGATGCCACTGAACCAATTAGCAACTATCACTACCCCCGAAGCACAGCTAATTCAGGTGGCCCCGTTTGATATTGCTAACTTGCAGGCCATCGTTACCTCGATTCGCAATAATCAAAATTTAGGGCTTAACCCAACCGACGACGGCCGCATTATTCGACTACAAATTCCCGCTCTCACCGAAGAGCGTCGTCGTGATATCGTCAAGCAGTTAGGTCAAAAACAGGAAGACGCCATGGTCCGTCTGCGGGCGGCGCGTAAAGATGCTAATGACGAAATTGCCAAAGCTAAAAAAGACAAAGAAGTTGGTGAAGATGACGCCAAGCGCCTCGAAAAGCAAATCGATGACGCCCTGGCTAAGGTCCGCAATGATATTGAAGCCAGCTCTAGCGCTAAAGAGCGCGAGCTAATGTCACTCTAAATTACGCCCCAGCTGTAAGAATTTTGGTACAATAGATGGACATGTCTGTATTGTTATTGATAGTCGGCCTCATTCTGTTCATTGGCCTAGTTGTAATCCATGAATTCGGTCACTTTATAGCGGCCCGTCGCGGCGGTGTCGATGTTGAAGAATTTGGTATTTTCTTTCCACCGCGGCTATACAAGCGTCGCATGAAGGGTGGCTGGGATTTTACCATCAACCTGTTGCCGCTGGGTGGTTTCGTAAAGCTAAAGGGCGAGCACGACACCGACACCGAACCGCACAGTTTTGGGGCTGCTAGCCTAAAAACCAAAACCAAGGTCATGGCCGCTGGTGTTTTCATGAACCTACTAACGGCTTTAGTTTTGTTGACCTTCTTAGCTCTAGTGGGTATGCCTAAACTTATCGAACACCAGTTTACGGTTAAAAGCGATACTAAAATCAGCCGCCAAGAAGTCTTCTTAAGTTACATCGAACCAGGTAGCCCGGCGGCCAAAGCCGGCTTGCAGTCTCAGGATAAACTTTTATCTATTGACGGCCGGACAATCGCCTCGCCCAAGCAACTCCATGATTTTACAACCACCCATCCTGAAAAAAATGTCACCGTAAAATACTCGCGGGGCGGGGATGTCAAAGTAGTGACCGCTCGTTTACTCAGCAAAGCCGCTGTTGATGCCAGTCAGAAAACTGACAATCCAAAAGGCTACCTAGGCGTCAGTCCAACCGCCTTCACCTTGCAGCGTTCAACCTGGTCAGCGCCCGTCGTGGCTGTGGGCTTCAGCGCCCAAATAACTAAATTGACGCTCCAGGGCCTGGGGCATGCCGTCGGCGGCTTAGGCAGTTTGATAGCCGGAACTGCCACTGGTAACACTAAAGCCCGTCAGCACGGCCAAACCTCAGCTAGTAGCCAGGTTTCCGGACCGGTCGGTATCTTCTTTGTTCTCAAAACCGGCAGTGCCTTAGGGGTGCAGTTTATGCTGCTGATAATCGCTATCATTTCTCTTACGCTAGCCATTATGAACATTTTGCCAATTCCAGCTCTGGATGGCGGCCGTTTATGGCTAACACTGATCTCGCGCGGTATCTTTAAAAAACCCCTCAGCGCCCACCGCGAAGAAGTAATTAACGCCTCAGGCTTTGCCGTGCTTCTCGCGCTGATTGCCGTCATTACCTTCGTCGACGTTAAACGATTCTTTTAATGGAGCCGAAGCGACCGCTACCACCCACTTCGACTGCCGTTGCGCCTGTCGAGGCCAAGTCGGTTCCGTGGCGGCCGCTGGTTGCCGTCTTGTTCGTCGTCGGGATGTTTTATATTTCGCAGCTGATTGGCGGCTTGCTAGTTTCCATTTATCCGTTACTGCAGCACTGGACTAAAAATCAAACCGCCACCTGGCTCAACGGCTCGGTGTACGCACAGTTTATCTACATTTTAATTGCCGAAGCCGTTGTTATCGGCAGTGTCTATTGGTTCCTTAAGCTCTATAAAAGGGGCTGGGCTACCATCGGCCTGCTACGACCACGACTGCGCGACCTGGCCTATGGGCTGTCGGCAGTTATCCCATACTATGTTTTCTATCTGATCTCAGTTTCGGTCATTAGCAAACTGGTGCCGAGCCTAAAAGTTGACCAACAGCAGCAAATTGGATTTACCAATGTTCACGGTGGCTTGCCACTGGCGCTAACCTTTATTAGCTTAGTTATTCTGCCGCCCCTGACCGAAGAAATTCTAGTGCGCGGCTTTCTCTATTCCAGCCTCAAAAAAGCTCTGCCGTTAATCTGGGCCGCTGTAGCAACCAGCCTAGTGTTTGCGGCAGCTCACTTGCCAGAGGGCGGGGCCGCCGGCCCACTCTATATTGCCGCCATCGATACCTTCGTGCTGTCTTTGGTACTCATATATCTGCGCGAAAAGACCGGCAGCCTCTGGGCCGGCATCACCCTCCACGCTATCAAAAACGGTATCGCTTTCTGCGCCTTGTTCATCTTCCATATGAGCTAGCCCTTAGTGTCACAGGCGTAAGAATAGGGTACAATAAGCGCATAAATAGCCAGCAAAAGAGAAGAGAACCATGAGACTATCGACCGTATTTACTAGTACTACAAAAAACGTCCCAGCTGATGAGACGTCAAAAAATGCCCAACTATTAATTCAAGCTGGCTTTATCCATAAAGAAATGGCTGGTGTCTACGCCTACCTGCCGCTCGGCCTTAAAGTTTTAGAAAACATTAAGACCATCGTCCGCGAAGAAATGAACGCCCTTAACTCTAACGAGCTGATTATGACCAGTTTGCAGCGTAAAGAACTGTGGGAAACTACTGGCCGCTGGGATGATGACACGGTCGATGTCTGGTTTAAGAGCGAACTTAAAAATGGTACGGCCGTTGGCTTTGGGTGGTCCCACGAAGAGCCGATTACTAACATGATGAAAAACTTCGTCACCAGCTACCGCAACTTGCCAGCCAGCGTCTACCAGTTCCAAACTAAACTACGTAATGAGTTACGCGCCAAGAGCGGTATTATGCGTGGCCGCGAATTTGTCATGAAGGATATGTACATCTATGCCCGTTCCCAGGCTGAAAACGAGCAGCTCTACAGTGAAGCTATGGCGGCCTATTTACGAGTTTTTGAGCGGGTTGGCCTGGGGGATATCACCTTTGTCACGTCGGCATCCGGTGGCGCCTTTACCAAGTACAGCCATGAGTTCCAGACTATCACTGATGCCGGTGAAGATGTCATCTACGTTAACCGCGATAAAAAATTAGCTATTAATGAAGAAGTTTACAACGACGAAGCGCTAGCTGAGTTAGGTATCGAAAAGGGCGGACTGGAGAAAGTCAAAGCCGCCGAGGTGGGCAACATCTTTAACTTTGGTACTGAAAAAAGTGAGCAGATGGATTTCACATTTGATGACGAGACGGGTCAAAAGCAGTTCGTTCATCTTAGCTCCTACGGCATCGGTATTACCCGTCTAATGGGGGTGATTGCCGAAGTCTTTGCCGATGATAAGGGACTAGTTTGGCCGGAGAACATTGCCCCGGCTAAGGTTTACTTGGCGCGACTGGGCGATAGCCCCGAAACAGTTGCGCAAGCTGACCACTTATATAAAGCCTTGACGGCAGCCGGCAGCAGTGTACTATATGATGACCGTGATATCCGTCCGGGACAGAAGTTTGGTGATGCTGATCTTATGGGCATTCCATACCGCTTAGTCATAAGCGACAAAACTGTTGCAGCCGGCACGGTTGAGCTGAAAGCTCGAACGGCCGCCGAAGCCCAAAACGTAACACTTGAGAATCTAGCTGAAATGCTAGGTATTCCAGCAGCTACATTGCTATAATATCGGTATCTTATTCCAGAACAGTACAATCCGGTGATTAAAGGAGGAGAACTACAATGAGAAAATTGTTTCGATTAACCCAATCGGGTGTTGATGAACTAAAAGCTGAGTATGATCACGCGGTTGCTCGGCGCACCGATGTTGCCGAAGCAATTCGCAGTGCCCGCGAACTTGGTGACTTGTCAGAAAACTCTGAATACCAGAGTGCTCGCGCCGACCAGGAGCGTAATGAAGCCCGCATTAGCGAGCTAAATAACATCTTGCAAAACGTTGATATTATCGAAAAGCCAAAGAACGGTAACAAAGTTCAGCTCGGTTCCAAGGTTACTTTAAAGGGTCCTAAAGCGAACAAAGAATTCCAAGTTGTCGGCACGGTTGAAGCTGATCCACTAGAAGGTAAAATTTCTGACGAATCGCCAATTGGCAAAGCCCTGATTGGTAAAAAAGTTGGCGACAGCGTCGAAATTAAGACACCCGCTGAAACCATCGTTTACGAACTTATCGCCATTAACTAGCCATGGCAACGCTGAAAGAGCTCCGCGACGAACGACTCCGCAAACTAGCGGACTTACAAGCGCTGGGCATCAATAGCTATCCGGCCAAGGCCAGTCGCAGCCACACCTTAGCTGCCGTCCATGCCGATTTTGCCCAGCTAGAAGGGCAGACAGTCACGGTTGTAGGCCGCATTATATCTATCCGTAAATTCGGTAAGATTGCATTTGTTGTCATTAAAGACCAAACGGGGTCACTCCAATTATTTTGGTCGCAGAAAGATGATGTCACCGCCGAACGGACGAACAGCGAACTACTAATTACCGAAATAAGCCTGCTCGATGCCGGTGACTTTATTGAAGCGACTGGCAGCGTTATTAAAACTAAAACCGGCGAAGAGTCGGTCGACATTAGCACGCTGCGCTTACTAACAAAATCGTTGCGTCCAATGCCAACTGCCCAGGACGGCTTTACTAATAAAGAAGAGCGTCTGCGCCGCCGCTACGTTGATATGAACGTCAACGACGACGTTCGCCAACGCTTTATCCGTCGCAGTAAATTCTGGCAGGCTACCCGCGATTTCCTAAATCAGAACGAATTCACCGAAGTAAATGTGCCAGTCTTAGAGCACACTACCGGCGGTGCCGATGCTAACCCATTCGTCACTCACATGGACGCGCTAGACCAAGACTTTTACCTGCGCATTAGCCATGAGTTGCCGCTCAAGCGGTTGCTAGGAGCTGGTTTCGAAAAAGTCTACGACATTGGACCGCGCTTCCGCAACGAAAACTACAGCGACGAACACCTACCGGAACATGTCGCCATGGAGTGGTACTGGGCCTACGCTGATTGGCGCGACGGTATTAGATTTATGACAGACTTATATCGCTCGGTTCTGCAGACTACTTTTGGTACGCTGCAATTTAAGCTTGGCGAGTTCGACATCGATCTGGCCAAGGACTGGGAGGAACTCGATTATGTTCAGACTATTAAAGATCGCTATGGTATTGATCCCCTGGATTGTACGATTCAGGAAATCCAGAGCGCGCTAAAAGACAACAAGCTCGAGGTTGAAAAGACCGAGAACATCCCGCGCGGTATCGATAAGTTATGGAAAAATATCCGCAAGGATATTGCCGGACCAGTCTGGCTGGTTAATACGCCACTGTTTATTAGTCCTCTGGCCAAGATAAATCCTGATCGCCCAGAGACCACACAGCGGTTTCAGGCAGTTGTGGCCGGCAGTGAACTCTGCAACGGCTTTAGTGAGCTGAATGACCCCCAAGAACAACTACAACGCTTTGTAGAGCAGCAACAACTGCGTGATGCCGGTGACGACGAAGCCATGATGCTCGATATCGACTTTATCGAAATGCTGGAATACGGTATGCCGCCAGCTTGTGGACTGGGCTTTAGTGAACGTGTCTTCTGGATTTTCGAAGGTGTCACCGCCCGTGAAGGTGTCCCATTCCCACAGTTGCGTTCTGATATCGACGAAACCACTAAAACCATTTATCCTAATCTAAAGTTTTAGGAGCTAGCCATGACAAACCCAGAATTATCACTGCCACCAACCAGTGTCCGTGAGCAATTTTTAGACCTGGCGGCTCTAATTTGTCGTCAAGAGTTCCAAGTAATCACTACCCGCGATAATGGGCTTACCTACAACTGGATTCCGGAGTCGCAGCAAGCCTTTACTGAGCCTTTAGCGCTCAAGAGTATTGCTTGGACATCCCACCCGCAGTGGAATAATAATTTTAAAATTGTTGAGGCCACCTTTTGTATCTTAGGTGATAACGAGATGGATTTTGGCGTTTCACGAGATTTTCATGATCGTGAAAAATTCGACGAGACTTTAAATGATGACCCGTTAGCCGATCTAGTACTGGGCCTTTATAAAAAATCCTATTTGGAGCACCGTCATCACATTTGTTTGCAGTCTGTCAAAAATAAAAAAGAGGTGCAAGGCACTACTAAGCCAGCCGTAAAAATAACCGATAAGCGCCGAGTAACTCTGTAGTGCAATTAGACGGCGAACAGTTTGCAAAGTTAATAACCGAAGCTCACGACAGCTTGCCGGGTGAGCATGTTACCAGTTTAAAAAATGTAGCCATTGTCTGGCAGGACGAACCAACTCCCGAGCAACGAGTCCAATTAGAGCTTCGCAACGACCAAACGCTACTCGGATTATATGAAGGTGTACCGCTTAGTCGGCGACAGGGCATGACGCGCTACTTGCCAGATAAGATTACGCTTTTTAAAGGCCCCCTGGAGCGCCGTAGCCCAACCCTAGTTGCCCTAAAAGAGCAGATACGGCACACGCTGTGGCACGAAATTGGGCATTATTATGGCCTTGATCATAAACGGATTGGTGAACTAGAATCGAACTAAATTTCTCTAAAGCCTGCAAAACGGACTGGCTCTAGCTGAATAGGTAGCGGCAACTGTTCACGAATATAACTTGTAACCGCCCTGAGTTTGATATCAGGAGTTACAGGCGGAGCCCAAAAAATTGATAAGTCTCGAAACTTTGGCGTCTCAAAGCTGGGCATAATACCAAGGTCGTTGCATATAAAATCTTGAACTAACTGGGCTTCATCTTGAAGTGCAGCTAACAAACTAGTATCCAATGTAATTAGACCGAAATAATTTCCGTCTCGATTGGCCTTCATCCAAAATGCAGACTCAACATTGCCAACCATCGGTTGAGATAGTGCGGGCAGTTCCAGTTCGACTGCCCGGACTACTTCACTGAGTGCCGTCGTGCCAACCTTGTCTGAGCGACGCTTACCACGTTCACCCAGTACCATCACTTTTTCAAGGTATCGATCGTTACACGTCATCGCATATGACTTAAATTCAAATTCGCTATGAGCAGGATTGGCTGCCAACTTACTGGTCACGGCAGTCAACTCGGCACCGATTACTGGTCGTATAATTCGGCCGGTGACTCCAGCCGGATATCTTTCAGAATGCATAAGGCATTACTATACCATTAAGAAGGGTAGCTGTAAATTGTCTTTACTCCTGTGAAGGTAGTTATATACTAAAGCTAGATGGAAGACTATCCCGACGCAACGCCTGATGTGCTTGACCCGGTTTCGGTGCAAGAAGCAGCGGCTATTTGGCAAAGAAGACTTGACGCAGTTAGCAGTCGTGATTTGGGTGGTACCGCCATTGAGGCCATTAATGCCATGAACAAACGACTCTACGCTCAGCCAGAAATGCAGCCCGACGAGCCGCTGCTTTTTAGCTGTAGTGGCTATTTTGAAGACCAGGCACAGCAATTCCTGGAATACCGTGACGAAGACCAACAACGCACCTATTACGGGCTCAGCGACGGTGTCAACGTGATTCAAGTGCCGCGGGCCAAGGAAGACGATATCGACCTAGTACTGGTCCATAGCGTATCAGTCATAGCGCGTAATAGTATCCACCGGCGCGGCAGTCATACCATTGAGGAAATTGCCCATATACCCGTGAGCGAAAGTAATTTTCTGCCGGTCCAGGGTCTGGCCGAGGCCTTCACAAGCCCGACTAATCCCTCCGATAATCATTCTGAAGAAGTCAGCTATCTGGCCCAAGAATTTACTAACTGTCGTGACCGCTTGTTCGTAAAAGGCTACGTCTCACGGGCCGATGCCGAAAAAAATCTTACCACCATTATCAACCAACTCGAAGCCCTAATTGGTCCTCGGGGTTGCGGCTTATTTGTAGAAAGTCCATTCGCCTATGTCGTCGATACCGACTCTACTGGCGTCATGAAATTACGGCCCAGCTATGGTTTACGAGCCGCCGGCCAACGGGCCACCTTTTTAGGGGTTGGTGACTTTGCGGCTCTAGACACTAAACTGATAGCCGTTGACTACCGAGAATTTAATTATGATCGGCACCAAGGTCTGTATATGGCAGTTGCTCTCTCAGAACAGGCCACTGACCGAGCTGGCCTAGCCCGTCAGGCTTTGCTGCTGCCACTGAGCGGTAACCGACTAAGTTACGACTACTGTTAAGGTATAATTACTAGTAGGTTCGTAGGCTACTAACAAGAAGGGAATTTAACTATGCAACAAGCAGTCTTTGCCGCCGGGTGTTTCTGGGGAGTCCAGTATTATCTTAATCAAATTCCTGGTGTCACTAACACAATCGTAGGCTATACGGGCGGCCACACCGAGGATCCTACTTACGAGGAGGTTTGTACTCATACAACGGGGCACGCCGAAGCAGTGCATGTTGAGTTTGACCCTGGTGTCATCAATTATGAAAACCTCTGCCGGCACTTTTTCCGGATGCACAACCCAACCCAGCTTAACTATCAAGGGCCAGATTATGGCGACAGCTACCGAACAGCTATCTTTTACGTAACGGACGAACAGAAGTCAATCGCGGAAGCTGCGCGGGATGCTGCCCAAGCCGACTGGGATGATCCAATTGTCACTGAAATTACCAAAGCTGGCCCATTCTATAATGCCGAAGACTACCACCAGAAGTTTGCCGAAAAAACCGGCCGTGGCATGTGTCACGTACCGTACCAGCCATTAGCTGAGGGGAAATGATGCGTGAATCCGGCCCAGTCATTAAACCTCTAGCCCGACAATGGATTGAGGGAAAAATTTCCACTGCGGATTATTACGAGCAAGTATATGCTGACGAGCTACCCTTAGCAACTGCACAAGTTGAAGCAAAATTAGCCGAGCGTCGCCAGCTGCGTCACCTACAAATTGGCCAAACAGCTATCAATTTTAAACAGTAAGAATACCGAAGAGTAGGGTACACTAGTACGATATGAAGACAGTTATTTTTGATTTTGATGGCACGCTGGTTGATAGCTTTAAAGTTGCGATTGAAGTTGCCCATGAACTAACTCACCGAGCGATTTTGGTGCAGCCCGAAGAGATTGTGCGGCTACGCCAGCTCCGTCTTTTAGACGTTGCCCGAGAACTGAAACTACCGCGCTGGCAATGGCCATTCCTATTGATTCGAGGTCGACGTATGATGACGCGCCGTCTCAACGAAGTCCTGCCATTTGCCGATATGCCAGCTGTCGTTAAAGATCTGCATGAGTCGGGCTATAAACTCCTGGTCATGAGTTCTAATAGTCAGGTCAATGTCCAGAAAGTCCTTGATGCCCGTAGCCTCAGCCAGTACTTCAGTTTTATCAAAGGCGGTATTGGCCTGATGGGGAAGTCCAAAGGGTTACGTGAACTTATGCTGCAAAAAAACCTGGTCCTAGCCGACTGTATTTACGTTGGCGATGAACCGCGCGATGTTGAAGGTTCGCGCAAGGTCGGTATGCCGTGTATTTCGGTAACCTGGGGCTTTAACGCCCCCGAACTGCTGAAGGATCATCACCCATTAGCCGTCGTCGACACACCACAACAACTACGAGAGGAGCTCAAAAAATGGGGCGGAAAGTAAGTACTAAGCCGCTACCATCCGAGATAGTCAGTATCACCAAGCTGGTGCATGGTGGCCAGGGCCTGGCTGAGCTGAGCGATGGCCGGAAAGTCTTTGTTTGGAATGCCTTGCCTGGCGAAACCGTCCGGGCACAACTTATTAAGCAAAAAAGTTCGTACGCCGAGGCAATTGCCGAGGAAGTCATGGTGACCAGTCCAGAACGGGTGGAACCGAAAGAAACTAACTATCTTTCAACCAGCCCTTGGCAAATTATGAAATTCAGTGCCGAAAACGAACACAAAAAGAGTATTGTTCTAGAATTATTTGGTCACGAAAAGCTTGCCTTGCCGGCGGTTCCCGCTGTACTGCACGGTAGCCAGGAATGGCACTATCGCAATAAAATGGAGTATAGCTTCTGGGGTGACGATGACGGATTGCATCTAGCCCTCCACCAGCGTGGTACCCACGGTAAACAGATTGTTAGTGGCAGTGAGCTAGCTATGCCAGCAATTGATGCTGGTGCCAATGCAATCGCCGCCCAGTTATCGGCGATGAGCGCCCGAGCCGGTGACTTAAAAACTATTATGGTCCGGGCGGATGCTTCTGGCCAAGCGGTAGCGGCACTGTTTGTGAAGCTGGAAAGCTTTAAAAAACTGGAGCTGCCCGCCGCATTAAAAGGTTTGCGCGTCTATCACTCTAATCCTAAGAGCCCAGCCTCAGTTGCCACTAAGCTACTGTACGAGCTAGGCGATACCACGCTGCAGGATAGCGTTAATGGCAATAAACTGGCCTACGATCCGGTTAGCTTCTTCCAAGCCAATTTACCAGTTTTTGAGCAAGCGGTGCAGAGCATTAGTCGTGCCACCAAGGCGGCCACTAAAATTACCGACTTTTATAGTGGTGTTGGCTCGATTGGCTTGAGCATAGCTAACACGACAACACTAGTAGAAACTGATGGTTTAGCCACCGATATGGCAAAAATTAATGTCGGCAAGCGTAACATCGAAGTCGTCCGCGCCACCGCCGAAACGGCGCTCGACTATATTACCGCCGATGCTACCATAATTGTCGATCCACCACGGGCCGGACTACACCAAAAAGTGGTTAACCAAATCTTAGACGTCCAACCTCCGCAGGTGGTGTATCTTAGCTGCAATCCAGCGACCCAAGCTCGCGACCTAAAGTTGCTTTCCGAGCGCTATAAAATAACTCAGTTCGAAATTTATAATTTCTTCCCTAAAACACCACACATTGAGACATTAGCCGTCCTCACCTTAATTTAGTTGTAACAAAGTCGTTTAGTGCTTATGATTAAAGCAATAAATAAGGATGACTATGAAAAGCGAAATTCAGAATTTTGTGGACTTGGCCCGCGAGCGCGGCTGGAATGATGAGCGCATTAGCACGAAGTTAACACAAGCAGGCTGGGAGCAAGCTAGTATTGCCAGCGCCCTAGAAGAATTGGTTGTACCTAAGCCACCGACCGATGCATCGGCAGTAACAGCGTCCGAAGCTTTAATAGGGAACATACCGCATAATCCAAGTGCGCCAATTTCGGTAGTGTCTAATTTAACAACTCGAGGCTTCGAATACAAAATTTTCTCCGTCTCATTAACGCTGCTGCTCTTTTCAATCATATTTTTAGCAAACGTTCTGATTGGCGGTGATGAGACCAGCTCGATAGCGGCCTTTCCGTTAACGGTCTTAATAGTGACTGGCCCAATTGCCTTACTGATGTTCCGGCGCCTGCATGCCGCTGAGCTAGCGACACCCAGCTTACGGGCAGATGCATCGCGACGACAGGTAGTGCAGGGCATCCAGTTAGTTACTTTCTTGGCGGTTATTATCCATACCGTTGTTTTACTGTATCTAGTTATTAGCGGGCATTACGTTAATAAGCCAGCCTACGGATCAACTCCGAATGTATTTGCCGACTCGCTTCGGTGGCTCATCACACTGATTGTTGCCGGTGGTACCTTTTACTACTACTGGTCAGACGAACGCCGCAAACAAAACTGATACACTTAGGGCATGGCAAATAACTATTGGCGCGAACGGAGCGCTCCTTATAAACTGGGGCAGGCTGAACCATTTAAGGTTTCTCGTTCTAAAATCGAGTTGTTTATGCAGTGTCCGCGCTGCTTCTGGCTCGATGTCCGCTTAAAAATTACGCGACCTAGTAGCCCGCCGTTTAACATCAATAAAACTATCGATGAACTGTTTAAAAAAGAATTTGATAGTTATCGTGCCAAGGGCCAGCCACACCCGATGATGCTCGATAACCAAATTAAAGCTGTGCCGTACCAGCACGCCGATTTGGACCAATGGCGGCACAACTTCACTGGCGTAATTGCCCAGCACGAGGCCACCAACCTGCACGTCTTTGGAGCTGTCGATGATGTCTGGGTGACAGACGAGGGCGAGTTAATCGTCGTTGATTACAAAGCCACCTCGAAAGATAAGCCAGTTAGTATCGATAGTGATTGGCAGATTAGCTACAAGCGCCAAATGGAAGTCTATCAATGGTTACTGCGTCAAAACGGCTTTCCGGTCAGTGACACTGGCTACTTTGTCTACACCAACGCGCGGGTAGACGTTGACGGCTTTGGTAATCAACTAGAATTTACTACCAAAGTTATCCCATACACTGGCTCTGATAGCTGGGTTGAGCCGACGCTTAAAAAAATGAAAGCCTGCATGGATAACGACACCATGCCGCCGGTCGGCGATAGTATTATGGGTGGCCCCTGCGAACACTGCACGTATGCTCGGGCCCGCACCGAGCTGACAATTAAGGCGCTGCGTGCACAATCTAAATAAAATCCCTATACTGTTCATATGCTAGATATTCAATTCATCCGTGATAACACCCAGTTAGTAAAAGAGCGGTCGGCGCAAAAGGGTTATACCGTCCAAATTGACCAATTACTGGAAATTGATGGCCAGCGTCGCACGCGCTTAACGCAAATAGATGAACTGCGGGCTCGCCGCAATGCCCAGGCCGCCGAACTGAAACAGGGCAAGCCAAGCGACGAACAAATTGCCGCCGGCCGCCAATTAAAAGAAGAGCTTGCCACCCTAGAAGCCGACTTAGTTAACATTGATAATGAATATCTCTTGCTCTTAAAGGCCGTGCCGAACATTCCGCTCGATGACGTCCCCGTTGGTGCCAGCGAGCAAGAAAACGTCGTTGCTAAGCGCGTCGGTGAGCCAACCGTGTTTGACTTTGCCGTTAAAACCCACTGGGAATTAGCCGAAGCTAAGGACTTGATAGATAAAGACCGAGCTACCAAAGTGGCGGGACCACGCTTTGCCTATATCAAAGGCGGCCTAGTGGAATTACAGTTTGCCATCATGCAATTCGTTACCCAAACCCTTGGCGACGAGACAGTTTTGCAGAAACTAATAGCAGAGAATGGTTTAAATATTCCAGCCAAGCCGTTTGTTCCGGTCTTACCGCCAGCCATGATTAAGACTTCGGTCTATGAAGCCATGGACCGCTTAGAGCCGCGGGACGACCGTTATAAAGTTGGCGAAGCCGATGATGACTTGTGGCTGCAGGGTAGTGCCGAACACACGCTTGGTTCAATGTACCAGGATGAAATTCTAGCTGAGAGCCAACTACCAATCCGCTATGTTGGCTACCTCACGAGCTTCCGCCGTGAAGCCGGTACCTACGGCAAGGATACTGAGGGGATTATTCGGATGCACCAGTTCGATAAGCTCGAAATGGAAGTCTTTAGCACTCCCGAAACTGGTTTAGATGAACACAAGTTACTCTGTGCGCTCCAAGAATACCTGGTACAGCAATTAGAGCTGCCGTATCAAATTTTGCAAAAGTGCACGGCCGATATTGGTAAGCCCAACGCTCGTGGTATCGATTTGGAAACCTGGATGCCAGGGCAGGATAAGTACCGCGAAACACATACTGCCGATTACATGACTGATTACCAAAGCCGTCGTTTAAAGACTCGCTTCCGCCGCGAACCAAAATCGGCCCAAGCCATTGTTGACGTTGGGGCGGCTAACCCATCAATTGGCTTGGTACACACCAACGATGCCACGGCCTTTGCGCTGGGGCGCATCATGGTAGCCATTATGGAAAACTACCAGACCGCTGACGGTAACATTAAAATCCCAACCGTTCTGCAACCGTACATGGCCAATAAAACTCAGATTTAATCACAGACGCGTTGTTAGACAAGCGTATAATTAGGGTAGAACTGGGCCAAATATCTAGCCCAGCGTAGCCAAACCTAAAACTCTTCAAAGGAGGCAACATGATACAAAAGTTTGAAATCAGCGGTGTTCACTTAGCTGTCGATGATGATCTACGTAAATATGCAACCCGAAAGATTGGAAATTTGGATAAGTATCTGGCCCGCGGCAGCCGCGAAAGTGCCCACGCTGAAGTCTTCTTAAAAGTTGCTAAGGCCAAAAACAAGCAACATGCTACCTGCGAAGTTAACCTACACCTACCGCACGAAATTATCAGCGTTCACGAAACCACCATTAATCTCTATGCCGCCATTGATATTGTTGAGGCTAAATTGAAACAACAATTACAAAAGTACAAAGACCTGCACCAAAATGGAAAGCTACATCGAAAACTATTTGCCAGGTTATCTCGTAAGGCCGATTTTACTGCTGTTGACCCCCAACTCGAAGTCTAAATCCCTACGCTGACCTAATCTGTAAAAAGTACGTCGCTTTTGCCGCCAAAAGTGGTTATAATAACGCTATACTTTGTTGAGATTCTAAACCGGAAGAGGGAAAAGCGTTCATGAATACTGTCTTAAAAAAGATTTTGGGTGACCCGCAGGCTAAAACCGTTAAGCGGTTACGCAAGCGCGTAGAAGTTATTAATGGCCTCAGCGATAAATATAAAAAGCTGAGTGATAGCCAGCTGCAAGCGCAGACAGATGTGCTGCGCAAGCGTCTCGCCAAAGAGTCTTTAGACGCCATTTTGCCCGACGCCTTTGCCGTAGTTCGGGAGGCTGCCAGCCGGGTGCTGGGACAACGCCACTTCGACGTCCAGTTAATTGGTGGCATGGTTATCCACGAAGGTAACGTCGCCGAAATGAAGACTGGTGAAGGTAAAACCTTAGTGGCTACGCTACCGGTCTATTTAAATGCCCTCGGCGGGCAGGGCGCCCATGTGGTATCGGTTAACGACTACTTGGTGCAACGTGACGCTGGCTGGATGGGTGAAGTCTATAACTTTATGGGCCTTACAACTGGTGTTATTTTAGGCGATCACAGCTATATCTTTGATAAAAGCTACACTAACACCGAACACGAAGACCCCCGACTTAAGCACCTGAAGCCATGTAGCCGCCAGGAAGCCTATGCCGCTGACATTACCTACGGCACCAACAACGAATATGGTTTTGATTACTTGCGCGACAACATGGTCCGCGAAGAAGATCAGCTACGGCAGCGCGAGCTAAACTTTGCCATCGTCGACGAAGTGGACTCGATTTTAATTGATGAAGCCCGTACGCCGTTGATTATTAGCGCCCCCAGCGTTACCAGTGGTACCGCTTACGACCAGTTCTCGAAAGTCGTCCGGCAGTTACGCAAAGACAAGCATTTCGAAACTGATGAAAAGCGTAAAACCGTTATCTTAACTGACGCCGGCGTCGAACTGGTTCAAAAAACCTTAGGTATCGATAACTTGTACGGTAGTGAGAACATCCGCACTATTTATCACTTGCAACAAGCCCTTCGGGCGCACGCCTTGTTTACTCGTGACAAGGATTACGTCGTAACTAAAGACGGCGAAGTCGTGATTGTCGATGAGTTTACCGGTCGCTTACTGGCCGGCCGCCGCTATAACGAAGGCTTGCACCAAGCCATCGAAGCTAAAGAAGGCGTGGAAGTCCAGCAGGAGAGCATGACCTTGGCGACAATTTCGTTCCAGAACTACTTCCGTTTGTATAACAAATTAGGTGGCATGACTGGTACGGCCCTGACTGAAGCCGAAGAGTTCCACCAAATCTACAAGATTGACGTCGTGGAAATTCCATCTAACAAGCCATTGGCTCGCCAGGACCGCACCGACCGCATCTACCGCACCGAAAAGGGCAAGTTCCGGGCTATTGTCCGCGAAGTTAAGACCCTCCACACCAAGGGTCAGCCAGTTTTGATCGGCACGGTATCGATTGAAAAGAATGAACAGTTGGGCAGTATGCTGACCAAAGCCGGTATTCCGCACCAGGTGCTTAATGCCAAGAACAACGAACGCGAAGCCGCGATTGTTGCCAAGGCTGGTGAAAAGGGTGCTGTCACGCTCGCGACTAACATTGCTGGTCGTGGTACTGATATTGTGCTCAACGATGAAACCAAAGCCCTCGGCGGTTTATTTGTGCTTGGTTCCGAGCGTCACGAATCACGCCGAATTGATAACCAGCTCCGAGGCCGTTCTGGTCGCCAGGGTGACCCGGGTGTTACCCAGTTCTTCGTCAGCACCGAAGACGATTTAATGCGTATCTTTGGTGGCGACCGCATCAGTAGCATCATGGACCGCTTAAATGTCGATGACGAAACGCCAATCGAAAACCGCTTGATATCACGCAGTCTTGAAAAAGCTCAGGAAAAAGTAGAAGGCTACCACTTCGACCAACGGAAGAGTGTTGTGCAGTATGACGATGTTATGAACCGGCACCGTAAAGCTATCTACAGCATGCGACGCGAAATCTTACGCAGCAGTGATATCAGTAAGCGAATTTCAACGCTTATTAATGAAGAAGCCCATGAAATGGCAGTCTCGCCCCTGGTCACGACCGATCAATACGAAGCTGTCCTGCGCGAAGCCTTTCCATTTGACGAGCCAACGCTGGATCGCTTGTTTGATTCTGACGCCACTAAGTTTGAAAAAGTACTAACCACCGAAGCCGTTGAGCTTTATGGTACTCGAGAAACTGCTTTCCAACCAGAAGTTATGCGCAAAGTTGAACGCGATATTTACTTACAGGTCTTAGATAACCTCTGGATGCAACACCTCGAAAATATGGATCACTTGCGTGAAGGTATCCACTGGATGAGTGTCGGTCAGCAAGATCCATTAGTCGAGTATCGTCGCCGGGGTCAGATGCTCTTCGAGGAAATGCAGATGCAGCTGCGCCATGAAGTAGTGCGCGGATTATTCCACGCGCAGCCAGTGACCGGGGAAGATTTACTACGGGCTACCGAAACCGAACTAACCCGGGCGGCTCGCAGCAGCATTGAAAATAGCCGCCAGATTACCAACAATGCCAATGAATTTGACGAGACTGACTTTGGTGATAAGAAGGCCGAGACGGCTAAAAAGAAGCAGCCTGCGACCATTAAAAAAGCCCGTAAGACCGAACGTAAGCGAAAAACTACCGCTAAACGGCGCAAAAAGTAATCTATTTATGAAGCATACCGTCCAAGAGGTTACGCTGAGTAATGGTGCCAAAGGCTTATTTGTACACGTCCCAAACGCTAGTGTTATGACGTTCGATATTAACTTTCGGGCCGGTGAATACTTAGTTGAGTCCGCCAAGTGGGAAGTGCCGCACTTAATGGAGCACGTGCTGCTAGGTGCCAATGAACTTATTCCGCGAGCTCGCGATTTCCAAGCTGAACTCGAAAAGAACGGGGCCTACAGTAACGCTACAACCGGCGTCTACGATATCAGCTATGAAGCTGAATGCGCCGATTTTGAATGGGACCGGGTGCTAGGTTTACTGCTGGTGGCAATTGCCAAGCCATTATTCCTCGAAGAAGAGTTTCAGGCCGAATTTGGTAATGTCCAAGAAGAAATGGTAGCCCGCAGCAACAATCACTTCCGACGCCTAAGCCTAGAAATGCGCAAAGCTTTAGGCCTAATTGCTAAAACTGATGCTGAGCGCTTAGAACTGATGTCGAATGTAACCGTTGCCGATGTCCGCGCTCATTATCAGCGCACCCACCATACCCCAAACATGCGCTTTGTAGTCGCTGGCAATTTAACACCAGCCCGTAAAGACATGCTCCGTAAGCTGTTCCAAACCATTGACCTGCCGACGAAGGGGGAGCGCTTCGAGCTACCCTCAGAAGTTCCGCAGCATCTCAAAAAACCAGTTTATGTAGCCAACGATAACGTCGAAAATCTGTACTTTTACATCGATACGTTCCAAAACGGGCGGATTGACGACGCGGCTACCGACGCCCTCAATCTTATTAATACGATGTTAACCGAAACCTTGTATTCCAAAATTCTTGGTACCGCCCGTGAGCGGGGCTTAGTCTACGGCATGAGTTCCGGCTTAAGTCAGACGCGCGACACCAGTAACTGGTGGTTCGGTGCCCAAGTATCAGATAAAAACGCTCCGGCGCTACTCAATATTGTGGTCCAGGAATTAGAAAAAGTCTTAATCGGTGACATCTCGGAAGATGAAATTGCAGCTACCAAACAGTATGCTCTGGGGCGCTTTCAGCGGTCCGGCCAAACCGTTGGCGGCACGGCAGCCGGCTACTCCGGACGCTATTTCTTTGATGAAGTAGTCGAGAATTATTATCAAATTCCAGCTCGTATAAAGGCTGTTTCAAAAGACCAGATCATAACGGTCGCGCGGTCGATGTTTGCCGAAAAGATGTGGGGTTTCGGTGTCTTAGGTAATTGTGGTGAAGCCTTTGCCACTGATCTGCGTCAACAGTTGACCCCGTTGTGGAGCGAGGCGCTCAAAACAGCCGAGGCGGCTCACGATGGACGACCTCAGTAGTCAAGCTGTTGTTTTACAGACGGCCGTCAGTGAGGCCGCGCAGCGTTTAGCTATCGCCAGTCTCGATCAAGAATTACAGCAGTTACAACAGCAATCTCAGACGGCTGTTTTTTGGGACGACAACTTGCAGGCCCAATCAGTCATGAAGCAAATTTCTAAGCTGGAAGCTCGCGTTTCGCCGTGGCTTAGTTTGCAGGCCGCCGTTAATGATATTGTTGAATTATCAAATTTAGATGATCCACAAATGGCAGTTGAGTTAGGTAAGCAGTTAGTCACGGCCCAGTCCGACTTTAGCGCCCTTAAGGAAACCTTAAAACTAAATGGTCCCTTCGACGACTATGATGCCATCGTCAGCATTCATGCGGGGGCAGGGGGCACTGATGCTCAAGACTGGGCGGCTATGCTACTGCGCATGTATATCCGGTACTGCGAAAAGAATGGCTGGTCCTATACCACCCTCGATGAATCAAGCGGTGATGAAGCCGGCCTTAAAAGCGTTACCTTAGATATCAGCGGCAGCTTTGCCTACGGCAAACTTAAAAGTGAGCACGGCGTCCATCGGTTAGTCCGCCTAAGCCCGTTTAACAGTGACAATCTACGCCAAACTAGTTTTGCCAAAGTCGAAGTCACCCCTAAAATTGATAAGCCAGACGACCTCGTAATAGATGACAAGGAATTAAAAATTGATGTCTACCGCAGTGGCGGTCACGGCGGTCAGAGTGTTAATACGACCGACAGTGCGGTCCGCATTACCCACTTGCCAACCGGTTTGGTAGTGGCCATCCAAAACGAGCGTTCTCAGTTACAGAACCGTGAAACCGCCATGACTATCTTGCGCGGTCGCTTAGCGGCCCTCCAATTAGAGCAGCATCAGGCAGCTGTTAGTGAGTTGAAGGGTCCGAATCAGTCAGCCGAGTGGGGTAATCAAATCCGGTCGTACGTGCTGCACCCTTATAAACAAGTCAAAGACCTCCGTAGCCGTTACGAAACAAGTGACCCCGAGGCCGTACTTGACGGTGATCTAGCCGAGTTAGTCGATGCTTACCTTGAGTATGCCCTAGCCGATAACAGCTAGTTAGCCTTGCGGCTTACAGACAGCAAATGCCGGCTGGTGCAGCAGTTCAGAGAAATTATCAATCGTTACCGCTGGCTGTCCGGCCGTGGGGTTACTAACGACGTACTTTACCCGCAAATGGTTGGAACCTACCGGCTGGATGCTATCGACCTCGGTCGTCTCAACCGTCAATGCACATGTATTAAGATGCTCAGTGAACTGTAGCTGTGAGCTGACCGGTGTTAAGCGCATTGGTAGGTCAGGCACAAAACCAGCATCTTCAGCCACTTGTTGTAAGGCGTAGTAGCGCAGGTCGTGTTGCGCTTGGGTATGATCTTCGGCCAACCGCTGCTGCACTAAGCCAATCAGGGCGCCACTGCCGAGCAGGGCCAGACCACCGTAGACGGCACACAGCCGTCGCCGATAAGCGTAGGCAAATAAGCGTGTCTTGCGTTCACGAGCCGTCGAGAAGTCTAAATCTTTCTCAAAATCAGCAATAATTTGGCTAAATTGCGGACGGATGTTTTCATTATGGGCAGACATAGCGTTCCTTGTAAGTAGCCGATTATAGAAGCTGTTAGGATATTTGGCAAGCATAAGCGCTGCCTCAAAGCATAAGGGTTAAAGTTTGCTATACTAGAACTAATGATTCTTCTCGACCGGGTAAGCAAAACATACAATCGCAGTCTTGGTCCGTCGCTCGACCGCATTAGCCTGCACGTTGAGCCGAAGGAGTTTGTGATAGTAATTGGCCAGAGTGGGGCTGGCAAGACGACCCTACTGCGCTTATTGACCAGAGAAGAGCGTCCGAGCTCCGGCAAAATTATTATTGGTGGCATCGATTATGACAAGCTAAAGGATAAAGACATCCCGTTATTACGGCGCAAAATTGGCGTTGTCTTCCAAGACTTTAAACTGTTACCAAATAAGAACGTCTTCGAAAACGTTGCCTTTGCGCTCGAAATTGTCGGTGTTGGTAGTCGTGAAATTAAGCATACCGTGCCCAAGGTCCTCGATATCGTCAATTTAAAAGGCAAAGAAAAACGAATGCCCAATGAACTGTCTGGTGGCGAGCGCCAGCGGGTCGCGATTGCCCGGGCGATTGTTCGCCAACCGCGCATCCTGATAGCCGATGAGCCAACTGGTAACCTTGATCCAAAACACGCTTGGGATGTCATAAAAGTGCTGGAAAAAATTAATCGTTACGGCACGACGGTATTGCTCACCACGCACAACGCCGAAGTGGTCAATAAACTAAAGCGCCGCGTGGTCACACTAGAGCATGGCAAAATCGCCAGTGACCGTGCCAATGCAAATTACGAGGCTAAAGACGACACCAAATGAACCGCATTTATAAACGTCGACTGATCACATTTTGGCGGATTATCACCACCGGTATGACTAACTTTATTCGCAATGCCAGCCTGGCCATTGCGGCTATTGCCGTTATGGTCGTTACGCTCACCATTGTCTTATTTTCGTTAATTGCCAATGCCACTTTTACGAATACCATTGCTCAAATAACTAATAAGATTGATATTTCAGTTTATTTGAAAGATAGTGTCACGCCTCAGCAAAAAGACAGCTTAGTCGCTAACCTTAAAAAGCTGCCTGATGTCGGTAAAGTTACCTACCTGTCTAAAGACCAGGCGCTGCAGACCTATATAAAGGACAATACCAAGAACCCGCAACTACTACAGGCGATTAATGCGACCGATAACCCGTTGCCGGCGACCATTAAGATTAAACCACTCGATCTTAATAAGATTGGCACCATTAAAAACTTTTTAGTGACGCCAGCTAATGCCGCCTTACAAACAGCCGATTCGCCGTCATATAATGGCGATCGCAAACAGGCCATCGATACCATTACCCACGCTACTAATGTGCTGCGAACGATTGGCATTGCGTCGGTCATAATTTTTACCATTATTTGTGCCTTGATAATTTTCAACACCATTCAGATGGCAATCTTCAACCGTCGTGACGAGCTGACCATCATGCGCTTACTCGGCGCCAGTACCAGTTATATTCGTGGTCCGTTTGTGGTCGAGAGCGCCATTTATGGTATTTTGTCGGCGGTACTGTCGATGGTAATAGTAAATGCCGCCTTTATTGCCTCTAGCTCGGCCTTGCAAGCCACTAGCCTTGGACTGCTAGACATCAATTTTGCGGCCGATTTCTTTGGTAGTCATTTTCTACGACTTTTGTTGCTGCAGCTTTTAGTTGGTATACTTATAGGGATCGCCTCGTCTACTATTGCCACTCGCCGATACCTGAAGTTTAAGACCAAGTAGTCAAATCGTTCGCAACGGTAACACCTACACCAGGGGAGGGTAATTGAACAACTTGCACGCTTATGCTATATTGAGGGTACAAAAGTACCTAACAAACAGCACCACTAAAATTAGTCATATGAACCACTTCACCAAACTCAAAAAAGTTACCTTTAAACACCGCCTAGTCAGTGCTGTGTTAGCGGCCACTATGGTGCTAGTGCCTTCAATGCAGATTGTTTCGGCGGCAACTACCCAACAACTCCAAGATCAGATTAATCAGTTGAACGCGGCAAATTCCGACAGCCAATCAACGGTCAGCGGGCTGCAAAGCCAAGCTGCCAATTATCAAGATGCTATCAATAAGCTTCAAGAGCAAATTAATTCTATCCGTGGCGCGATTGCCGCTAACCAGGCTAAGCAAGCGGACTTACAACAGCAAATCATCGCCAATCAAGCCTTAATTGTTCAGAAGAAAGCCACCCTGGGCGAAGATATTAAAGCCATGTACGTCGATGGCACCCCTAGCACCATCGAACTGTTAGCGACTAGTAATAACCTCAGCGATTACTTTGACAAGCAGGAGTACCGTACTAAGGTCCAGAGCAAGTTACAGGACACCCTGAAGCAAATTGCCGCCTTACAGCAACAGTTGCAGGCCCAAAAAGTTGAAGTCGAGCAGCTACTCGCTACTCAACAGCAACAACAGGCTCAACTTGATGCAAGTCAGGCCGAGCAGGGCCGTTTACTCAGCCTGAATCAACAACAGCAAGATGCCTACAACGCCCAAATCCAAGCCAATAAGGGTCAGATTGCCGAACTGCAACGGCAACAGGCCGAAATTAACCGCCGTAATTCATTAGCTGCAAATGTTCAGGCTAGTGGTGGCAACGGTGGCGCCTGTGATAATGGTAGCGGTAATGGCGGTTATCCAATGGTCTGGTGTGATGCCTACCAGGACACCTTGCCAACCATCGACTATAGCTCAGACCCTATTAACCGCGAATGTACCTCATTTGCTTACTGGTACTTTACTAGTCAGGAAGGTAACTCACTGCACGTTACCGGCAATGCTAAAGATTGGGTGTACACCGCTAACCGTCCGGTCGACAATACGCCAGAAGTGGGTTCGATTGGTATTAGTACCGCCGGTTACTACGGTCACGTCATGATCATCTTGGCTCTCTCAGGTCAGACCTACCACGGCTTTACGGTTGCGCCCGGCTATGTCCTGACCATGAGTATGAACTACGATTACGCCGGTCACTTCCACGTCGATCAACGCGCTGCCTCTAGTCTGTACTACATCCACTAAACGGTAGTAAATGTTTCCCGAGCCTGGTCATAGCTGGTATACTTAAGCGTAATGAGTTTTGAAAACAAACAGGGAAGTACGTCTAGCTTACTGGGCAAATTAGGTTACTTAGTTGTAGCTGGTGTTATCTTTGTAGCTGGTGTCGGCTTTGGTGATGGCCGCTTGAATCTTAATTTACACCGCGGTCCGTCACCGGTTGCCAACGGTCTGCCCGACAAGCTAAATTACGCTTCACTCGACGAAGTCTACCAAGCCGTTAAGGCCAACTATAACGGCGACTTAAATCAAAGTCAGATTATTGATGGCCTGAAACACGGTTTAGCAGCTTCCGCGAAAGACCCGTACACGGTGTACTTTACGGCCAAAGAAGCTAAAGATTTTAGTGATCAGCTTAATAATTCATTTGCCGGTATTGGCGCCCGCCTCAGTAAAGATAGTGATGGCAACTTAATCATTGGCGAGGCCATTGCTGGCTTTCCAGCCGAGAAGGCCGGTTTGAAGAAGCAAGATATCATTATTGAAGTCAACGGCACCCAAACCAGCAACTTAACGCTCGATGACGCTATCAGTAAGATTCGTGGCCCGGCCAGTACGACCGTTAAACTTAAGATTGTTCGCGACAAGTCTCAGACACTCGACTTTGCGGTTGTCCGCCAGACTATTAACTTACCAAGTGTAACCACTAAAACCCTTGATGGTAACATTGGTTACATCCAAATTGGCACCTTTGCTAATGACACCACCAGCTTGATGCAAAAGGCGGCGCAACAATTTAAAGATGCCGGCGTAAAAGGAATCGTCTTAGATCTTCGTAACGATCCAGGCGGTTTGCTAGAAGCGGCGGTTAACGTCTCCAGTCTATGGTTGCCGCAGGGCACCAGCGTGCTCCAAGAGCGCCGTGGCAGCACGGTCACCCAAAGTTACGCCGCCGTTGGTAGCGACACGCTCCACGGCGTCCCAACCGTCGTTCTAATCAACGAGGGTAGCGCCAGTGCCTCGGAAATCACGGCCGGCGCCTTACACGATAATAAGGCCGCTCGTTTAATCGGTACCAAGAGCTACGGCAAAGGCGTGGTCCAACAGCTCATTAACCTCGGCGATGGCGGTCAACTAAAAGTTACTGTTGCCAGCTGGTACCGCCCGAACGGCCAGAATATCAACCATAAAGGCATTACGCCCGACGACACTGTTAAGATTTCTGATGCCGATCTAAAGGCTACTAAAGACACGCAATTAGACGCCGCCCAAGCCTACCTAAACAAATAGTTGCTGGGGCTTGGGCAGCATGGTAGTATTTATGGAAAAGAGAGGTGAGTTGTAAGTGGCAAGTAGCACGAAGTATGTGTTTGTAACTGGGGGTGTGCTTTCTGGACTAGGGAAGGGCATTACCGCCGCCTCGATTGCCAATCTTCTAAAAGCCCGCGGTTTATCGGTTAACTTACAAAAATGTGACCCGTATTTAAATGTTGATGCTGGCCTGTTAAACCCCCGCGAACACGGTGAGTGCTTCGTAACCCGGGATGGTGCAGAGACCGATTTGGATCTTGGTCACTACGAACGCTTTATCGATCAGGAGCTGACCCAAATTAGCTCGCTGATGAGCGGCCGGGTGCTGCTAAAAGTTATCCAAGATGAGCGTGACGGTAAGTATGAAGGCAAGTCTGTCCAAATTATTCCCCAGGTCACCAGCACGATTCAGGACTACATTGCCGAAGCCGGTGCCGGTCACGACGTTCACATTGTCGAAATTGGTGGTACCGTTGGCGATTACGAATCACTCAGCTTTATAGAGGCCATCCGCGAGTTTAGCATGCGGGTTGGTCGCGAAAACTGCTTGTATGTCCATCTCGTCTACCTGCCTTACTTGGGCGCCAGCCAGGAAATTAAGACTAAGCCAGCTCAAAATTCGGTCCGCGAACTGCGCGGTCTGGGCATTGCGCCAGATGTATTAATGGCACGCTCCGAAGCTCCAGCCAACGAAAGTGTCAAACAGAAACTAAGTCTATTTTGTGGCGTTTCGGAAGATGCCATTGCCTTATTACCAAATGCCCGCAGCATCTACGATGTCCCGTTGACACTAGAAGATAGCGGCATAACCGATGTCATTGTCGATCGCCTCGGCCTGACTGCCAAAACCACTGATCTGACCGCTTGGCGCACCATGGTGACTCGTGCTACCACTACCTTCGATAAGACCGTTACGGTCGGCATCGTTGCCAAATACATGGATAACGCCGATACCTACTTAAGTGTCTTTGAAGCGCTAAAGGCAGCCGCCTGGTGGAACGACGTTAATATTGATCTAAAGTGGGTAGATGCCGCCGAGCTGGGTGAAAGTAACAATGTCGCGGCTGAGCTAGCTAAGTATGATGGAGTAGTTGTTCCTGGCGGTTTTGGCTCGCGCGGTGTGGAAGGCAAAATTCAGGCCGCTCAGCACGCCCTGACAAACAAATTACCGTATCTTGGTTTGTGTTACGGTCTGCACATGGCCGTCATCGCCGCCGCCCGTTTGAAAGGGCTTACCAAAGCCAACACTACCGAAGTCGATCCAGATACGCCTGACCCAATTATCGCCACTATGGCCGGCCAAGAAGGCAAGCAGAGCACCGGTGGCACGATGCGCTTGGGCGACTACACCTGCGATCTAGTCGCGGGCAGCCTAGCGGCTAAGCTATACGGCACCACTCAAATTGTCGAACGCCACCGGCACCGTTACGAATGTAACGCTGATTACGTCGACCAGTATGAGAGCTGGGGTATCCGCGCCGTCGGTACGAATCCAGAGACAAAATTGGTAGAAGTTATCGAAGCCATCGACCACCCATTCTTCTTGGCCAGTCAGTTCCACCCCGAACTTAAGGGTCGCCCGACCGCTGCTCATCCAATGTTTGACGGCTTCGTTAAAGCTATCATCAACAAATAGTTGCCCTAACAGCGGCCGCTAGGGCCTATTTCAGTTGCCAAGCCGTCAAATCTGCGATACCATGAGCAGTATGCAACCAACATCACCCGACCCAATCAATCCAGTACCGGTACCAACTCCAGCTCCTGAAGCAGTCGCTGCGCAATCATCCGACCATCCAAAGCGTATTTTATTAGTCGAAGATGATGACGCCCTCGCCAATGTCTACGTTATGCGTCTGCAGGCCGAAGGCATGGACATCCGTCGTGTCGCCAATGGCGAAGATGCGCTGGCAGCTGTCTTAAGCTACCACCCCGACCTGGTGCTATTAGATGTCATGATGCCCAAAGTCAGCGGCTTTGATGTTTTAGACATCCTCCGCAACACGCCAGAAACTGCCAACACCAAGATAATTATGTTGACCGCCCTCAGCCAGGAAAGTGACAAAGCCCGCGCTGAAAGCCTTGGCGTTGACGATTACCTCGTTAAATCACAGGTCGTTATTGCCGATGTTGTCGACCGGGTGAAGCATCACCTCGCAATTAACTAATCAACTACCGCTGTAGCTGAGCTTGACATCTGTTAAAGCTTATGTTAAACTACAATTTAATAAGCTTCAGCAATTATGTCAGCACTAACTCCTAATTTTAATAATTTTCCAAGCTCAGGCCCAGAGAGCCTGTTGGATAGTGGGGTTAGCGAATTAGTACAGACTAACCTCCGCATAATAGACAGCTATATCGCCAGTAATGGCGGTTTTGATTTTGGCCAGCCCCTTTCAGTTGTTCCTCAGCACTATCGGGGTGAGGAAATCCAGTCTAGCGTAAAAGAAGAAGTTTCAGAGAAAGCCTTACAGCAACTCCGGACCGCAGTCGGAGGTAGCGAGCCAATAACAGAAGAACTACCCTATGGCACTAACGCTTACTGGAGTTTTGATCGTGAGGGCAGGCAAGTGTTTATCACAGAAACAAGACTATATCCCAACGTAAAAGGCTCCCAATATCAAGTCTCGCCTTTAACTGCAGGGGTTAGCCTAACCATGCCGCAGCACATTGAAGCGCGCAACACTGAAGTATTACTAGTCGGTCCAGAAATAACTCAGGAGTTGACTGTTGCGTCCGTACGAACCAAAAAACTTGGTCGTTTGGCTGTCAAACGTCTTCGTCGCAGCGCTAGCGACATCTGAATGCAACAGAGTACCACGCAGTTGACAAAAAATACAGCTTATGCTAACATAAGTACATACTAAATTAAGCTCACTACTTTTTCCACAAAAGGATAAAAATAAAATGTCAGAATCAACTCCTCAATCTAACCTACACGGCGGCTACACTGGTCAATCATTTAATCGCCCCATACTCGGCTTGCCAGAAGGGATGTCCGTTCAAGAAGCGCATGTCCTTAATATGCAACAGAATGCAGAAAATTCTACGCAGTTAAGCGTCAGTCCGGAAACAATTGAGCCGGTAACTAATCCTGACCTGATTACCGAAGTACCGGACTTTAATTCGTTGCCCAAAGCTAACACTCAAAGCGTGTCTCCGTTGACAGGCTTCAGTGAAACTGGCAGTAATCAACTGCCTAGTGGTAATACCGATAGCGCCCAGCCCGAAGCAGAGCCTCGGAAGAGTCGCATGGCCCGGATGCTCGGTCGCTTAGGACTTAGTAAGTAATTCTAGATCGCGCAAATAAATAACCGCTCAGTTGAGCGGTTATTTATTTGCGCAACAGCGTTATTAGATAACGGTAACTTCAGTGCGAGGGACGCTGCGGCCGCTAAAGGTACGGACTTTGCGGGTAGTGTACTTTACGATGCCATCGCGGTCAGCGTGGATGGTAAAGTTGCGGCTAACTTTGGTGCCAACACCGCCACGCTTGCTCATGCCAACTTGGCGCACAATTACCATGCCGGTCTTAACTTTTTCGCCACCGAAGAGCTTAACGCCAAGGCGCTGGCCGGGTGAGTCGCGGGTATTTTTGGCGGTACCGCCAGCTTTCACATGTGACATAGAGTGTTCCTTACTGCTTTACTAATACTAAGAGCTGGCGGGCGACGTATTGATCTGGTCTAAAGTAGATCAGCTCATCGTTCCCAGCGTGCTCAAAACTTACTCGATTATAGCCCAAATCGCTTATCTGGTCAACAAGGGGTAGGATTTTGAAGGCTGCCGGGGCATTTGTAGTTGCCCAAGCCGGCACTGCTAAACAGAAGCGTGTCCCCGCCGGCACCTGGCTGTGAATATTACGCAGAAACTTTTTTATAATTAGGTTACAGTCGGCCACGGTCTGAGCTAAGGCTTCAGCAGCCGGCGGCCTAGTGAATGGCTTACCTAAATAGGTCTCGCCAGCTACGTAATTAACGGGCATATCCCAGACAAAATTAGTGGCGTCACCCTTAGCAAGTTTTGCAAAATCAGCCGGTAGGTTGAGTCGGTACTGCGTGTTAAGCCAGTCGAAGTTGAGGCCAGAGTAGTCAATCATGCGTTGCTCAAGGTCGGTACCATAGGGCGTGTAGCCCATTAGAGCGGCTTCTTGTAGCAAAACGCCAGTGCCACAAAAAGGGTCTAAAATAATTTGACCAGCCGGCGCCGGGGCAGCGGACAGTGGCCCAACGGCTAAATTAATTAACAGCTGAGCCAATTTCGGCGGAAGCATACCAACGCGGGCATCACGCTTTGGGCGCTCGCGGTCGCGGTAGGTATAACTAGCAATATCCTGCACTTGGACGGTCTGACCGATGACAGTCCGGTCGCCATCGGTAACAATCACTAATTCCCAACCCATCGGACCGGTCAGTTTATTGTGATGGACTTGGGCAGTATTGAGCTCTAATTCTTTGTTGGGTACTAATCTGACGGAGCGACCGGTTTTTCGAATAACTTTTTTGAGGTTGAGACCGGTGGCTTCCAACTGGCGGATGTTGACATCAAAGCCTTGGACGCTCAGTCCGAGCGTCAGCTTACCCTCTGGAAGTTGGCTAGCGTGGCGGGGGGCGGCTTGCATAAGAAACTTTTCAACTTGGCGCCACTGAACAGTGTCTAGCTCATGGACGACACGGCAGAGCTTGGTTGCACCGCCTAAACGATTAAAGTCTATCTGAGCGGCGTCGAGCGCTACAATGACCGCTTGATCACCGATGTTAGTTAAAACGCTACTGCCGTATAGACTTTCGAGCTCGGCCAGGCCCAGCGCTGGTTGACGGCCGAGGAGTAATAAACTGTTCATAGGCTTAAGTGTACCGCAAACTTGGCAGCAGTGGTAACCAGCCGCCGCAGCTGTATACTATTGGATATGCACGAATCGTCCCAACCGGCTACTAAAAAGAGTCACTGGAAGTTAATTCTTAATATCGTAACAGTCTTGCTGCTGGCGTTGCTGGTCTATGGCAGCCGCGATCAATTGTCGCAAACGCTTAGTAATCTACGGCACGTCAATGGTTGGATCTTGTTGCTTCTAATACCAATTGAGGCTTTGAATTACCACGCCCAGGCCCGCTTGTATCAACGATTATTTATGCTGGTCGGCACTCATTTTCCGTATTGGTACTTGTTTCGGACCTCGCTGGAACTAAACTTTGTGAACCATGTGTTTCCTAGTGGTGGAGCTGCTGGGGTGTCTTATTTTGGCGTTACGGTTCGCAAGGGCAAAGAAGTATCCGGTGGCAAGGCAACGTTGGTGCACGTCATTAAATTGGCGGCTACCTTTACCTCGTTAGAAATAATTATTGCTTTTGGGTTATTGTGTTTGGCAATTGGCAACCGCGTGAATGGCTTGCTCTTACTTGTAACGGCTTCGTTATCGACGATTGTATTGCTGGTAACAGCAGCCGTGCCGTATGTGATTGGTTCTAAACAACGGACCAATAGTCTGCTGACTAATTCGACGGTACTGATAAACCGGCTGATTCATATCGTTCGGCCGGGTAGCCCGGAAACAATCAATATGACGGCTGCGAAAGATGCTTTTACCGAATTCCACGAAAATTATCAACAGCTAAAAAGTCGTTGGCGTGAACTCCGAGTGCCATTTATTTATGCCTTATTGGCTAACCTAACTGAAGTTGCGGCGCTGTATGTTGTCTATGTCGCCTTCGGCAAGTACGTTAATATCGGGGCGGTAATTATTGCTTACTCAGTGGCTAACTTTGCCGGCCTAGTCTCGGTACTACCTGGCGGAGTTGGTATCTATGAGGCCCTCATGACGGCCGTCATGGCCAGTGCTGGTGTGGCGCCAGGCGTTAGCTTACCGGTAACCGTCATGTACCGGGTAGTGAATACGGCCATCCAAGTACCTCCCGGCTATTTCCTATACCAACGTAGTTTGCGGCGCAAAAATGCTGAAGCCGCCAGCGCCCGGTTAGAAGCTTCGCATGGCGCCTGATGCTAACGACTTAAGCTTGGGCGTTACCGAATTTGTAACGCTGTTAAACCAGACGTTTGATTTTGCGTACCCCAGCCTGCTGATTACCGGCGAACTGGCAAACTTACGAATCAGTAAGAACAAGTGGGTCTATTTTGACCTGAAGGATGAGTCCTCGAGTGTTAAATTCTTTGGTACCGTTTATCAATTACCTGGTCCACTAGAAGATGGCATGCTGCTAAAAGTGCGCGGTGCACCACGCTTGCACAATTTATATGGTTTTAGTGTGACTGTGCAGTCAATGCAGCCGGCTGGAGAGGGAACGATTAAGCGCGCCGCCGAGCTATTACAGGCTAAACTACAGACCGAAGGCTTATTTGATACCAGTCGAAAACGAGCGCTACCGTACCCGCCGCAAACTGTTGGCTTAATCACTTCCGGTCAGTCAGCAGCTTACGCTGATTTTGTAAAAATTATTAATGCCCGCTGGTCTGGACTAACTATTTCGCATATCGATGTCCAAGTGCAGGGTGAAGCAGCGCCGTTACAAATTGTATCGGCCATCGAGCAGTGTAACGCCCTCGCTGAACCGCCAGAGGTCTTAGTGCTTATCCGCGGGGGCGGTAGTGCCGAGGACCTGGCGGCTTTTAGCACCGAACAAGTTACCCGGGCTGTAGCGGCCAGCCGTATCCCCACCTTAGTAGCGATTGGTCACGAAATCGACCTGAGTTTAGCGGAGCTGGCCGCCGACCAGCGAGCTAGTACACCCAGTAACGCTGCCGAGCTTTTGGTGCCTGACCGCCGAACCGTCTTGAGTCAATTGGCAGTTGCTCGGCAGCAGCTGAGTCATCAAAGCAACCAATTACTGCAGCAAGCCCACCAAGACCTAGTAGTCGTAACCGCAAGCTTGCAGGCCTTAGCACTCCAAAAAGTCGCCCAGCAGCGACAACATGTACAGGCCGCCCAGCAGCTGCTAGCCGCCTTTAATCCGGTCTTTATCTTACAGCGAGGCTACGCGATTGTCCGCCAAAACGGCCACGTAATCCGCAGTACCGCGGCCTATGACCGACGCCAACCAACCAGCCTTACCATGCAAGACGGCACCATAGAAATAAGCAATTAAGGAGATAATAATGGCCACCAGCAAATCCAAAGCAGTAAATTACCAGCAATTAAAAGCCGAGCTTGATGCCGTCCTCGAAACGTTGCAGCAGCCAGACACCGACGTCGACGCCGCCGTAGCTGGCTACGAACGGGGACTGACCCTGATACATCAACTAGAGTCGTATCTACAAACTGCCGAAAATCACATTAAACAATTGCCAACGCAGCAGGGTTAATCATTTACCTCCTGAGTATCATCGGAATTTTAGTGCTGGTATGCTTTGCCGGCGTATTGCTGGTGGGTGCGCCCTACCTGCCAACGCTGTCTCCCCAAGTGTCGGCCGCTCTCACGCTGGCTGATTTGCAACCAGGCCAAACCTTATTAGAACTCGGCTGCGGGGACGGGAAGGTAGTACTAGCTGCCGCCAAAGCCGGCTATACCGTTATTGGCTACGAGCTCAATCCGCTGATGGCGGCCGTTGCCTGGCTTAGAACTCGTCGGTACGGAAAACAAGTTCAAATTCGCTGTGCTAATTTTTGGCAGCCTAACTGGCCACCGGCCGACGCTATCTTCGTCTTCTTGCTGCCAAAATATATGACAAAGCTGGATAATAAAGTTATGCAACAATACCCTAAGGGCGTCAAAGTTATTAGTTTTGCCTTCCGTATACCTAACCGGGAGCCCAAAAATACTTTGAACGGGGTGTTCTTATATAAATACTAAGCTTCTACCTTGCGTAGGCCGGTAATCTCCGCTACGATTAACCTATGATTAAGCATGACCAGAATGGCTCTCTCAATAGCCTGCTTGTGCCGTTAATAGTGGTGACGCTATTTTTTGTGGGCAGCGCTAGCTTTGCCGCCTGGGCTTTTGCCAGTCGACAAGACTACAAAACTAATACAGATGAAAAGATTGCCAGTGCCGTTACGCTGGCTCGCCAAAATGAGAGTACTCTCAAAGATAAGCAATTTGCGGAGGTCGAGAAGAATCCATTACGAGCTTACACCGGTCCCCAAGCTTACGGCAGTTTAGTTATTAAATTCCCCAAGACCTGGAGCGCCTATGTTGACGATACCGGTAACGGCAGTAGTGTCGTTGACGGCTACTTTCACCCTGGAGCGGTACCGTCGCTTACCAGTCCTAGCTCAACCTTCGCCTTACGGGTGCAGGTGCTTAGCCAGAGTTACACCAGCGTTGTAACCTCGTTTAAGGGAGCAGAACAGTTAAAGAAGGCGAGTGTTGCACCGTACGCGCTGCCACTTGTGCCCAGTGTTGTTGGCGTTAGAGTCGACGGTGCTATTAAACCGAATAAGACGGGCAGCATGATCGTGTTACCGCTGCGTGACAAGACAATCGAAATTTCCACCGAGGGCGGGGAGTTTGGCGCTGACTTCACAAATAACATCTTGCCTAACGTCAGTTTCTCGCCGTAATTCTGTTTCTGGCATTTCGTTGTAAAAAACGGTTGCCAAAAAAATGCCAGCTGGGTATACTAAATATACGTTGTTGGAACGACAATAAAGGAACTTATGCTTGATATATTTATTACATCCCGAGTACGTCGCAAGATCATTGTTATCTATGCAAAATACCCCGACTTTAAGACGCACGTCCGTGGTCTCGCTAAACTTATTAAAGAAGATGCCGGTAACATCCAGCGCGAGTTAAAGCGACTTGAAAAAGTTGGCTTTCTAATCAGTGAACGCCAGGGCAACACTAAGGTCTATTCGACAAACAAGCAGTTCCCAATCTTTAAAGAATTACAAAGTATCGTTCTTAAATCGCAACGACCAACCCAGAAACGTGTCACTGGCTAAAATTACACAACAGATGGGGTTGCAAAACTAACCTCTGTTGTATACAATTACTTCCTGATGATACAAGTAACCCGCAAAGATTCTAAAGAATCACTAGAAAACCTACTGCGCCGCTTTAACCGCAAAGTGCAGCAGTCTGGTGCTATTGCCGTCGTAAAGCAAAAGCAATACTTCGAGAAGCCGATTAGTAAGCGCGAGCGCCGTACAAAAGCGATTATTCGCCAAGAACGCAAAGCAATCAAACTTCGCAAAATCAAACTAGGCCAACGCTAGTAGACCACCATGATTGAAACGCAACTTGAGCAGGATATCAAGACTGCTTTGTTAGCTGGTGATAAAGACCGTGTCCTGACCCTAAGGATGCTCAAGAGCGCTGTCTTAAGCGCCAAAGTTGCCGGCGGTTCTCGCGATAGCATTATGCCTGATGCCGAGGTGGTTGCCTTATTTAGCAAAGAAGCTAAAAAACGCCAAGAAAGCGCCGAACTCTATAAGCAGGGCGGCAACGATTTCAAAGCCGAAGCCGAACTGGCCGAGAAAGCCTTAATTGAGACCTATTTGCCGGCCCAGCTGAGCGAAGCCGAAGTAATAACGGTCGTCGAGGCAGTAATTGCTGATTTAGGCGACACGGCGGCGATGGGCCCAGTGATTGGCCAGGTTAAAGCTAAAACTAATGGTGCTGCCGACGGCGCACTAATTGCCAAACTAGTTAAGGAGAAGCTAGCAAAATGATCATATTAATGGGTGTGGCCGGAGCCGGTAAAAGTATGCAAGGGCGCTTATTTGCCGACGAACATGGTTATGCGTGGATCTCGACTGGCGAATTATTCCGTGTCCTAGTGACCGGCGAGCGCCGCGCCGAGATGCTAGAAGGTAAATTGCTCAGCGATACAGAAGTTATTGAACTAGTTGATCGGACCTTAAAACTAATTGACCTCAAAGAAGAGTTCCTTCTAGACGGTTTTCCTCGTACCAAAGTCCAGACCGACTGGCTACTCAAAGAAGTTAAGCAGGGTCGTCTAAAATTAACAGCTGTCTTTAATCTGACGGCCTCACGCACCGTTGTTAAAAAGCGTTTACTAGCCCGTGGGCGCCAGGATGATACCGAAAAAGCCATTGAGAACCGTTTCACGGAATACGAAACTATGACTATGCCGATTGTCGATTATCTTCGTGAAGCTGGTTCTCCGGTGTACGACATCGATGCCGACCAAGACCCAATTACGGTGCACGATCAAATTATGACCCTTATTAGCGAACAGGACGCTTAGCGCGTGCAAACCAAAGTTAAAACCGCCAGCGAAATAGCAGCTATGCGCGAGAGTGGCCGAATGCTCGGTACGGTCTTAAATATTTTGGTGAAGCAAGCGGCAGTCGGCATGACTACCCAAGAACTAAATGATATTGCCGCCGCCGAACTAAAAAAACTTGGTGGTAAGCCTAGCTTTTTAGGCTACCAAGACTTTCCGGCTGAATTATGTGTGTCGCTGAACGAAGAAGTTGTCCATGGCATCCCCAGTTCCAAACGCATCATAGCCGATGGCGATATTGTGTCGATGGATTTCGGGGTAACGTATAAAAATATGATTACTGATGCCGCCCGCAGCGTCATCGTTGGCACGCCCAAGCAACGACGCCACGTTGAGCTGGTGGAGCGTACTCTAGCCTCACTCGATGCTGGCATCTTCAGTGTTCACAACCAGGTTAGGACCGGCGACATTGGCGCCAGTGTCCAAGCAGTGCTCGATAAATTTCATTACGGCATTGTGCGCGACTTGGTGGGCCACGGGGTAGGGCACTACTTGCACGAAGACCCTAACATCCCGAACTATGGTCGACGTAACACTGGTCCGTGGCTGGAAACTGGCATGACCATTGCCGTCGAACCAATGGCCACCCTCGGTACTGATCGTGTCAACATAGCTGAAGACGGTTGGACCATCGTCACGGCCGACAAATCCTGGTCAGCCCACTTTGAAGACACCGTCTTGATAACTGATGACGGCTACGAAGTTCTTACACGGGTTTAGTCGTTCTCTGAAGCAGGATTATTCCATTGCAGGTACCGCTTTCGGGCCGGCATTGGCCGAGCCCGGCGCTAGCATAAGTACCGGCAACAGAATAATCCTACTTCAGCACAATCCTCCTAAAACCTACGTGGCAATCAGGGATAGAAATTCTGCAGGAGTAAGCTAGCGCCACGGGCTAAGCAAAGCTTACCCGTAAAGCGCTCCGAAAGAATTTGCTGTGCCTGACTTGCCGATACACTCTCATCCCTTGCTATCAGGGAAGCAAAAGCGTTATACTGGGGTCATATGAAGCCCGAACATTTTATCGGACTCGACATCGGCACCAGCGCAGTCCGTTGTGTAGTCGGCATGTATGACCCAAACGGCAGTAGCGGTCCGTCAATTATTGGTCATGGTTCTGCCGTTAATCAAGGCATGCGCCGCGGCGCAGTCGTTCATGTTGACGATGTCGCCGAAGCTATCGTTAAAGCGGTTACCGAAGCCGAACGAATCTCCGGTACCACCATTAAACGGGCTACCGTCAACGTCAACGGCTCTAATGTCGAGGGCATTAACTCGCAGGGTGTGATTGCCATTAGTTCGGCTAACCGTGAGATCTTACTCGAAGACCGACTGCGCGTCGAAGAAGCGGCTACCATCGTTAATCTGCCAAATAACCGCGAAATTGTGCAGTTCTTCGCCAAAAACTACAGCCTAGATGGCCAACGTAACATTAAAGATCCGGTTGGTATGCAGGGTGTACGTCTAGAAGTGGACGCTCATATCGTTACCGCCTCGAGTCCTAATCTTCGCAACCTCGATTCGGCCTTAGAAAAAGCCGAGATTGAAGCCACCCACCACACGGTATCTAGCTTGGCGGCCGCCGAAGCGGTCATGACCCGTCAACAAAAAGAGGCCGGTACCGCACTAATTGATATTGGTGCTGGTACTACCAACCTCATCGTCTTCGAGGATGGTGAAGTCCAACACGTTGCGGTCTTGCCGATTGGCGGCCAGCACATTACTAACGATCTGGCGATTGGCCTTAAGACTGATTTAGATATTGCCGAAGCCGTTAAGCTGCAACATGCTGACTTGCGCTCTGGCCAGAAGAAACTCAACGCTATGGTGAAGGTTGATGACAAAGCCCACAATTTCCCAGTCGAAACCATCGAGTTAATTATCGAATCCCGCGTTGAAGAATTATTAGAATACGTCGATAAAGAACTGCACAAGATTAAACGTTCACGCAAACTGCCTGGCGGTATAGTGATTGTTGGCGGTACCGCTAAACTGCCCGGTATAGAAGAATTTACCAGAGACAAACTAGAGTTATCGGCCCGAATTGGGACGCTCCAAAATATTAGTGGTCTGGCCGATACTGTCGAAGATGCCAGCTTTACCGTTGTCGTCGGCTTAATGCTGCTCGATATGCTACTGCTACCGGACTTGCCGCCAAATCGTGAATCTGCCACCCAAAGCGCCAGAGGCCTGCTGTCATCTGTTATGAAGCGCTTCAACAAGTAATAATATTACCGTAAGCTAGTTGAAAAATGCATACATTTATGTAGCAATTGGTGTATACTTTGAGCAGTATTGAGGGGTAGCAGGTTTTATGGCAGACAGGGTTCAAGCGTCGGTTTTATCGCAACAGCTACTGCTGAGCGTCGCCGAGCAACTTAAACTGCCGCTACTGCAAATTGCCCGTCAAGCCGAAATCGGCCAACTTACCAACACCACTGATTTACAACAAATACAATCGACTGCCGATACAGCCTTGCGGCTACTCGATAACTACGTTTTAGGCGTCCGCTTGGCGCTTGACCAATACCAGTTAGAACTGGAGCCCGTTTCAGTGTCTTCGGTGCTGTATGACAGTGGCCAAGAGTTGAGTCGCTTAGCGCGAAACTACGGCGTCGATCTCGAACTACACATTGGTGGTCGGTTTGGAACGGTGATGGCTAACCGAGTTGGGCTACAATCGGCCTTAGTTAGCCTCGGTGCGGCCCTAATAGAAGCTTTGCCAGCCCTCGAACAGCCCCAGCTCAAACTGCAACTGGCAACGCACCGTTGCCGGTATGGCATTGTGGCTGGTTTATACACCGATACCCAACAGCTGACGACCGATGCGCTCCGGCACGGGCGCCAACTAATGGGCGGCAGTCGCCAACCGTTAATGGAAATGTCGCATACTGCCGGGGCTGGCGTGTTTGTCGCTGATAGCATCCTTAAAGCCATGCAACTTAAATTGCAGGTGTCTCGTCACCATGGGCTGTTTGGCCTTGGTACCGTTTTATTACCGAATCATCAGATGCAGTTGGTGTAGCCGTGGCCCAAATTATTTTAATTGAGCCAGACCGCGTCTTAGCGGCTACCTATCGTCAAGGTTTGGAGGCCAGTGGCCACCGGGTAGTTATGTGTGCCAGTGCTCAGGCAGCTATTTATGCGGCCGATGAAATCTGGCCAGATGTCATTATTACCGAGCTGCAACTGATTGGGCATTCTGGTATCGAATTCTTGTATGAGTTTCGGTCGTACAGCGAATGGCAAACTATTCCAGTGCTAATTCACTCCCATGTACCGCCGGCTGAATTTAGTGACGCCTGGGAGTTACTGCGTAATGAACTTGGCATTAGCCACTACTTATACAAACCGTTAACTAGTTTTAAACAACTACTCCGCGTTGTTAACGATTGCCTAGTGCCGGCCAGCGCACCTGTCCAGCCATGAACCAACTAACAACGCAGGGTATTATTTTGAGCCGAACTGATTTTGGTGAAGCCGATAAAATAATTACTTTATTAACTCCGGACCACGGTAAATTACGGTTGATGGCTCGGGGAGTCCGGCGCGCCAAAAGTCGGTTAGCTGGCGGCGTGGAGCTCTTTAGCGTCAGTGACATAGTTTATATCAAGGGGCGGGGCGAAATTGGCACCCTGATAAGTGCGCGTCTAACTGCGCATTACGGCCGGATTGTGAAGGACGTCAACCGCACCATGCTCGGCTATGAGCTGATTAAACAGTGTCATAAGGTTACCGAAGACGAGCCAGAAGCCGAATATTTTACGTTGCTGGAACAAAGCTTTCAATCACTTGATGACGCCACAGTGCCGTTAGAGCTAATCCGCTTTTGGTATAACGCTCAGTTGCTCCGTCAGGCCGGGTACACGCCTAATCTCTATACCGACAGTACCGACCAAACGCTTACTGCCGACCAAAGCTATGACTTTAGTTACGATGACATGCTGTTTGTGGTCAACGACCGCGGGCGCTATCAGGCTGATCACATAAAATTTTTGCGACTAGCTTTTAATGGCAACGTGCCAAAACTATTACACCAAGTGCAGGGCGGGGCAGTCTTGCTACCCGATTTGTTACCAATTACTCAAACCTTACTTTTTAATCACTTATAACCAGTCTGATTGCAAAAACACGCAAATGAGTGTTTAATGATTTTAAAGAGGAGATTTTATGCAAGCAGTACCACGCCTTATCATCGGTTCCACCCTAGCCGTCGGAACGTTCCTAACGGTCGAAAACTACATCGAACAACCCGCTAAAGAAACCTATGCCGTCAAACAAGTCCAAGACTGTGTCGCTGTCTTAGGTGCCCAAGCGATTACGCAGTCGCAGCTGCTAGAGAACTGTGGCCAATATCGAGATGATTTTAAGCCCACAGCCGTAACTGGCTCGCTTGATAAATCGCGCTACATAAGCTACTTACTGCCAAAGCCGGTTGAGTTATTAACTAAGGAATTACCCGGTGCAGCCATAGCCGATCAAAATATCATTAAACACAACAATTCTGAACGTACCACCGAATGGCTGATAGCTGGTATGGCTGGACTTATTGTTGGAACAGGCGCATCTATTAAATTGGAAAAAGTTAAAGTTCCAAGTCTGGGCCGTAAAAAGCGCTCGTTAACAGAGCAGCCACAAGTCTAAACAGTATTAGGTAGCGCAGCCAGTTTACCGTATAATCAAAACCAATATGAGCGAAGTAAAAATGGAAGATATCGTCAGTCTCTGCAAGCGCCGCGGCTTTATTTATCCCGGCAGCGAAATTTATGGTGGCGAAGCCGGTCTGTATGATTTTGGACCATACGGCGTGGAGTTACTGAATAACATTAAGCAATCGTGGTGGCGCGCCAATGTCCATCTCAAGGAGAATTATGTTGGTCTCGACTCGGCGATGTTTAAGCATCCGCGCGTTTGGGAAGCCTCCGGCCATGTTGGCGGTTTCTCCGATCCGTTAGCAGAGTGTAAAAAGTGTAACAACCGTATCCGCGTCGATAAAGAACTTGAGAAAATTGGTGTTACGGCCGATGAAAAAATGTCGGAGGCGCAACTTAACGGACTGTTTGACGCCAATCGCGCCAAGATAAAATGCAATGTTTGTGGCCAACAAGATTTTAGTGGCGTCCATGCCTTTAATCTACTGGTTAAATCTAACCTCGGTGATTTTACCGGCCAAGATGAACGTCCCGTGTATCTTCCGGGTGAAGCTTGCCAAGGAATTTATCTTAACTTCAAAAATATTGTTGATACCACGCGCCTGAAAGTGCCATTTGGGGTGGCTCAAATAGGCAAGGCTTTTCGAAACGAAATCAGCCCCCGCAACTTCTTATTCCGGACTCGCGAGTTCGAGCAAGCCGACACCCAGTTATTTGTTAAACCGAATCATAACGTGGAAGCCTATGAGGCTATTAAGCAGGATCGCTGGAACTGGTACCTCAGCCTCGGCATCAAGGAAACTAATCTGCGCTGGAAACAGCATGAAAATTTAGTCTTTTACGCTAAAGATGCCTGGGATATTGAATATAAGTACCCATCCTACGGCTATGATGAAGTCGAGGGCATCCATGACCGCACCGATTACGACCTGTCGCAGCATATGAAGTTTTCTGGGGTTGATTTAAACTACACCAATCCGCAAAATCCACAGGAAAAATACATCCCCTGGGTCTTAGAGACCTCGATGGGTATGGGACGAATTTTCCTAGCTGTCTTATCAGACGCCTACACAGTTGAAGTCACCGATAATGGTGACAGCCGAACAGTGCTAAAACTGAGCCCAGAACTAGCGCCGGTGCGCTGTGCAATTTTCCCACTGCTCAAAAATAAGCCAGAATTAGTGGCCAAGGCCCGCGAAATCTATGCCGCCTTGTCGAAAAACTTTGTCTGCGAGTTTGACGATAACGGTAACATTGGTAAGCGCTACCGACGTCAGGATGAAATTGGCACCCCGTACTGTCTAGTGGTCGATTTTGATACATTAGAAGGTGACAAGGTTGACACCGTCACGATTCGTGATCGCGATACCAGCGAGCAAACTCGGGTTAACATTGCCGACCTTAATCAGCATTTGGTTGTCTGATGGAGCGCTGTCAGGATGGCGGCTGTGGTTTTGACAATCGATTAAAGTACTGTGCCCAAGAAGCCCGCGACCCCGATGGCCCAGTAGCCTATGTATTGCAGGCTATCGATGACTTACTGTACGACAATAATCTGATTGCTAGTGACCAATACTCGATTCAGGTCGATAAACAGGGGCAGATTATGCAGCGAGCCTTTACGATTACCCACTTTGACTCCCGTACCTGGATATTGCCGCTCACTAAATCGTCACTGGCTATTAGCCATGAAACTAACCGCCAGCTCGGTCGTGAGTCGTACGAAATAACTTTGGGCTGGGCGGTTGAGCAAATTGACCGAACTAGCGAGCCATTCTCCGTAAAGTACATAATTGATAGCTACCAATCGGGCGCCGTTCAGGCTACGATTGAGCAGCCAGACTTTGAAACTGGCGGTCGACACACGAACGCTCTGACTAACTATGATTACGACGAACTGTACAAAGTCTTAGACTTGTTCGCGATTGCGCAAAAGGCCGAGCGTGCTGATAATGCCCGCGTCCAGGCTGCCTAAATAACGACGCCGGCTTACTAATAAAAAACCCGGGAGTTACTCCCGGGTTTTTTACGGCTTGGTTAAGCTTAGGTCTTGTTATAGACCGAGCTTAGCGCTACAGGCCGGCCAGGCTCCCCAGCCTTGACGGGCTTGCAGGGCAATACCGCGTTGAATTTGTTCTTCACGGCTGGCTTGGTTAGGGTAACCACTACCACCGACGGCGGCCCAGCTGGACAGTGTAAACTGGATGCCACCATAGAAACCGTTACCAGTGTTGATGGCCCAGTTACCGCCACTTTCGCAAGCTGCTAACCGATCCCAGACACTACCGTCAGCAACAGCCGGTGCGGCAATCGGTTGACTGACTGGTTCAGGCAGGACAGCCGGCTGCGTCTCGGCTGATGGGTTGGCAGCGACTGTTTGCTGAACCGCAGCTGGCGCCGTGGTCGGCAAGTCGCGAGCCGTCAGGGTTTCGCTTTCAGCTGGAACCCGCAGGCTATCGCCGGGGAAAATCAGATCCGGATTAGTGATAGCGGTGTTGGCATAGTACAAACGTAAGTAGGTTGTATTATGCTCAGCGGCTATTTTCTCAAGATAATCACCGTCTTGGATGGTGATTATCTGAGGAGCCGGTGGCGTAACCGTAGTGGTTATAGCAGCTGCCTGTTTGACAGGGTGCTTAGCCGACACCTTAGCAGTAGCGCTAGCGACGCCGTTCACCGAAATGAACGTTGAAGCCACAGCTGCAGCGGTTAATAATAATCGTTTCATTTACCCTCCTTATTCCCCGAATTGCTATCTGAATTACATTAATATTTTGTATTTTTTGTATGTTGATAACAGGGGTAGGCACGGTGCTTTTTCGCTCTCAGGGAAAAAACACACAATCTTAAGCATACTTAGATTAAAATATAGTGTCAAGACTTTGAGTCGCGGCGCTATATGTAGCCTCTGTTATTTTAGGACATTAAAAGTTAATTTTAACCACTACCAGTTTGCTAAGAATCGGATGGTATGATTAAGGCAGTAAACAATTTAATCTGAGGGCCTATGATAACCTACTATACCGATGGCAGCTGCGACCCTAATCCTGGAACCGGCGGCTTTGCCGTCATAAAAGACATGCAGCCAGCTGTGCTTGGCGGGGAAGCCTTCCCAACCACTAATATCCGTATGGAGGGGCTGGCCATTATCGCGGCCCTACAAGATGCCGATGGCGCGGCCTGTGAAATATTTAGCGACAGTGAGTTTTGGATCAAAGTAATTACTATTTGGTCGTTACCATGGGAAAAAAACGGTTGGAAGAAGAAGGGTGGTGAGATTAAGAATCTTGATATTGTCCAAGCTGTCTGTCCGTTATACAAAGCCTCGAAGGCAAAATTGACGTGGGTACGAGGGCATAATAACGACCCCGGCAACGAATTAGCCGATCAGTGGGCCAATGAAGCCCGCAAGCAGCAACTCGCTAAAAAATGAGTCGGGTCATCCTTCTACTAGCACCGTCTAAAACCATGGACTTTGTTACGCCTGTGCCGCTGGCGGTCGCTCCACAGCCGCCATTATTTTTAGATCAAGCCACTAAGCTGGCCGCTAAGCTGCAAAAATTATCAGTCAAAAAACTCATGAAATTGATGCAGGTCAGCGCACCGATTGCGCTGACTGTTCAAGCCGCTTACGGGGACTGGCAGGGTACGAAGGCCGGCAAGCCGGCACTGTGGAGCTATACCGGTGACGTCTACAAAGGTGTGCGAGCTCGCGATTTAACGGTGGCTGATGCGCAGTGGGCTCAGGAGCATCTGCTGATTGCCAGTGGACTGTACGGCCTAGTTCGTCCGTACGACGGCATCCAACCGTACCGGCTGGAGATGAAAGCGGCGCTAGCAGTCGGCCGACGCAAAAATTTAGTCGAATTCTGGAGCCGGACGCTCGGCGACTATGTTAATCAGCAAGGCGCTGACTGGCTGTGTAATTGCAGCTCGGATGAGTATGCCCGGGCCACCCTCAAGCACCTCAAGCTGCCGATTGTGACACCAGTATTTTTTGACACCAAGCCGAGTGGTGTGGTGGGTACGGTACCAATCTATAGCAAAATGATGCGGGGAGTGATGGCCCGCTGGCTAATTGACCATCAAGTAACTGAGCCAGACCAGCTGATGGCTTTTACCGCCCACGGCTATAGCTACGACCCAGTCCGGTCTAAGCCTGGCTTTCCGGCCTTTCGTCGGCCCAAAATGGTGCCCTTACGTTTTGGCTAAGGCCGCAGCTAATCAGCCAAGCAGATTTTACAGCAGATTTTTGACGAAAGCTCGAGTACAATAGACAGTACTAAACAAACACAAATAGCTAATCTAATGGAGAAACAATGGATACCAACAGCGCAGTTTTAGACGTGCCCGAAACCGAAATAACCGCCTCAAATGAATTACCGCAAGACATTTTGGCGCCCAGCCCAGCCGCCAAGAAGTATCAAGAAAGCGACGTTTTTGCATGGGCCAATAACCTGGTGCAGTTTAAAGACGAATTAAAAATCGAGCTGTTTTTAATCAATAAAAACTATGTTGTCTACAAGACTAATCTAGCCGCCGAACTTGGTAAGCAGTTAGAGCCAATTTTTATTGACGAGATGCTGGAGTATGTCCTTAATGGCGCCGCTGAAGGTCTAATTGTCCGCGGCTTCGAAGAAGCTGAGGCCGAATCCAAGGTGTTGCAACGCACCTTGCTCGATAATGTTGAGAAACTGAAAGAAACGCTCAACTGGATTAAGCACCAATCGCACGAAATTGAGCTGTTTGTGGAAGAAGAGCACGACTTTAAACGTATCAAGGGAATTCTGGCTCGGGTTAGCCATCCGCAGATGAAGCAGTCATTTTATATCTTCAAGGTCTTGCCGCAGAGTAGCATTATGCGCGGTAAAACTGGCTGGATGCTGCGCGGCGGAAAGTTTATGGGCTTTGATGCTGACGCCGCCGTCCGCATCCCCACCGATCCCCAGCTGTTGCTGCTCGATCAAGACCTGTATGTCTTTAACCAGACAAAGTTAAAACAACTGTTTGGCTATGACGCTAAAGAGGCCAGTATCGCCCGGTCTAAAATTGCCGAAATTGAAGCTAACTTTAAGCTCAGTTTTGACGGCGATAACACCCTGCAAACGCTAATTAAAGACAAGAAAAGCTTAATTAAAAAATTACAAAAGATTGTGCCCGGGGCAGTACGCCAAGAGGAGCTGTTACAGCACGCTGAAGATCTAGAAATTGATTTGATGCAGGATGATGCCGGGGCCATTATTATTATGGACGACAAAGACCTGGCCAAGTTCATTAACTTAATGAACGACGATTACGTAGAATCAGCCTTAACCGGACAGCGCTACGAGATTCTCAAAAAGAAATTACTGAAACCAGAAGACGACGAAGAGACAAAGCTCCTCAAAGAAGTGCTATAATCGGAACTCTATGAGGCAGAAGCAGGCGTTAGCAGTCATGATGGGGGGCAGTAATGTCTTCCTAACGGGTGCACCGGGGGCGGGGAAGACCTTTGTCCTGAATGAATTTGTCGGCCGGGCGATGCGGGCCGGCAAGAAAGTGGCTGTTACCGCCAGCACCGGCATTGCTGCTACTCACCTGGGCGGCACCACTATCCACGCTTGGTCCGGGTTAGGTATCCGGGACTTTTTGTCAGCCGATGACAAAAAATGGCTGGAAGGTAATGACAAGCTTATCAAGCGCTACAATGCGACCGATGTTTTGGTTATCGATGAAGTCTCGATGCTGCATGGTACGCGGCTAGATATGCTGAATCAGACCGCTAAAATCCTTCGCAAGAGCGAAGCGGCTTTTGGTGGCTTACAAGTTATTTTGGTCGGTGATTTGTTTCAATTACCGCCCGTCACCCGCGGCCGCGGCGTGATTGATTTTGTTTATGCCTCTGAGGCGTGGGCCGAACTCGATCCACGGATTTGCTATATCACCGAGCAGCACCGCCAGGAAGGGCACGACGGCCTACTGAACTTATTAGAAGCCATGCGCGCCAATGAACTGGAAGATGAACACCGGATGATTGTTGGCGAACGGATGGGCAAAAAGCCACCAGCCGATATGGTGATTACCCGGCTCTATGCCCATAACATTGACGTGGAGGGCATTAATTTGCAGCATTTACACGCCCTGACCACTAAGGGTAAAACCTTTAAGATGGAAACCAAGGGCAGCAAAGCCCGGCTGGAAGCTTTGACAAAGAGCGTCTTGGCGCCCGAAAAACTGGAACTCAAAGTTGGCGCGGCAGTGATGTTTGTGGCTAATAACTTTGCCGAGGGGTTTGTGAACGGCAGTCGAGGCACGGTGGTTGGCTTTAGTGGCGAAAAGCCAATTGTGGAGTTGCTGACCGGCCGCACAATTTATGTTGAACCGCACAGTTGGAGTATTAACGAAGACGGAAAGATTAAAGCCGAAGTCTCGCAGTTACCGCTCCGCCTAGCCTGGGCGATTACTATCCACAAGAGTCAGGGTATGAGCCTGGATGCCGCCGAAGTAGATTTAAGTAAGGCTTTTACCCCTGGCATGGGCTACGTCGCGCTGTCACGGGTGCGCTCACTCGATGGCCTGTATCTGCAGGGTGTTAACCGGGTGGCGTTTACTATGCACCCCGAAATTTTTGATTTCGATGTGGCGCTGCGCCGCGCTTCCAATGAGCTAGCCCAAACAGTGGCCGATATTGAAGATGAGCAACTAACCGCTAGCGGGGAAGTAATTATCGAGATCAATGAAGAATTATTTGAAAAGTTAAAGACCTGGCGCCTGGAGCGGGCTAAAAAGGATGGCGTCGCACCATTCATGATTGCTCACAATACGACCTTAATTGCGTTAGCGGCCACGCCGCCCCAAACTCCCGGCCAGCTGCTCGGCACTCCCGGCTTTGGCCCCAAAAAAGCTGAAATTTATGGCGCTGATATCTTGGCTATTACAGCTGAATTTGCTGCCTAATATTAAGTTAGCCTTAACTATTGACCTAAACTATTGACCCTTTACCGTGGCGCTGCCATGCTGACCACACATAACTTAAGGAGTCAGTATGCAACGTCGAGTCAGTATCAATCCAATCGCCAAGGGCACCGTCGTTATAGCGGCACTACTCGGGCTGTTAAGTGGTGTTACCTATGCCGCACTACAGGGCCAATCTAAATTTACCGGCAGTACGATTCAAACTGCTACCGCCAATTTGGTAGTTAGTCGTGATGGCACGACCTTTTCCAACAGTCAGTCCGGTATGACCTTTAACAATGTTATTCCGGGTGGGTCGCTGTCGCCGAGCGCTGGCTATCCAGTTTATATGAAAAATGCCGGCGGCACTCCGTTGTCGTTGAAGCTCGCCGTTAGTAGCACGCCTACCAATCCCGATACGGTCGATTTAACCAAAGTAAACGTGGTGTTAACATCAACTGCCTCCGGTCAGTCGCAAACCTTTAGTTTGCAATCATTAATTGATAGCCATACGACCGGCGGATCGGCTATCACCATCCTACCGGTCCTATTTCCAGAACAAACCCATCCCTTCATTTTGCAAGTCTCGATGGCCAAGGACGCTTTTAGTGGCACGAGTGCTTCAATTGGCGCCATTGACTTCAGTCTGACTGGTGTTGCGGTTAACTAATGTCCGTCCGGGAATCAGCCGTCTGGCTGCTGCAAGCCCTAGCCGCTCTCACGCTGCTAGGGCTCAGCGTTGTGATGGTCGCAATTGTCTGGACGATTCATCATCAGCATATTCAAATCCTGGGGGTCCAAACCGGCAGTATGCGGCCAGCGTTAGCTGTCGGCGATGGGTTGGTAATTCGACCATCGACCTTTGCCAGCTTAGCCGTTGGTGATATTGTCGGTTATCGTGCCAGCAGCCAGATGATTGTCAGTCATCGGATTGTCAGCCTAAACTCAGCAACCAGGCAGCTGCTAGTCCAGGGTGATAGTAACCAAGCGCCTGATGTACCGGTCCAAGCCAGCCAAGTTATCGGCCGGGTAAGCCTGGTGCTGCCAGGCTTTGGTTCAACGACGCGACTAGTTCGGTCACCGCTTGGACTGGTAGGTTTAGTGTATCTACCAGTCACCGTAGTAATTGTCTGCCAAATTGAAACTATGAAAAGCTACTACCGACGGCCGTATCGGGTAGCTGGGCTACAATCGTGAAGGCTATTATTTACTAACTATGGCGTAACGGTATTACTTCTTGCTACACTTTAGTTAAATGAGACGGAAAGCGACTAAACCGACCACCTTTGCCTTTGTTGATAGCCAAAATCTAAATTTAGGTACCCAGCGTATGGGCTGGAAACTGGACTGGCGTAAATTCCGGGAGTATCTCCGCGACACCTACAATGTCACCCAAGCCTACCTGTTTATTGGTTACATGAGTGAGAACGAATCGCTGTATGAACACATGCATGAACTGGGATACTTGATCGTACTTAAGCCAACTGTTGATGTATCGGCTATGCACCACGATCCGGTGGACGGGGAAGCGCCTAAAAAAGAGACCGATAAAGACGGCAAAGAGAAGCCGACGATTAAAGGCAATGTTGATGCCGAATTGGTACTGTACGCCATGAAGGAAATGCCTAACTATGATCAAGCCATCATAGTTTCAGGCGATGGCGACTTCTTTAGCTTGGCGGAGTATTTATTAGCCCAAAATAAATTGGCTCATATCTTAACTCCTAACTGGCAGTATTCCAGCTTATTGAAACCCTTCGAAGATAAAATTGTTCGACTTGATCAAAAGCGGCGGCTATTAGCGTACCGCGATCACAAAAAGAAGTAGTCAGTCGGTTATATTACAGTGAAAGGCCGCCTTAACTGGTAAAATTTGTTGACAACCATCTAGGAGTACAAACATGAAAGTGACGAAATTTGAACATTCCTGCTTGTTGGTGGAAATGCCAGCTCCCGAGAATCGAACCATACTCTTCGACCCAGGAGTGATGAGCCAAGCCGCACTTGATATCGATGCCTTAGAATTTCTAGAAGATATTGTTATCACTCATGGTCATGGTGACCATCTCAGTATTCCTGTTATTCAACAGTTAGTGGCTAAATTTCCTACCGTGCGGATAACGGCTCCGGCCGAAGTTGTCGACCAACTAGAAAAAGAGGATATTACTGCCTACAGCGATCCAAGTGACGGCATTAGCTTCTTTGACGCTCCCCACGAATCAGTTGCGCCGTTGTTCCCGCAGCCGGAATCTATCGGGGTTCACTTTTTAGATTTGCTTAGTCACCCCGGCGATAGTCATTCGTTCACCGAAACGAAAGCCGTGCTGGCGTTACCGATAACAGCGCCCTGGGGAAGCACCGTCAAGGCAGTCAACCTTGCGCTCGCCTTAAAACCAAAATACATCTTACCAATTCACGACTGGCACTGGCGTGATGAAGCCCGCCAGCAAATGTATAGCAGCTTGGAGCCTTTGTTCGCCCAACATGATATCGTCTTTTTACCGCTTACAACCGGTAGTCCGGTCGTTATCGATTTTTAAAAAACAAATCTGCTACCATTGTGGGTAGCATGATACATCCTAAGATTACCTTGATTGGTGGGGGTACCGGTAGTTACACACTGCTGCAGGCCTTAAAAAGGGTAACGCCCAACATTACCGCTTTAGTGAATATGGCCGATGACGGTGGCTCTACTGGCGTGCTGCGAGATGAGTTGGGGGTCTTGCCCCCTGGCGATGTCCGCCAGTGCCTGGTAGCTTTAAGTGAGTCTTCGCAGGAATTGCGGGATTTATTTACCTTTCGATTTCCAAACGGCACGCTAGAAGGCCACTCGTTCGGCAACATTTTTTTAAGTGCAGTCGAGATGATGACCAAAAACTTTGAAGATGGCGTTCGAATGGCTAGCGATATCTTGCGTATAACCGGCACTGTACTACCGATTACGCTTGATGAATGTCAGTTGCAGATGACGTTTGACGGGCAGACGGTGTCAGGGCAGCGCGCCGTTGAGCTGACAACGTTACCGCTGCACTGTCGCCCAAAATTGTGGTTTAAAACCAAAGCTGCACTCAGTAAACCAGCCGAAACAGCGATTATGGAAGCCGATCTAGTTATTATTGCGCCGGGGAATCTGTATGCCTCGCTGGCTCCAGCCCTGATTGTTTCAGGGGTCGCTGAAGCCTTAGCGGCAACACCAGCAAAAGTTGCCTTTGTGTGTAACCTCGTCAACAAGCCGAATCACACTGTCGACTACGATGTATCGGAGTATGCTAGTGAAATCGAACGCTTGATTGCACCGGCTGGCCTAGATTACGTCTTTTACAATCAAGACACGCCGACCGACGAACTGCTTGAGCGGTATGCGTTAGAACATGAGTACCCAGTCATCGTCAACCGTCCGCAGCTTCAAGAACGTAACTATGAAGCGATTGGTGGTAACTTCCTGTCACACGCCGCTATTAGCCGTAATCCCAACGACCATTTCATCGAACGATCGCTCATCCGTCATGATGCCAGGGCAGTGGTTGACGCTTTAGCTAAAACATTATTACAATAAGCATAAGCTTGACAGAACACGAAGTATTTGTTACTGTAATATTGTAATGTCACAAAAAATAAAAATTAACAATAAAAACATTACGAGCGCGGCTCGTCAGTTAGGTATGATCCTAATGACCGTTGCTACCGTGGCCGGTTTGGTAGAAATGCCAGAACGGCCACAGAAAGCCGCTTTATTAACGCCAGCCTATGTCTTGGCTGGCGATACTAAAGATGCTAACCCGGTCCGCCGCGAACGGGAAGAGGCCGGACCTCATTATATTAGTTATAGCGCGACCCAACGAACCCCAGGTCGCACCGGAAGGTATTAATCATATGGCAGAAAAATCAAAACCTAATTACCCAGCGCGTCGAGCCGGAGCAGTTATCGCCCTAGGTGCCACAGTGTTCGGGGGCATTAAAGCCGTCGACGCAGTGGTAGATTACAAAAACTCAGTACAGCATCATAATCAAGAATATAAACAATTTAGTAAACCTAATTTAGCCAAACATTTAGTTGAAAATCATATATCTCCAACGCAGATTGTCGTTCATTATGTGCAACCAGGTGAGTCAACACCAATTGCAGTCGCTCATAACCTTGGCGCCAAGGACACTACCACCGTTGCCTATGAGATAGCTAACCAAGTAGGTGGCTCACACTCTATGGAGGTAGGTGACGCCGTAGTAGTGCCGCTTGACCAGCTTAATCAACCCGCCGAGTTAGCCCAAAAGTAGCTTATAACTAACCATAAGCAGTAAGGTGGTGTCAAAAACACCACCTTTTATCTATATTGTGTATTGCGGGGGGTGAACGTGGGTAGTATTGTATTGTCAGTGGGTAACATTAGGTAGCACAAACAGCCACCGAAATATAAAACAAAAAACCACTAGTAACTTAAAGGGAACACCGCAAGGACAATCCAATGGCCACGGTAGACTACTTCGAACGCAAGCTTGACGATAAGCGTCGGTTAACCATACCGCCGGAACTTCGTGATCGCTTTGCCAGTGGAGCAGTTGTCACCAGAGGCTTCGGAAAGTATTTGCACCTCTACCCATTAGACGTCTGGAACAACCTGGTCGAGCCTCGGCTAGCCGGTGACATTTTAGACGAGCGAATTGCCGATTTAAACGTGCAGTTCCGAATGGGCAAAATAGAGATGCAGCCCGATGGTAAACAGGGACGAATCACCTTAGAACAGCATTTGCTGGACTATGCGGGACTCGACCGGGATATTGTCGCCATCGGTGTCGGCCAATACTGGCGCTTAATTAGCCCAGAAGTCGCCAAAAAATAACCCCTGACGTTAGCGCTCTTTAACAATTTGCAACCTAACCGAATATCGAACTCGTTCGAGTTTAGCTATTCGGCAGTCAACAGTGGCACCTTGGGGCCAACCACCATAAAAACCCTTGCACCTTTTAAAACACCTCCCAAAACTCCACCTCACACATAAGTCTCTCAAA
>JARXKN010000009.1 GCA_030271625.1 Patescibacteria group bacterium
GTGTGCTGCCGCCAGTAATACTGGTGTTTCCATTGAGTGTGCTCGTGCCGGTAACCCCCAGTGTCCCGCCCAGGGAAGTGGCGCCGGTGCCGACGGTAAACGTGCTGCCGCCCGTAACAGCCGTGTTGCCGCTAAGCGTCGTCGTACCAGTTACCGTTGTGTTGCCATTCAAGCTCACTGCGCCGGTGCCGGTACTGAAGGTGCCGGTGCCAGTTTGGCTATATGATGCGGTGTTAGTAATGCCGCCGTTAAACGTTGCGAGACCAGTGAAAGCGCTCGAACCGGTGACTGCTAAAGTGCCGCTCAATGTGGTTGCACCAGATACACCGAGTGTACCGCCTAGAGAAGTAGCGCCGGTACCGACGGTCAGCGTGTTGGTGCCGCTAATGCTCGTCGCGCCGTTGAGCGTGGTTGTGCCCGTAACGGTGGTGTTACCGTTAAGACTAACCGCACCGGTGCCGGTGCTGAAGGTGCCAGTTCCGGTTTGTGCGAAATTGCCCGTGTCGGTGATGCCACCGTTAGCAGTGAGAGCGCCGGTCAATGTGGTTGCACCAGATACACCGAGTGTACCGCCTAATGTCGTCGCTCCGGTACCAACTGAGAAGGTGCTGTTTCCAGTAACAGAAGTATTGCCATTCAAACTGACCGCGCCTGTGCCCGTGCTGAAGGTGCCGGTACCACTCTGTAGGAAGTTGCCGCTGGCTTGGGCGTAGCCGGTAATGCCGCTGAGCGCGCCGCCATTTATGATTAACCCATTGATAGTGTTACTACTTGTCGCTGCAGAAATTGCGCCGCTCATATTTATGGTAGTGATGCCACTGAGCGCACCAGCGGCAGACACGTTGAATCCTGCAGACTGCAGACTAAACGTGCCGGTGGCGTTACCAATGCTCGTGTTGGCAGTGCCGGTGGTGTTGATGGTAGTTGCGCCTGTTGCGGTTAAGCCGGCGGCAATCGTTGCGCCGCCATTGAGTATACTTGCGCCGGTAACGGTTAAGCTGCCTCCGAGAGAAGTTGCGCCAGTACCGACGGTTAAGGTGTTCGCACCGGTGATTGCAGTGTTGCCGTTTAACGAAACTGCTCCGGTGCCAGTGCTGAGGGTGCCAGCGCCAGTTTGGCTGAAGTTACCCGTGTCGACAATGCCGCCATTTGCAGTCAGTGCACCAGTCAAGGTGGTTCCACCAGTTACTGCGAGCGTGCCACCAAGCGTGGTTGCGCCCGTTCCGACAGTAAGTGTGTTTGTGCCGCTAATGCTGGTGTTTCCATTGAGAGAAACGGTGCCGGTGCCGGTCGAGAAGGTGCCCGCACCTGATTGTGCAAAGTTGCCGCTTGATTGGCTGTAGCCGGTCACGCCGCTAATCGCACCAGCTGCAGTAATATTGAGTACTGATGATTGCAGGCTGAAGGTGCCAGTGGCATTACCGATTGAGGTGTTGGCAGTGCCCGTGGTGTTGATAGCAGTGGCGCCGGTTACGGTTAGGCCGGCGGATATTGTTGCGCCGCCGTTGGCAGTCAGTGCACCAGTCAAGGTGGTTCCACCAGTTACTGCGAGCGTGCCACCAAGCGTGGTTGCTCCGGTGCCGACGGTAAGAGTGTTGGTACCGGTGATTGCTGAGTTGCCATTTAATGAGACCGCACCAGTGCCAGTACTGAACGTACCAGTGCCGGTTTGCGCAAAGTTGCCGGTGTCAGTTATGCCGCCGTTGGCAGTCAGTGCACCAGTCAGGTTGGTTGCGCCCGTAACTGCGAGCGCGCCGCCCAATGTGGTGGCTCCGGTGCCGACGGTGAAGGTATTAGTCCCTGTAACCGCGGTGTTGCCATTCAGCGACACTGCGCCGGTTCCGGTGCTAAACGTGCCCGCACCAGCTTGGGCAAAATTGCCACTGTTTTGGGAATAACCGGTCACGCCGCTAATCGCACCAGCGGCAGTAATATTGAGCGCAGACGACTGCAAGCTGAAGGTGCCGGTGGCATTACCAATGCTTGTGTTGGCGGTACCAGTAGTGTTGAGGGCGATTGCTCCGGTTGCGGTTAATCCGCCGGCAATCGTTGCGCCACCATTCAAGGTGGTCAAACCAGCAACTGTCAGCGCACCGCCCAATGTGGTGGTACCGGTGCCGACGGTTAAGGTATTCACGCCAGTGATCGCTGTGTTCCCATTTAATGAAACGGCGCCGGTGCCGGTGCTGAAGGTGCCGGTACCAGCTTGTGCAAAGTTGCCGCTGGCTTGGGCATATCCAGTAATACCACTGAGCGCACCGGCTGCAGTAACATTAAGGGCTGAAGATTGCACAGTGAAGGTACCAGTGCTATTGCCGATTGAGGTGTTTGCAGTGCCCGTCGTGTTGATAACAGTTGCACCGGTTGCGGTTAGCCCACCGGTTATGGTTGCACCATTGGCGATGCTCGCGCCGCCGCTGAGGGTACTTAAACCTGCAACGTTGAGAGTACCGCCTAAGGAGGTGACGCCGGTGCCAACCGTAAATGTGTTCACTCCTGAGATAGCCGTATTACCGTTCAGTGACACTGCGCCCGTGCCTGTTGAGAAGGTTCCGGCCCCTGTTTGAGAGAAGTTACCAGTGTCTGTTATGCCGCCATTTGCGGTTAGTAATCCGGTTAGCGTACTGGTGCTGGCGACACTCAAGGTACCGCCCAAAACGGTGGCACCGGTGCCGACCGTGAAGGTGCTCGTGCCGGTAACAGAGGTATTACCATTAAGGGTTGAAGTGCCGGTTACTGCTAGGGTACCTCCGAGAGTCGTCGAATTTGTGACGTTCAGTGTCCCGCCCAGGGAAGTGGCGCCGGTACCAACCGTGAAGTTATTCGCGCCGCTCACGCTGGTTGCGCCGTTTAACGAAACCGCGCCGGTGCCGGTGCTAAAGGTGCTCGTGCCACTTATAGCAGTATTACCATTGAGCGTAACATTTCCGGTACCGGTGCTAAACGTACCAGTGCCGGTTTGGCTGAAGTTACCCGTGTCGACAATGCCGCCGTTGGCAGTCAAAGAACCGGTCAAAGTAGTGGTGCCAGTTACCGCTAATGTGCCTCCGAGAGTAGTCGCGCCGGTGCCAACTGAGAAGGTACTGGCGCCTGTGACAGCAGTGCTGCCATTCAGCGAAACAGCGCCGGTACCGGTGCTAAACGTACCAGTGCCGGTTTGCGCAAAGTTACCGCTGGTTTGGTTGTAGCCAGTTATGCCGCTCAATGCGCCACCGTTAATAATGAGTCCGTTGATGGTGTTACCGCTCGTTGCCGCGCTTATTGCGCCGCTCATATTTATGGTGGTGATACCGCTCAAAGCGCCAGCGGCGGTCACGTTCAGAGCAGCCGACTGCAAGCTGAAGGTGCCTGTACTGTTACCGACTGAAGTGTTAGCTGTGCCAGTTGTATTTATTGCAGTCGTTCCGGTTGCAGTCAGGCCACCGTTAAGCGTGCTCAAGCCAGCCACTGTCAGAGTGCCGCCAAGCGTCGTTGCGCCGGTTCCGACCGTAAAGGTGCTGCTGCCAGTAATAGAGGTGTTACCACTGAGTGTGCTTGAACCGGTCACGGCCAGTGTCCCGCCCAGGGAAGTGGCGCCGGTACCAACCGTGAAGTTGTTTGCACCACTCACGCTCAGTGCGCCGTTAACCGTCGTGCCGCCGTTTAACGCCACAGCACCTGTGCCAGTGCTAAAGGTGCCTGTGCCTGTTTGCGATACATTTCCAGTAGTAGTTATGCCAGTCGCCGCCGTGATTGCACCAGCGCTTGAAACGGCGAAGGCTCCGGCATTGATGCTTAAACTATTACCTTGCAAGCTGCCCGTAGCAATAACAGTCGCACCCTGAATGGTTGTTGTGGTCGTGATGTTATTACCCGTACTAATAGTGCCAAATCCAGAGGCGATACTGCCAGCAGACAAGGCACCCGTACTCGTGATATTACCTTGTACAGCGTTCGGCAAAGTCTGAGCGAGGCTCGGAATGCCCGTGCCGTTGGTCACTAACACACTATTAGCTTGGGAGTTTGTAGCTTGAATTGCACCCGTTCCAGCGCCAAATAATATGCCGTTAGAAGTGAACGACGCAGCGCCAGTACCACCTTGATCAGTGCTCAGCGTGCCAGTGAAGTACGTTGCGCTGTTGCGGTCAACCGTACCGCTGCTCAGGGTACCGGTGTTGTCGCTCAACACAAATCCAGCACCAAGGCTACCGAACTTAACGGTTCCAGTGCCAACCGTCAGACTGCTATTTCCAGTAATATTGACGTTGCCACCCAGGGAAGTGGCGCCGGTCACGGCTAAGCTACCGCTCAATGTTGCAGCGCCTGTCACTGCCAGCGTGCCGCCAAGTGTGGTGGCACCAGTGCCGACGTTAAGTGTGCTTGTTCCATTGATGCCGACATTGCCATTGAATGAGCTAATGCCCGTTACGCTAAGCGTGCCGCTAAGCGTCGTTGCGCCTGTCACTGCCAGCGTGCCGCCAAGTGTGGTGGCACCAGTGCCGACGTTGAAGTTATTTGTGCCGGTTACGCTCGTTGCACCATTGAGTGATACGTTGCCGGTGCCAGTTGAGAACGTCCCAGTGCCAGTTTGCGCAAAGTTTCCAGTATCGGTTATTCCGCCGTTAAAAGTACTTGCACCAGTGAAGGTGCTCGCGCCTGTCACCACCAGCGTGCCGCCAAGTGTGGTGGCACCAGTGCCGACGGTTAAAGTATTTGTGCCAGTGATTGACGCATTTCCGTTCAGTGTAGTTGCGCCCGTGACTGCTAATGTGCCGCCAAGTGTGGTGGCACCCGTGCCGACCGTTAGAGTGTTGGTACCGGTAATTGAAGTAGCGCCGTTCAGTGCAACAGAGCCGGTGCCGGTGCTAAAGGTGCCACCGCCAGTTTGAGTATATGCACCTGTATTCGTGATGCCGCCGTTGGCAGTTAGCAAACCAGTGAAGGTGCTCGTGCCGGTTACGGCCAAGGTGCCACCGAGCGTTGTTGCACCCGTACCAACCGTAAAGGTGTTAGCACCGCTGACGCTCAAGCTACTGTTGACCGTGGTTGCGCCGTTCAGTGCAACAGAGCCGGTGCCAGTGTTAAAGGTGCCCGTGCCACTTTGAGTAAAATTACCGCTCGCTTGGTTGTAGCCGGTTATGCCGCTGAGTGCGCCACCATTAATAATAAGACCATTGATAGTATTGCCGCTGAGTGCGCCAGAAATTGCACCGCTTAGCCCGATAGTCGTGATGCCGCTCAATGCGCCCCCCGCAGAAATATTGAGGGCAGCAGACTGCAAGCTGAAGGTGCCAGTAGCGTTACCAATGCTAGTGTTGGCAGTGCCGGTAGTGTTAATATTGGTTGCCCCAGAAATGTTAGCACCATTATTTAAGGTGGTGAGACCGCTCACTGTAGCGCTGCCACCAAAACTAGCGGCACCGGTGCCGACGGTAAAGGTGCTACTACCAGTCACACTCGTCGCGCCGTTCAGTGAAACCGCTCCAGCACCTGTGCTGAACGAGCCCGCCCCTGTTTGAGAGAAGTTACCAGTGTCAACAATGCCGCCATTTGCGGTTAGAAGCCCCGTCAGGGTAGTGGCACCGGTAACTGCTAACGTACCGCCGAGAGTAGTGGCACCAGAGCCGACGGTCAAGGTGCTAGCTCCCGTGATGCTCGTGTTGCCGCTGATCGTCGTTGCGCCGGTTACCGCCAATGTACCACCCAGGGAAGTGGCGCCGGTGCCGACGGTAAAGGTGCTAGCACCGGTTACCGCCAAACTATTATTCACAGAGGTTGCGCCGTTAACCGAGACAGCGCCGGTGCCGGTGCTGAAGGTGCCGGTGCCGGTTTGTGTAAAGTTACCGCTCAAATTTGCGTCGACTGCAGTCAGATTTCCGTTAGTGTCGATTTTGGCCAAAATTGTGCCGCCGCTACCCACAAAGTCGATAATATCTTGGCCTGTTGCGCCTTGGATTACGCCAGCCACCGTGCCGGTGCGCGCCTGAATATTAAAGTTACCACTCGTTTGCTGAGCGGTTTGGTTACGAATAAAATCTGTACCGGTAGCACGTTCGAAATTACAGTTGTTGTTTGCTGATACACAAATAGCATCGCTGGTGCCACCGGCTATGCTCGGCAGGGAGAAGGTAGCGTTGCCGGTGCCAGTCGGTGCCGCAACTTGCAGGATACTCACATTAGTATTAGTGCCATTTGCGAAACTAATTGAGCCAGGGTTGCCACCGCTACCAGTTGTTCCAAGTGTCAGCGCGCCGCCCTGAACTGCGAGTGTACTTGCAACAGTTGTTGCACCGTTCAATGAAACATTGCCCGTGCTGGTGCTGAACGTGCCGCCGCCGGTTTGACTAAAGTTGCCGCTGGTTTGAGCGTAGCCACCGACGCCAGACAGTGCTCCAGCCGTTGATATATTGAGTGCGTTTGAAGTGACACTAAAGTTACCGCTGCTGTTACCAATTGCCGTGTTTGCCGATCCAGTTGTGTTGATATTTGTCGCGCCGGTTACAGTAAGACCACCGGTCAGCGTGCTAAGTCCGGCAACGTTGAGAGTCCCTCCCAAAGTCGTCGCGCCGGTACCAACAGACAGCGTATTAACACCGGTGATACTGGTACTACCATTGAGTGAAATTGCGCCGGTACCAGTGCTGAACGTGCCGGTTCCTGTTTGAGCAAAGCTGCCTGTATCTGTTATACCGCCGTTAGCGGTGAGGGCGCCCGTCAGGGTAGTACCACCGGTGACTGCGAGCGTTCCGCCGAGTGCAACCGCGCCGGTACCAACGGTGAAGGTGCTGGCGCCGTTTATACTCACATTGTTATTAAATGATGACGTGCCCGTGACTGCGAGTGTCCCGCCCAGGGAAGTGGCGCCGGTACCGACGTTAAAGGTATTCGTGCCGGTAACCGTGGTATTGCCGCGCAGCGAAACTGCTCCGGTGCCAGTCGCAAAGGTTCCGGTGCCGGATTGCGCAAAGTTACCACTAGCTTGGGCATAGCCAGTGATGCCGCTGAGGGCGCCGCTATTAATAATAAGACCGTTTATAGTATTCACGGTTGTTGCCGCGCTTATCGCGCCACTCATACTTATAGTAGTGATGCCGCTGAGGGCGCCTGCCGTTGTTACATTCAAACCGCTGGAAGCCAACGTAAAGGTGCCGGTGCCATTGCCAATCGAAGTATTTGAAGTGCCCGTGGCGTTGATGGAAGTTGCGCCAGTTACCGTCAAGCCGCCGTCGATTGTTGCGCCGTTCACAACCGCAAGGCCATTATTTAAGGTTGCTAAGCCAGCAACGGTCAATGTGCCGCCAAGCGTTGTTGCGCCAGTGCCAACCGTCAATGTGTTGGTGCCGGAGATACTTGTGTTGCCATCAAAGGTAGCGGCGCCGCCGACGTTTAAGCTACCGCCGAGTGTGGACGCGCCGCTGCCGACGGTGAAGGTATTCGTTCCAGTAACCGATGTAGCGCCGCGCAATGATACGGCACCGGTTCCAGTAGCAAATGTGCCAGAGCCGTTCTGGGTGATGCTGCTGTTATTACCGATTGTTAGGTTACCGCTGAAAGTGCTCGCACTAGTCACAGCCAATGTGCCAGCCACACTCAAGTTGCCGCCCAAAGTGGTAGCACCAGTGCCAACGGTTAAGGTATTAGCGCCCGTAACGCTGGTGTTGCCGTTAATGCTCACAGTGCCAGTTCCGGTACTGAATGTGCCTGAACCCGTTTGCGTAAAGTTACCACTCAAGTTAGCACTGACTGCTGTCAAGTTTCCGCTGGAGTCAATCTTAGCAACGATCCCGCCGGCATTGCCGACAAAGTCGACGATGTCTTGGCCGCTGGCTCCTTGAATAACAGCGGCCACAGTCGCAGCCCGTGCTTGGATATTAAAGTTACCGCTGGTTTGCTGGGAGGTTTGGTTACGAACAAAATCCGTACCATTAGTACGCTCGAAATTACAGTTGTTATTAGCTGATACACAGATAGTATCGCTCGTGCCGCCAGCAATGCTCGGCAGGGTAAAGGTGGCGTCACCGGTGCCAGTAGGGGCCGCAACTTGCAAGATACTGAGGTTGCTATTGGTGGTATTCGTGAAGCTAATGACGCCGGCATTTGTTGCGTTGCCGAGCGTAACTTGTCCGCCAAGCACAGCTAACGTAGATGCGATTGTGGTAGCACCATTCAACGAAACTGCGCCGGTTCCGGTGCTAAAGGTGCCAGCGCCGGTTTGGCCAAAATTGCCAGTCATACTAATACCGTTACTAAATGAAGCCGCGCCGGAGACGTTCAAAGTCCCACCTATAGACGTAGCACCGCCAACGGTTAAGGTGCCCGACCCAGTAACCGAAGTGTTACCGTTCAGTGAAATTGCGCCCGTACCGGTACCAAACGAACCGCTGCCAGACTGCGCAAAGCTACCGCTGGTTTGCGTGTACCCGGTAACGCCGCTGACAATGCCCGCCGATGTAACATTCAGGCCAGTTGAAGCTAAGCTGAAACTTGCACCCGTATTGCCAATTGTGGTCGAGCTGGTACCGCTAGTATTGATAGCGGTTGTTCCTAAAACGTTCAGCCCGCTGCTCAGCGTAGTTAGGCCAGAAACGCCGAGTGTGCCACCGAGCGTGGTTGCGCCGCTACCAACCGTCAAGGTGTTGCTGCCGGAAACGGCGGTGTTACCATTCAGTGAAATTGCGCCGGTGCCGGTGGTAAACGTTCCGGTGCCACTTTGGCTAAAGTTGCCGCTGGTTTGGCTATAACCAGTTATGCCGCTCAGTGCGCCGCCATTTACAATAAGGCCATTAATGGTATTTCCAGTTGTAGCAGCCGTTATTGCGCCGCTCATGTTAATTGTCGATATGCCGCTCAGTGCGCCAGCCGTCGTCACGTTCAAACCATTTGAAGCCAATGCGAAGCTGCCGGTGCTATTTCCAATAGTCGTATTGGCAGTACCAGTTGTATTAATTGCCGTCACTCCAGTAGCCGTCAAACCGCCGGTTATTGCAGCACCATTTGTTACCGATAATCCGCCACTAATACTCGCAGCGCCACCAACGCCAAGCGTGCCGCCAAGCGTGGTAGCGCCGGTGCCGACCGTTAGTGTGCTGGCGCCAGTGATACTAGTGTTGCCGCCGATTGTTGTTACGCCAGCGACGCTCAAAGTTCCGCCTAATGTTGAAGCACCAGTGCCAACCGTAAAGGTATTTGCAGCCGATACGCTCAAGCTGCCACTAACGCTTGTGTTGCCGTTGAGGCTGACAGCGCCGGTACCCGTACTGAATGTACCGCTGCCGGTTTGCGCTAAATTGCCATTATTCGCAACCGTCAGATTGCTGTTGAATAAGCCATTTCCTGTTACGGTTAGTGTGCCACCTAATGAAGAGGCGCCAGTGCCAACCGTAAAGGTATTTGCACCGGTTACCGAAGTTGCACCGCGCAATGAAACTGCGCCGGTGCCAGTTGCAAAGGTGCCCGCACCATTTTGAATAATGTTGCCATTGAAGTTGCCGCCAATAACCGTCAGGTTTCCAGTCGCGTCAATCTTGGCCTGAACAACGCCGCTGTTATCCTGCAGCTGTAGTAAATCGCCGCCAGCACCTGGAGTCGCGCCGCCGCGAATAATTGCAGTTGGCGTTGTAGCACTGGCTGCGCCTTGGACAAACAAACTTGACTGCGTCGCGCTCGCGCCTTGAATCGAAAGTAGACCGCTGTTGGTAGTAGTGTTCAGACCAACAAATGAGCCGTTGTCGAAGAGACTGGAGTTTACGATGTCGCGTATAGTGTTGAACTTAGGAATATAGTTTGGTGTACCGCCGCTATTCGACGTCACGCTATTACCGGCGCCCGCACAGTTACCGGTGTCGACACAAATTTGCGCGACAGTCCCACCGGGCAGGCCTGGCAAATTGAGCGTGACATCGCCCGTACCGGTTGGAGCCAACGTTTGGACGATTGTTTTCCGAGTAGTTGTTGCACTCTCGAAAGTCAGTTTACCAGCAGTGGTGTTCGAAACACCAAGCGTCAGACCGCCAGTCCCCTGCACCGCCAGGGTAGTTGCGGCAGTTGTAGCGCCGTTCAAGCTTACTGCGCCCGTGCCTGTGCTGAAGCTCGTTACACCAGTTTGAGAGAAGTTACCAGCAGTGGTAATGCCGCCAGCAGCTGATAGCTGTCCGGTTAAAGCAGTCGTGCCAGTCACTGAGAGTGTTCCGCCGAGGGCAGTTGGACCGGTGCCAACAGTGAGGGAACTCGTGCCGCTCAACGTCACGTTATTGTTGAAGGTTGATGCCCCGTTTACGGCCAAGGTACTCGTTAAACTCACTGCTCCAGTTACGCTCAGCGTTCCACCGAATGAGGCAGCACCGGTGCCGACTGTAAAGGCGTTGCTGCCGGTAACGCTCGTCGCGCCGTTTAGGTTAACCACCCCAGAACCGGTGCTAAAGGTGCCTGAACCGGTTTGTGAAATATCACCGTTTATGACTGCCCCGCTGGCAGTTAGTACTCCGCTCGAATCAAATTTTGCCAGGACCGTACCAGCAGCATTTTGGAGCTGGAGCAAGTCTGCGGATGCAGTCGGCGTTGCGCCAGACCTGAATATTGAAACAGGCACTGTCGACGATGCGGCGTTCTGAACAAATAAACTACTCTGCCCTGCACCGGTCCCAACAAGGGTCAACAATCCGGAGTTCGTCGTTGTGTTCACTCCAATGAAGCTGCCGTTGTCGTACAACAGCGAGTCAGTGATGTTACGTATAGCATCGAACTTAGCAAGTCGGTTAACGGTACCGCCAAGTGAAGTAACGCTGGTACCTGCACCGGAACAGTTACCGTTGCTTAAACAAATATCAACTGTCGCGCTACTTGGGTCGGTTAAGCGATAGGTGGTGTTTTGCGCGAGCGGCTGCTGCGAGAGCGTACCAGTAAAGCTATTTTTCAGATACAATTGTCCGGATGCATTGATACCACCAAGCACTGTTCCACTGCTGTTTTGGAATTGCTGCAAGTCGCCTCCGGCACCAGGCGTCGCCCCACCCTTGGTAACTAATGCAGCTGCAGTTGAACTCGCAGCAGATTGTACCAGAACGCCATTCTGGGAGGCATTCGCACTCGTAACGTTTAACAATCCATTTCCACTGGTCGCATTGAGTCCGACGAGCGAACCGTTATCGAACAGGAGCGAATTGGTAATGTCGCGCACACCAGTAAATTTCGCCAAGTAATTCGGCGTACCGCCCGATGCTGAAGTAACGCTATTACCGGCGCCAGCGCAGTTACCCGTGCTCAGACAAATATCCACCGACGCCGTGCCCGGATCTGTCAGGTGATAGGCCGTGGTAGCAGCCAAGCTGTTTTGAATTAATGTTCCGGTAAAGGAACCGCTTTGGTAGTACAATTGCCCGCTCGAATTGAAGCCGCTCTTTGTGGTACCTGAAGCATCCGTGAAGCTGAGCAAGTCCGCCGTCTGTCCCGTCAGTGCCTTGATAACAGCTGTCGCCGAACCGATCGCCGACGTTTGGATGTTGAAGTTAGCTCCTGTCTGCAGGGTCGTGCCGTTCTGGATGTAGTTGCTACTTCCGCTTGAACTCGCAAATCCACAGAATGTGCTGAACTGTAAACACACAGTTCCATTCTCAACCGGGAGCAAGATTGCACTCGAGACAGCGGCGTTGGTAAAGCCTAGCGTCGAGATAGCAGCGCCACTCGTCACTTGCAACTGCGAAGCGCTCTTAGCCTGGAAGGCATACGGCACGGCAGTAAGTTTCAAGCGTGGCGACATTTCACCGTCGTAGCTCGGTGCCCCATTCGAAGTGCCACCAATGTTCATGGTGATGTATAGGCTTTGGTCCCACGGCATATTTGCTGGGAAACTGGTAATCGAACCGAGGTAAGCATTGAGGTAACCATTCACAACGCGGACGCCCTGAGTGTTACTGTTCAAATACGTTTCGGTCCAGAGTAGATTGCCAGCACTCGATGCATCGTAAATCTTGAACTGGACGTTGTAGTTACCATCGTTGGCGATAGCGCCATCAGCAGTTTCAAGTCGAGCTTGGAAGTTAACCGTGCTGGCAGCAACAGCTTCTGCTACACCACCCCTACCAACTGCAGCGAACATCGTGACCAGGAGTATAGCAACGGTAAAAAAAGTAGCCAGCTTAGGTCCTGCGTGCGTGTTACGCGTAGCGTGGGTGATCACGCGTAGGCATGTGCGTACGCGCGTATAAAAAATAACAGGGGTCAGAACTACACAACGTCCGACAGTAAAAAACACCCTTCCAAGAACGCTCTGGTGGGTGCAACCGAACAGTACTCGCAATAGCGAAGATAAGTTGTGCATTTTTTTGTATAGATGTTTTTGTATTGGTGAGGATCAAACGATGAAATTTTTGGTGGGTGATACCTCTGTTATTTTTAGAAGTATCACCCTTTGATTTTTTGTTTGATTTTACCAATGTTTGTTGGTTGTGGATCAGTGCAATGATCTGCGCTAACCCATGCATGTAGTATCTATCTTGTGAGAAGCCCGTTCAAGGGGTTTTTGAATAACTTTTATATACAAAACGCTTTGATGTTTACAGCACTTTTTGGGTACATACTTGTTGTCGTAAATATAACGGCTTGCTTTATAACCCTTCACCCATCTGTTAATTATATCTTCTATATATAATACCGCTTACGCTAAGTGTTGTATTTAAATATATTGGCTAAAAATCAGTAGAAACTTATCCACAGATAGCATACTCAATAGTGCAGTTTTGGATCAAACATATCAGTCATCGTCAAGCGAATACCCTACAAAAAAGCCTTTTAACGCTGAAAACTGTATAAAAAAATACCGCCTGCGAGGGCGGTATTCAGTAAGCGCAGTTGGACTGACTAGGCTATTTTAGTTATCTTGAGCACTGTCTGATGTTGACGGTGGCCGCGTACAGTGTGTACACGCTTCTTCGCTTTGTAGCGAATAGACGTAACTTTGTCTGCCTGCTTGTCAGCAGTAACTACTTCAGCTGTCACTGTTATCTTTGGAACAAACGGTGCGCCGACTTGAACATTATCACCGTCGAGGACGAGCAGTGGCTCGAAGCTGACGGTATTGCCTTCTTGATTGAGGAGCTCAATGTTAAGGGTTTCGCCTTCAGTAACAACGTACTGTTTGCCACCGGTTTGGATTACTGCTTTTTTCATTGATTAACTTCTTATCCGAACTATTATAGAAATATTGATACCATCAAATTGTACCAAAAAACGCCTTCCCTGTAAAGTCTGTCGCCCTTAGCAAAGCAGACACAATTAAATCCCACTCCATGCAGTACGTTCAAAACTTATACCTGCAGCCATGGATCACGAACTTTCGGCATGAATCCAGGCACTATTCTAAATCGCTTGTGGTTGTTTTAGCTACAGCTTACTTATGTTTATTAACACCAATCGAAAGTTGCTGTCCTTCAACTTTTGTAGTTGTTTCATAATCAAATTGCTGAGCTTTATTTATTGTCTCAGTAAGCGTTTCTTGTTTAATTACATCTGTTAGGTCGCTATTTTTTAACAACGATGTAAGTTCTTCACCATCACTTTGCAATGAAATGTCAATTCGATCGTCGACTTCAAGACCAGCTTGTTTACGTGCTTGTTGTATATTTCGTATCACTTCACGCATCAAGCCTTCTTGCTTTAAAGCGGGCGTAAGCTCCAAATCGAGTGCTACCGAAACGGTATGCATATGGGCATCACTGCCGGTAGTATGTCGTTCTATATGAACCTGCTTCACGTTCAGTTCTTCCGCAATTATATCCATGTAGCTGCGTACTGAATTGTCTGACATTCCATCACCATACGCATTGGCGACCGTAACGGCTGCTAGGGGCTGGCGAACTTTTATCCCTGCGGTTGCACGCTCGGCGAGTCCGGTCGTAATAGCCTGACGCGTTTCGGCCATTGCTTTCAATACTTGTGCGTCTATTTGGCCTGGTTCTGGCCAGTCGAGCAAATGAACAGATTCTTCGTTCGTTAGTTTGCGGTAGAGCTCTTCAGCTAAGAAAGGCGTGAACGGCGCCATGATGACGCTAAGTTGAACGAGCACATAATGGAGTGTGCGGTAAGCAGCCTGTTTGTCGCCGTCGTCTTCACTTTTCCAAAATCGTTTACGGCTACGACGAACAAACCAATTACTTGCATCATCAATCAGCGGCAGCAATGGTTTTACAGCATTCGGCAAATCATAGGCCTGCATGTTTGTATCAATTTCTTGTGTTACTTCGTGTATCCTGCTCACAATCCAGGTGTCCAGCGGGTTTTGCAAGTCTTTGGATGGATCGGTAGGGAGACCGTTAACAAGCTCTGGCGATTCCCATTTATCAACATCTGCATACAATGTAAAGAAGTCATACATATTCCAAACCATGCTTAACTTGCGAGCAATGTCACTCACATCTTTATCTTGTAGTGAAAAGTCTTCTGCATTGAGTACCGGGGACGCTATCAATAACAGTCGTAATGAATCTGCACTATACTGATCCATTAATTCATTTGGGTCAGTATAATTACCAAAGCTTTTACTCATTTTACGGCCGTCGTTGCCGGCTAAAGTTCCAGTCACGATCACATTTTTATACGCGTTCTTGCCAAACAGACCAATCGAAATTGAGTGCATATAATAGAACCAGGCACGCACCTGCCCCACGTATTCAACAATGAAATCGCCGGGGAAATTTTGTTCAAACTTCTCGACGTTTTCAAATGGATAGTGGAATTGTGCAAACGGCATTGAACCACTCTCGAACCAGCAGTCTAAAACTTTATCGATGCGCGTATATTCGACTCCGTCGATAGTAAATTTTACTTCGTCGATCCATGGACGGTGGTAGTCTTCCAGCTCCACGCCAGACAATTCTTTGAGCTCGGCATACGAGCCAACGACTTTGATCTTCTCATTACCATGTGCATCTGTGCCCTTCCATACCGGCATGGCCGTCGCCCAAAATCGGTCACGGCTCAAATTCCAATCTGGTGCTGACTCAATTGTCTTGGTAAAGCGCCCGTTTTTGATATGCTCTGGGAACCAAGTGACGTTGCCGTTTTGCTCGAGCATTTTAGCGCGCTGACCTTCTATGTCCATAAACCAACTGGGGTGAGCACGGTACATGAGCTTGGTGCCACAGCGGTGGCAATGCGGATAACTATGGCGAATGTAGTCGATTTTCCAGACCACGCCACGCTCATATAACTCTTTCGCAATCGGCTTGTTGGCATCCCATACGTAGTGGCCTTGCCAGTCGCCTTCATCGTAAAAACCGTTATCATCAATGACCGAAACAAACGGAAAACCTTCAGACTTCGCGAGTTCATAATCCTCTTCGCCGTACGCCGGGGCCAAGTGTACAATTCCTGTGCCATCATCGAGCGTTACGTAATCGGCCGCCCACACTTTGTGCGCCTGCTCGCCGCGGTCCGCAAATAGCGGCTCGTACGACTTGCCAACGAGCTCTTGACCCCTGTAAGTTCTGACCACGCTGTATTCCAGCGACTGGTGTTTTTCGTCGACGAGCACTTTGCCAAGTAGGTCAGTCGCTATAATCAGACGTTCATCACCAACTTGCACTTCTGAGTATTCCGCTTCGCTATTAACTGCAGATGCAGTGTTAGCTGGTAGCGTCCACGGTGTCGTTGTCCAAGCCAAAAGCGAGGCATCTTCACCAACTAATTTGAGCTTCACATACACCGACGGATCAGTCACATCCTGGTAAGAATTGTCCATGGCGACTTCGGCTTTGCTGATCGGCGTGGCGTCGCGGGTACAGTACAACAAAACTTTCTCGCCCTCATAAATTTTGCCGTCATCGTATAATTTTTTGAATGCCCACCATACAGACTCCATATAATTTGTGTCCATGGTCTTGTAGGCGCCCTTGAAGTCTACCCAACGGCCAATGCGGTCGATGGTTTTTTCCCAGAGGTCACCAGTCTGTACCATGGTGCTGCGACAGGTCTGGATGTACTCTTCGAGGCTGATCTTCGTGCCTATATCGCGCTTATCGTGAATGCCTAATTTTTTCTCCGTAAAAACTTCCGCAGGTAAACCGTGGCAGTCCCAGCCCCAGGTTCGCTCGACGCGCTTGCCTTTCATAGTCCAGTAGCGTGGCACTGCGTCCTTAACAATTGAGCTCAATAATGTGCCGTGGTGCGGCGAACCCGTTATAAAAGGCGGGCCATCGTAAAAGACATAACCGTTATCTGCCGGGCGTTGCTCTACCGATTTTTCAAAGGTTTTGTGGTCGTGCCAATAGTTAACTAAGTCTTTTTCATATTCGAGTGCTCGGCGGCGATTACCTTTAGTGTACTTCATGCTTGGCTAGCTCCTGTTTACGTTTTATACTGGTCGCAAAATAAAAAACACCTCTTGAGTCTGGCTCCGGATCCCTGTTAACGGGAGGTACCATCCGGATTCCAAACGAGGTGTTACTCGAGCGGCTCTTGTTTGCAGCGATAACGGGCTTGCTCCGTCGGGTTCTATTTTGTAATACATTTTCGAATGCAGCAACATTCGTACATATACCACAGTTCTTCCCACTCCTTCGCGGATGATAGCCGCTCAGTGTATTGACTCCGAAAAGCCTGCGCACATGGATGTATTGAATTGTAGAGTTAGTATAACCCCTGTTAGACCATAAGTAAAGTGTTGCAAGCCGACTGTTATTGGCGGGCGTAGGACGCGACTTCGTCGATAAGTGGGAATTGGTCGCCGGTCCATATCTTTTGGACAACTCCATCTTGCTGCGTTACCACTATCGCTGGGTACTGCAAAATGTCATATAAACTAGCGGTTGCACTGCCGTCCCTACTGTCGACATCGAGCATTTCGACATGCTCATTACTGTTCCGCGACTTGAATTCTCTTACAAACTGCTCCATAGGTCGGCCGTGCTCTGAATAAGGACGATAGAGTATAAGCACTTTCATAGCTTAAGTGTAGCACACTGGTTACGGCTTTTCATCCCTGTAAACGTGTGACGAATGACACATTTTTACAAAAATTACCCACTTTTAGTCGTTTCGATATACTTTGTATGACGTTATTATACGTAATATGTTATTAGAGTTATTATTTCCCCCACCGACTTTTGCGACTATTGTTCAGGTTTTATACGCTTTATTAATGTGACCACAACGCACATATTGCGAATTCTGTTCGGTACCCGTTCTTATTACCTTAACACCTTTATGTAACCCTCCGCAGTACAAAGAATTTTTCTGCGACAGCTGTTCGTTTATCGTTTGTTTTAAGGACATTACAGTAATGTAACAGATTGAGTCAAGGGTATCGTCATCTCTTTTGTAGCGTTTCTAAAAGTGATACATGATGTGTCTCAGGTGCACACACGGCATGTATCAATTCTGATGTACCCCATAAAGTAACATAGAGAAAGCTTCAACTAAAAAGAGGGGCCGAAGCCCCTCTTTTACGAGTGCGTTACATCAGTTACAGCGGTGCGGCTTAGCTACAGCCGGTGGTGCTGCCACAGCTGGTACAGACGTAGCAGCTGCCAGCCCGTTGGGTTTGATTACCACAGTTGTAGCATAGTGGCGCCGTGCTGTCGTTAACCGCTGCCTTGGCTCGCGCAGTTGGGGCTGCGGGAGCTTCAGCTACCGTCACTTCCGGCACTACAGGAGGTGCGGGTGCAGTTACTGCAGTTGGCGTTAGCGCAATTGGCTCACTGGCAACCAGTTCGGGTGCTGTTTCAATCAGACTCGTCTGCAAGTCAGGCATATCGTCGATTGATGCCAGGCCGAGTTCGAGGCGATCGTCGAAGCTCAGGTAATCGAGCGCTAAGCGGCGGACGATGTAATCCGTGATAGAACCGGCGGTTCGAATATCTGGATCATCGGTAATGCCGCTTGGTGCGAAGGATGTACCACGGAGTGTCTTGACATAGCTCTTCAGTGGAACACCGAATTGCAGGCCGTGGCTGACGCTAATAGCGAAGGAGTCCATCAAGCCCGATAAAGTTGAACCTTGTTTGCTGACGCTGATGAATAGTTCACCTGGTGTGCCGTCATCGTATTCGCCGACGGTAAAGTAGCCCTCAAGATCAGAAATCTGAAACTTGTAGGTCTTACTGTTGCGGATACGTGGAAGCTTACGGCGAACCGCTCCCTTTATAACAACGGCGTTATCGACGACAGTAGCTGCACCGACGGCTGTTGCGGCATTCGCCACAGCAGTGGCGAGCTGATCGTCAGCCGCAATTGCAGTGTGCGCTGCTGGGTCGGCTTTTTTAGCCATGCTCAGTGGCTGCGCAATTTTACAGTTGTCGCGGTAAATAGCTACTGCCTTAAGGCCCATTTTCCAGGCGTCAATGTGAATCTGCTCAATGTCTTCGACGGTTGCTTCTTCAGGCATATTCACGGTCTTGCTAATCGCGCCAGAGAGGAAAGGCTGAACAGCAGCCATCATGCGGACGTGGCCCGTGTAATGGATGAAGTTGTCGCCCATGGAGCATGCGAAGACTGCTTCGTGATCTTTCTTAAGGGCTGGTGCACCGATGATGGTCTTTTCTTCATCGATATAAGCTACAATAGCTTCAATTTCATCCTTGGTGTATCCAAGAATCTTCAGGGCGCGTGGCACGGTCTGGTTCACGATAGCCATCGTGCCACCACCAACGAGCTTCTTAACTTTCACGAGGCCAAGGTCTGGTTCGATACCAGTGGTATCGCAGTCCATCATCAGGCCAATAGTGCCGGTCGGCGCCAAAACTGATGCTTGTGAGTTGCGAACACCGTGGCGTTCACCGAGTTCGACTGCTTCGTCCCATGCAGTGGCTGCTGCGCTCAGAAGTTCTTCTGGAACGAGTGAAGCATCAATCTTTGAGACTTCAGCGCGGTGCATGCGTAACACCTTGAGCATACCGTCGCGGTCCTTGGCGAAACCAGAGAATGGTCCGACGCGGTGTGCGACCTTAGCGCTCGTGGCATAGGCTTGACCGGTGAGTAGCGCGGTGATGGCTGCAGCAATAGCGCGGCCTTCGTCGCTGTCGTACGGTAAGCCAAGCGCCATTAGTAGCGCGCCCAAGTTTGCGTAGCCAATACCAAGCTCACGGTAGGCCTTAGCTGTCTTAGTAATGCCGACGGTTGGGTATTCACTGTAACCGACCAAAATTTCTTGAGCAGTAAACATGATTTCAGTGGTGTGAATGAAGGCCTTAATATCGAAGGTGTTGTCTTCTCTCAAGAACTTCAATAAGTTCAATGAAGCTAAGTTACAAGCCGAGTTGTCGAGGTGCATGTATTCGGAACAAGGGTTTGAACCATTAATGCGTCCGGCGTTCGGTGTGGTGTGCCATTTATTGATGACGGTATCGAACTGCATACCAGGATCGGCGCATTCCCATGCAGCTTCAGAGAACTGGCGCAAGATATCGCGAGCACGCAGTGTTTTGACCGAAGCGCCCTTACTGACAGATTTAAGATCCCAATCGTCATCCCGCTCTACGGCTTGCATAAATTCATCGGTCACGCGAACTGAAATGTTGGCGTTCTGGTACTGCACACTAAAGCTGTCTTTGCCGTTGAGGCTCATGTCCCAGCCCATACTCTGGAGGTCGCGGGCTTTGCGTTCTTCGAGAGCTTTGCTCCAAATGAACTCTTCAACATCGGGGTGGTCAACATTTAGGATGACCATTTTGGCTGCACGGCGAGTTTTGCCGCCGCTCTTTATAGCACCCGCACTGGCGTCAGCACCGCGCATAAAGCTGAGGGGACCGCTAGCGGTTCCGGCTGACTTACCCAAAGGCTCAACAGATGAGCGGACGGGGCTGATGTTGATACCAGCACCTGAACCGCCCTTGAAGATCATGCCTTCATCGACAAACCACTGCAAAATTGCGGGCATGGTATCTTCGATGCCAAGGATGAAACAAGCACTTGCCTGCTGTGCACGATCTGGTGCACCAATGTTGAACCAAACGGGGCTGTTAAAAGCTGCGCGCTGGGTTGCAAGAATATACTTAAGTTCTTCGCGGAAATCTTCAGCTTCAGATGCTTCGAAGTAGCCTTCTTGGACGCCTTGGCGAGTTATTGTATCGGCAACGCGGTCGATGAGATGGCGCAGTGAGGACTCGCGATCTGGATCGCCGGGTGTGCCGGTGAAGTATTTTTGAGCGACAATGTTAATGGCATTCAGCGACCAACCTTCGGGAAAGTCGACACCTTTCTGCTCAAACACAGGAGTGTCGCTGGCTGGGTTCTTAATAATAGAGTCGCGCTTAACCCACTTTAATTGGTCATAGGCCTTGCTGTTTTTTGGGGTAAACAATCGCGCCACCCCTAAGCTGGTTGTCTGTGCCATGGTAATATTTTCCCCTCACTTATAGTTTGTTAGTTGTTTTTGTAGTTTTTATTTAGAGTTCGTGACAGTCTGGCTCTCAAAACAGACTGGCTTCTGGACTCTTTTATTCCCCGATGCCGCGGAGAGCAAAAGAGCCCATAAACAAACTATTCTTTCACTTCGTCTCTTTCATTTCAGCTCTATGCCTGCCCTCTTTGACAAGTGACAGTTCGTGTTCGAAACTGGCAATGTCCTTAAAACGTCGGTAGACGCTGGCAAATCGCACATAGGCAACTTCGTTGAGCCGCGCTAGTTGGTCCATGACCAGTTCGCCGATGCGCGTTGATCGCACCTCTTGCTCACCGCACGCGTACAGCTCTTGCTCTATCGTGTCGACTACCTTCTCTAATTGCATGGTCGTGACTGGAGTTTTTTCGCAAGCCCGATACAGCCCGGCGAGAAGTTTAGTGCGGCTAAAGAGTTGGCGCGTGCCGTCATTTTTTATAATGATAAGCTGCGGACGCTCTAACCGTTCGTAAGTCGTAAATCGATAGCCACAAGGCACACACATACGGCGTCGGCGAATTGCTTGACCCTCTGCCACGTCTCGCGATTCGATGACCTTGATGTCATCGCTTTGGCATTGGTTGCACTTCACGTTGTCCTCCTGCTGCAAAATTTGTAGCTAGTTTTTGCTGTTTTACGCGTTTATTGTTAGTTATCTAGCTTAATGTACGCACGCGCTCTTTTGAGTGTTTGTCCACATATAGTGTCGTGTGTTCTTAATATAGCCCTAGCTATAGCGTTTTGCAAGCATTTTCGTCAATCATTATTTACTACGCTTTTCCACCGAGTAGGTGGTTATTTGTCTTTGTCGTCGTCTTTGTTGCGGCGGAGGCGGCGAAGGAAAGATGGCTTCTCTAGGTCTTCTTCGAGAGTGCTGCTGATGACGCGGTCTTTGACGTCGTCATCGACCTTGTAGGCGCTCGGAAGTGGTTTGTCGGTTGTAGTAGTGATAGGATCGTCATCGTGCTTATCGTCGATGGACCAAATGTTTGGCATGCTGGCTTCTTTCGTGAAGTCGTGAGCGTCATCTTCGCCGTTGCTGTCGTCGCTAAGGTTCATGTCAATCTCGGACAGTGCTTTTTCGTCCTGCTTATTGGTAGTAACGATTGGGCTCAGTGTCGGTGCAGCTGGTGCAGCATTTACTCCGTCGTCGCCGCGCTTGGCGTAATATGAAGCGTCAAAGCCGGTTGCTACGACTGTAATAATGACTTCCCCTTCGAGCTCTGGACTGATAGTCGCACCAAAGATGATGTTAGCGTCTGGGTCTGCAGCAGTCGTGATAGCTTCTGCAGCAGCGTTGATTTCGTGCATTGAGAGGTCGTTGCCACCAATGACGTTGAACAAGATGCCGCGGGCGCCATCTATAGAAACTTCGAGGAGTGGCGATTCAATAGCCTGTTGAGCAGCTAATACAGCGCGGTTTTCGCCGTTAGCTCGACCAATACCCATGAGAGCTGAGCCAGCGTTGCTCATAACAGCTTTAACGTCGGCAAAGTCGAGGTTTATTAAGCCGTGAACGGTAATCAAGTCTGAAATACCTTGTACACCTTGGCGGAGGACGTCGTCGGCCACCTTGAAGGCTTCCATGAGTGGTGTGTCGCGGTCGATGGTCTG
>JARXKN010000010.1 GCA_030271625.1 Patescibacteria group bacterium
GCATCCCGGCAATTACGGCTAACGATACTATCTGTACTAACGGCTCAGTCTGTAGTAACTACGCTCCAGTCTCCGGTAGCGGCAATTACATTCAGCTCCAGGCTACTACCCCTGGTGCAGCTCAGACTGGCAACCTTAACATCACTGGCACTGGCGTGATTGGTACGGTTACGGCTGGCGCAGGCGGTATTTCAACCACTGGTGCGATTAGCCAAACTGGCGCAACTACACTTAGCACTGGTACTGGTGCGGTATCACTGAACGGCTCCACCACAGTGGCCGCTAACCAGAACTTTACCTTAGCTAGCGGTACGGGTAGCTTTGGTCAGACCTACTCTAACACTGCCGCAGGCACGGCACAGTCCTTAACGGTCACTAATGGTAACGCTGGCGCCACCGCTACCACCGTTAACGGCGAAAATATCTCCTTAGTTGGTACAGCTAACGGCAACGCTAATGCCAACACCGTTAACGGTATCAACTTCGCAAACGTTGCTGCCTTGGCTAATAACAGCTTTAACGGCCTGTACTTTGGTACCGGCTACACTAGCCTGCTCAACTACAACGGCGCCAGCATCATTAGCGGTACTGGCTTGCTGCAGTCAGCTGGCTTGAATGGCACCTACTCTAACGCCCTGACCTTCAACAACGCTTCCAACGCCTTCACTGGTAGTGGTGCTGGCCTCACTAGCTTAAACGGCAGCAACATTACCTCTGGTAGCGTTGGGGCCACCGTCGGTGGTACTGGCCTCACTGGCTACACCACTGGTGATTTGCTATACGCTAACAGCGCCACCACCCTTGGTAAATTATCAGATGTCGCGACTGGCTCCTGCCTTATCTCTGGCGGCGCCGGCGTGGCTCCGACCTGGGGCAGCTGTGCTGCCGCTGGTAGCATCAGTGGTAGCGGTACCACCAACACGATTGCTCTGTTTACAGCTGCTGGTGCCATTGGCAACTCGATCTTAACGCAATCTGGTACCACTGTTACTGCTGCCGGTACTATTGCGGCCACTACCCTGCAGGGTGCTGGCTCGGGTATTACTAGCCTAAACGGTAGCAACATTACCTCTGGTAGCGTTGGTGTAACCTATGGTGGTACCGGTGTTAACGGCGCCGCCGCTGCCAACGGTAGCTTGTTAATTGGTAACGGCACTGGCTACACGCTAGCTACCCTGACCCAAGGCGCCAACATTGCTATCTCTAACGCCGCTGGCGGCATCACCATTGCCACCAGTGCTACCCCTAGCTTTACTTCGGTCACGGCAACTGGTGCGAACGCGTTAACGCTTGGTACGAGCGCCACTAACACTGGTGCGGTTGTCTTTAAGGGCGCTGGCGGCGCTGGTACGTTAACCTTGCAAGGTCCAACTACCCCTAACGTCGGTAACTTTACATTGACGATTCCAACCATCACCGCTAACGATACTATCTGTACTAACGGCTCAGTCTGTAGCAACTATGCTCCAGTCTCCGGCAGTGGCAACTACGTCCAGCTCCAAGCTACTACTCCAGGTAGTGCTCAGACGGGTAACCTAAACCTGACCGGTACCGCTATTGCTGGCACCCTAACGGCTGGCGCAGGCGGTATTTCAACCACTGGTGCGATTAGCCAAACTGGCGCTACCAGCCTCAGTACCGGTACTGGTGCGGTATCTTTGAACGGTGCAACAACCGTGGCTGCCAATCAAAACCTGACGCTGACCAGCGGTACCGGAGTCTTCGGACAAACGTACTCTAATACCGCGGCCGGCACCGCCCAGACATTAACGGTTACTAACGCTAATGCTAGTGCCACCGCAACTACCGTTAACGGCGAAAGTATTGCCCTGGTCGGTACGGCTAACGGCAATGCCAATGTTAACACTCTCAATGCCATTAACCTCCCAGCCGTTACCACCCTAGCTAACAACAGCTTTAACGTTTTGAACGTGAGCACCGGCTACAACAACATCTTGAACTACAACGGCACCAGCATCATTAACGGCACCGGTATTTTACAGAGTGCTGGCCTGAGCGGTACCTACTCTAACGCCTTGACCCTAAACAGCGCCTCAAATGTGTTCACTGGTAATGGCGCTAACTTGACCAGTTTGAACGGATCAAATATTAGTTCAGGCACGGTAGCTGCCAGCGTTGGTGGTACCGGTGTCAATGGTGGTGCGGCTGCTAACGGCGCCCTGCTTATTGGCAACGGCACCGGTTATACGCTGGCTACGCTTACGCAAGGTTCTAACATTGCCATCACCAACGCAGCTGGTAGCATCACGGTCGCAACCAGCGCTAACCCAAGCTTTACTAGCATCAGCGCTTCAGCTGCCGCTTCACTCACCGTTGGTACCAGCAGCGTTAACACTGGTTCTATCGTCTACCGTGGCTCCGGTGGTGCTGGCACCCTAACGCTGCAAGGTCCAACTACACCGAACGCCGGTAACTTTACCCTTAGCCTCCCAGCTATTACTGGCAACGATACTATTTGTACTAACGGCTCAGTCTGTAGCAACTACGCGCCAGCTTCTGGTAGCGGTAACTACATTCAGCTTCAGGCTACTACCCCTGGTTCAGCTCAGACAGGTAACTTGAACATCACTGGCACCGGCATTGTGGGTACCATTACCGGCGGCGCCGGCGGTATTAGCACTACTGGCGCCTTTAGCCAGACCGGTGCTACGACGTTTAGTACCGGTACCGGTGCAATCTCACTTAACGGAGATATAACTGTGGCAGCTGGTAAGGGCCTAACCGTCGGCACGGGCGCTACCTCACTCGGCGGCACCGTTGGCGTAACTGGCTTATTAACTGCTAGTGGTGGCATAACCCTCCCAGCTAACAAGAACCTAACGCTCAGTAGTGGTAACGGCACCATTAACCAGACCTTCCAGAATAGTGCGGCTGGTTCAGCTCAAAGCCTCAGCGTAACCAACAGCAACGCTTCCGCAACCCCGACGATTATTAACGGTCAGTCTATCGCCCTAGTTGGTACGGCTAACGGTACGGCTAACGTTAACACGGTAAACGGACTCAACTTTAACAACGTTAGCGCCCTGGCTAATAACACCTTTAACGGCCTCTACTTTGGCACTGGTTACAACAGTCTCTTAAATTACAACGGCACTCCACTCATCAGCGGTACGGGTCTATTGCAAACGGCTGCTGTTAGTGGTTCCTACACCGGTATTACCGGCGTCGGCACGCTCACAGCTGGTACCTGGAACGGTAGTACTATCACTGTTCCTTACGGTGGTACCGGCGCCACTACCTTTACCCAGAATGGTGTTGTGTATGGCAACACAGCTGGTGCGCTACAAGTCACTGCGGCCGGTACCACCGGTCAGTGTCTGGTTGGTAACACTGGCGCCGCCCCAACCTTTGCGGCTTGTACCACTGGTACTGCCGTAACTACGGTTGGCTCCTTCTCGGCTTCTAGCCAGACTAATGGCGCCAACATAACTGGCTCTACTATCACTTTTGGTCCAGCCGATACTACTAACCCTGGCATGGTCAGCACCGGTACGCAAACCTTTGCTGGTTCGAAGACCTTTACTCAGAGCAATGGCAACACCTTCAGCGCGACTTCAGATCTATCTACCGGTGCCCGCAGTGCCGACGTAGCAGTAATTTCTCAGGCTAACAACGTCACTAATGACTCAACGGGCCGCTTACTATACATCAACAACGGTGACACCGGCTCCAACGCCGCCGGTATTCAGATAGACAACGCCGCCGCTGCCGGTACTGGGCTAGCAATTGGCGGCTCCGGCATTACCAGCGGTACCGGTATTGCCGTCGGTAGCGCCATTCAAGGTGGCACAGCGATAAACATTAGCCAAGCTGCCGGCATCACCAGCGGTACTGGCCTGGCAATTGGCGGCGGCATTAACACTGCTACCGCCTTCACCGGCAACTACTTGTCTGTTAACCCAACCCGAACCCTCACCGGTGCTTCTATTAACGACAGCGGTAGCTTCTTGAACTTATCCCGAGCTAACACTGTTAACAGCGCTGGCAACACCTTTACTGTCTCTGGTGCTTTAGCAAACTTAGCTTCTAACTGTACCCAGACGGCTGGTACCTGTAGCGATACTGCCAACATCTTGAAGCTGAACCAGCAATATGCCAATGCGAGCGGTGCTGTCTTTAGCCTGCAGGGTGCGGGCACTGGTAACTTAGAAACCTTAATAGCCAGTAATGCTTCCGCCAACGGCGTATCAGTACAAGTGGCTTCAGCCAGCGCTAGCCAATATGCCTTAAGTGTTAGTGGTAACGCTGGCGCTAGCAGCCTGCTGTATGTCCGCGCTGATGGCAATGTTGGTATCAATAATGCAACACCTGTTTCTCGATTGACTGTTGGTGGAGGTACTGCTAATAACCTAGGTATTATTGTACAAAGTTCGGACGTAAGCTTGATTCTAACTGAAGATTCCTCTACCAATGCCGGTAAGATCCAAGTTAAATCGGGTGGCACATCGAGCACTATTGGTGCCACTAACTACCGACTCGCTCTACAGCCCGAAGGCGGTACGGTTTCGATTGGAAATACCAACGGCACATACCCACTTGACGTCACCGGTAATGTCAACACTTCAGGGGCTTACCTTACTTCCGGCACTACTCGGTTAGATGCTAGCGGAAATCTTAGTAATATTGGCACTTACAACGGCAGCGGAAATATTACTACCGCCGGTACTTTGCAAGCTACCTCCACCGCCAACTCAGTGTTTGGCAATGGCACCACTGGTGGAATTCAAATCGGTGACGGATCAGTCACAAAGACTAGCGGCACGGGCTTTATATTCAACTCGTCAATACAAGGCAGCCAATTGATTTCAACTGCCAGCACCGGCACCGCCCCGTTAGTGGTGTCTTCGACTACTCAAGTTCCGAACCTTAACGTTACCTACCTTGGTGGCTTCAGCGAAGCACAAATTGCCGAGAACTTGCGCTCCAACATTAATGTTAGCGGTGGTGGCACGGTGAGCTTTAATGGGACCGGTGTTAGCTGGTCGAGCCGCTTCATAGTTATATCGAATGGTAATGGCTCTGACTTTAGTACCAGTGGCTATTTTGACATTACCGAGCCGGCAAACGGCACAGTTATAACTGGCGTCGGTGGGGCTGCGAATGCTACCGTTGCTGGCGGCTATATTCCACTAACTGCCTGGCAAGCCGTTTACTACATCCTACCAAATGGCTCCAGTAATGCTAGCGTGAATGCCAACTTCCGCGTGGCTGCTTACACGGCTGGCATGACAGTTCCTTCCAACTGGGTCTTAATTGCCATAGAAAATGGTGATAATACCACCCTTAAAACTGCAGCCGGATTAACACTTCGCAGTGGACAAACTGCTACTGCCGGTACAATTGACAACCCAACGTTCAATACCAGCGTCACTACCCAAACCCTTACCGCCACAAACGGCGGCATCTTTGCCAACGGTACAAACCCTACATTTTCGCTAAATTCTAACACGATTAGTTTTGCCTCAGCCTCATCTAGCGGCGCTTTCTCGACTTCTGCGGTGGCAAACGACTTAGTCATCCGTAACACCAACGCCAGCGGTAATATCATGCTGCAACAAGGGGCTGGCGCGGCTCAACTGTACGTCCAAGGTTCCACTGGGAATGTTGGCATCGGTACCGCTGCGCCTGGCTATAAACTGGACGTTCAAGGCAATGCAAACTTTGTCTCTAACCTCTACGGAAATGGTAAAGATGCAATTGCTACCGGCGACACCTATTTACGGCTAAACCAAAGCTTTAACTTTAGTTCCGGTGTCTACACGCCTGGTACCTTCCGCGCTGATGGTAATGTTAGTATTGGCGCCGGTTTGTCTGGCCGAAGACTCGATGTCTTCACTCCTACCAACAACGGTGATGGTTTGTCCATTGGCCAGGACACCGATAACTCCCAGACGATTCAGGCCTACATTGATGGCCAATGGACTAACCGGGCAACCTACGCCAGTGGTTGTTGTAACCTCTTGAAGCTCCAACCAGATGTTGGTGACGTAAAGATTGGTTCTAGCCTACAGGTTGCATACAGTGGTGCTATAACCGGCGCCACTACCTACAACTCCCAGACTATTACTAGCGCTGCCAACTTCACCGGTACTCTTAACGTTGCAACCTCCATTTCGGTCGGTGGCGTAGCAATCTGTACTGCCAGTGGCTGTACTGCCAACGGCGGTAACTCAGCCACAGTTACTGACGGTATGTACTTAAGCCCAACCCAAACTGTTACTGGTGTTAAGTACTTCCAGTCTAATAAGGGGGCAGGATCTACGCTAGGAGCTAACAGTGGCTATACGCTCGAAGCCTTCTCTAACGACGGTGGGGCCGCTGCTATGTCATTCCACCGCGGCGGTGCCTATGCTGTTAACTTTGGTCTTGACCCTGATAACATCTTACGTATTGGTGGTTGGTCAGCCCCTGCAAATGTATGGCAACTTGATATGAGCGGCAACGAAACCATAGCAGGTGGCTTAACTGCCACTGCCGGTACGTTCTCTAGCAATATTACTGCTGCCGGCTACATCCGCGCCGGCGGGGAACTGCAATCAACATCTAGTAATGCTCTAAGGATGGTTTATGGAAGCTACGGCTCCATTCTCCGCAATGATGGTACTGACACCTACCTCTTACTGACCGCCGCAGCAGACCAGTACGGAAGCTGGAACGGTTTGCGGCCACTGCAGATAAATGACAGTAGCGGAACGGTCTATCTTGGCGGCCAGCAACTGACAGTTCAAAACGGTGGTAATGTCGGCATTGGTTTCACCGGCCCAACCGCAAAACTATACGTCTTGAATAACGTCAATACACAGACCGGATTGCTGGTTAAAGCGGTCGCGAGCCAAGCTGCCGGCACCTACGCGCTTGATGTACAAGATTCGACAGGAACAATCCACCTATTGAGCTCAACCGTTACGGGAATCACAGCAAGTGGAACGATGCCACTTAATACTGGCGGCAGTGCCAATATTATTACGGCAAACGTGAGCGACGATGCCGGTGGTGTGCTGCAGGGAGGAAACTTGTTTACGACCAACGTTACTTCACCGACCGCCGCAGATAACGCAGCTACATTTGGCAACGTTCTCAACACCACAACAGATGTAAGCAAGACCATTGCCTTTACTGGTGATTTGTTTGGCGGCATTGGGCAACTAATGCTCAATGGCACTACTAGCTCCACCTTTAGCGCCTACTCATACGGGCTGTTAGGTAAGATCCAGCAAACGGTTAATACGGGCACAATATCCAATGCAATCGGTGTCGCTGGCGCCTTTGGGCTCGGCAACAGTACACCCGTTACCAATGCTATCAACCTCTACGCCCTGGGACCACAGGTCGGTACATCAGCCGGTATTCAGAATGCCTACGGTTTGTACATTAAGAACGTTAATTATGGTAGTTCGAGCAACTACGCTATCTATTCCGAAGGCGGACAGACCTTTCTTGGTGGCACGCAAGGGGCAACCTCAGCCGGCAATGGTACGCAAGGCGGGACTGTACTGACCGTAGCTGGCGCCACCGGAGGCAATACGACGGGAACAACAGGGCAAAATGCTGGCAATGGTGGAAGTATTTCTCTCACTGCCGGCAACGGCGGTAATGCTCCCGCCGGCGGAAATAATGGCTGGGGTGGAAATATATTCATACAGGCAGGTAGTAACGGCAGTGGTGCGGGAACTTCTGGCCTTGATGGTTCAGTTCTGATCAATGGAAACGGCCGTGGACAGCTCGATGTAGGAGGACCTTATGTGTTTGGTGGGTACGGAGCGGTGTTGCACAATAATATCCTTTCTGATGGTAATCTGTACTTCAGTCAGGCGAACATCATCACGCCATTAACCACAGCAACGGCAAACGGAGTAGGATACGCGCTGTCCATAAGTGCGGGAGCCGCCAATGGGGCAACGACGGGGAATAATGGTGGAGGTGTCGGGATTAATGGTGGTGCCGCCGCCGGAACCGGTAATAATGGCGGTGGTGGAATAATCCTAGATGGTGGAACTGGAACCGGGACCGGAGGCAAGGGAAATATATTGTTGCAGTCCGGGAGTGGTTACGGAGTTGTGGGATTAGGAACGGTTTCGCCGGTAGCAAACTTGGACATTAACCCGACCGCAGCACAGGCTATTCGCATCGAAGGTAGTGGCACAAACCGTATAGCCATCGTAGGCTCTGCGAACAACAACATTTGGAACATGGATAACGCTGGTGGCACCTTCCGCCTCTTCCGTGAAGACTACAGTGCGTTCGGTGCCGGTGCCAATGGATCAGTCAAGCTATCCATTACCGATGCCGGTGGCATTACCTTGAATGGCAGCATTACCAACTCCGGTATTACAGCCGGTACCGGTACGGTGGTTTGTGCTACTGCTGGCAACGTATTGGTTAAGTCGAACGCGGTTTGTGCTAACCCATCATCAATCGCCTACAAGGAAAACGTTGTGTCTCTGAGCGACTCCCTAAGTATCCTCGGTCAACTCCGACCTGTCAGCTTTGACTGGAAGACATCAAGTGGCTACTACGCGGCAGACCGCGGCAGGGGAGACTACGGCCTGATTGCTCAGGAAGTAAACAACGTCTTACCTCAACTAGTTCAGCACGACGACAGTGGTACAATTATTGGTCTAAACTACCTTGGATTTGTACCATTTGTCATCGGTGGTATTCAGCAACAACAACAGCAGATAAATGCCATTCAAACCATGCTAGCAACCAACCTGACCACGCAGAACCTAACGGTCACCAAGCTGGCAACATTTGCTACCTTGCACGTTACTGGCGCGGTGCAGATCGATGGCGGTCTAACGGTTGCCGGGCCAACCAGCGTTCAAGATATAACGGTTAATGGGCATGTCATTACTGCTGGCACTACACCAACCTTTACGGCCTTAACTGCCGCTGGCGCCAACGCCACTGCCACCGTCAACGGTAACGACACTAGCGGTACCATTACGCTCACCACCGGTGTTACCCCAACTGTTGGTGACATGGCCACCGTAACCTTTAACAAGGCCTTCGGTAAGACACCTCGCATCATCATTACGCCTAATGATGGTAAGAGTGCGCCGCTGTTGATCTACCCAACCCAGATGAGCGCCACCAGCTTTAACTTTGCGCTTAGCAACTTGCCGGCCGGTGCCACCACCTATAGCTTTAACTACTTCATTGTCGAGTAAGCGCCGACGACTTGACCTTTACTGCCAGAGCAGGGTACGCTTAGGGTAATGAAAGTGCTTGTCCTTTACCGACCAAATTCCGAACACGGCCGCATTGTCGAAGAGTTTATTCGTGATTATCAGCGTGCCGGCCACAACGGTACCATAGAGGCCTTGAATATTGATACTCGTGAAGGCAGCGCCACGGCTAGTCTGTATGATGTCATGGAGTACCCGAGTATAATTGTGGCCCGTGACGATGGTTCGATATTACGAGCTTGGCAGGGCAGTATCCTGCCGCTCCAGAACGAAGTTGCCGCCTACGCCTACAGCTAAGACTGTTGGCTAAATCTCGTGGTATACTAAAGCTACAATTTAGGACATCCATCGAAGCCCTTAGTACAACGTACCTAAGGCTTCGGAAGCGGCTATCAACCGCAAGGAGCAGACAGAACCGGCAATTTGTTCACAAAAAGCCCTAGTAGATTCTGACGGCGACTACCCGTTACGTAGGAAATAAAGCGTCACAAAGCATAGCTTTTGAAAGCTGGATGGTACCACCGCTGTTGTTTAAATAACGGTTCCAGCACTTCTTACTAAGAGCGATGCTTTTTTTATTTACTACAACTAACGATCTAACAGAGGAGCCATAATGAAATACCAGAAGAACAGCCGCCGCCGGGCTCTAGAGTACGAGAAGGACCTGGTGCAGTATTGGAAAGCCAATAAGACCTTTGAGAAGTCAGTTTCACAACGCCCGGCCGATAACGGCTACGTATTTTATGATGGCCCACCGTTCATTACCGGTGTGCCGCACCACGGCACGCTGCTTTCGAGCATCGTTAAAGATGCCGTGCCACGCTACTGGACCATGCAAGGTCGCCGGGTAGAGCGGGTCTGGGGTTGGGACTGTCACGGTCTGCCGGCCGAGGTCTTCACTGAGAAGAAGTTAGGCATTAAAGACAAGCGCGATATTGGCACCAAAATTAGCCTCGAAGATTACATCACTACCTGCCGCGACAACATGGTCGCTACCGGTGACCTCTGGGAAGGGACGATTGACCGGATTGGCCGCTGGGTTGATTTTAAGGGCGCCTACAAGACCATGGACAAAGAGTACATGGAAAGTGTCTGGTGGGCCTTTAAGCAACTGTATGAGAAAGGCAAGATTTACGAGGGTGAAAAGGTGCTGCTGTACTGTACCCGCGACGCGACGCCGCTATCTAAGGCCGAAATTGCCATGGATAACTCGTATCAAGACGATACCGACCCCAGTGTCTACGTTAAGTTTAAGCTGACCGACAGCGATACCTACGTCTTGGCTTGGACGACAACACCGTGGACCTTACCGGCTAACACCGCTGTGGCCTTGAATCAGGCCGAAACCTACGTCGAAGTCGAACTAGCTGGGGAACGGCTAATCTTAGCTAAAGCACTACTAGCTAAGGTGTTAACCGATGCCAAGCACCAAGCTCTGGAATACTCGGTTATACGCGAACTGAAAGGCAGTGAGTTAGTCGGGAAAAGCTATGAGCCATTATTTGCCAACCGTGGTGAGCAGGCCCACAAGATCTGGCACGCCGATTATGTTACCTTAGACGACGGTACCGGCATTGTGCACCTGGCACCGGCCTATGGTGAGGAAGATTACGCGCTATCGCGTCAGCTCGGTTTTCCATTTGTCCTGAACATTGATGACAATGGCTTCTTTATAGACGGTGACTGGCAGGGCCAAAACGTCTGGGAAGCTAATAAGCCAATTGCTAAGGAGTTATTGGAACGGGGCATAGTCTGGAAGATTGATTACGTAACCCACAGTTATCCGCACTGTTACCGCTGTGGTACGAAGCTGATGTACCGAGCGCACCCCAGTTGGTTCATGGATGTTGATGGTCAGCGCACCGAAATGCTAGAACAGAACGCTAACGTTACCTGGTTTCCAGACCATATTAAACACGGCCGCTTCGAAAAAACTGTACTCAGCGCTCCAGACTGGAATTTGAGTCGTGACCGCTTTTGGGCGACGGCCATGCCGGTCTGGAAAGGTAAAGACAACAACGGAACCGAGCATCTTAAAGTTATTGGCAGCTACGCTGAACTCGCAGAATTATCAGGTGTCACCCTTGAAGATTATCACCGACCTTGGGTAGACGATGTAACCTTCACAATAGATGGCGTGGAATATAAGCGCATCGATAAAGTCCTCGACTGCTGGTTCGAAAGTGGCTCAATGCCGTTCGCTCAGTTCCACTATCCGTTCGAAAACGTTCAGAAATTTGAAGCCAATTACCCCGGTGATTTCATTGTGGAGTACGTTGGACAGGTCCGCGCCTGGTTCTACTACGTCCACGCCGTTAACGTGGGGCTGTTTGGTAAGAATGCCTTTAAAAACGTTATCGTCACCGGGACAATCTTAGCCGAAGACGGCCGCAAGCTCAGTAAATCACTCGGTAACTACACCGACCCGAACGAATTAATGGATAAGTTTAGCGCCGACAGTCTGCGTTTCCTACTGCTCGGCTCGCCAAGCCTTAGCGGTGAAGACTTTGCTGTCCGCGAAAAAGAACTGGGCGACGTGGCTCGCAAACTCAGCATGGTCTGGAACATGTATGACTTCTTTACGCTCTACGCCGATGTTGATAACTGGGAATGGGACGAAACCAAGGGCCTAACCGATCCATCGGAAAGCCTAGCGAACCCACTCGATCAGTGGATTGTAGCCCGATTGCACCAGCTAACGCAGGAAGTTGAACGGCACATGAACGCCTACGACCTAGCAGCCGCCGTTAAGCCCATCCTGCCATTTATAGATGACGCTAGTAACTGGTACGTCCGCCGTAGTCGAAAACGCTTCTGGAAGAGCGAAGATGATGGCGACAAGGCCGATGCCTACCGCACGCTGCACTACGTCCTGACCGTCTTAAGCATGGTTATGGCGCCGTTTACACCGTTCCTAGCCGAAGAGCTGTACCGTAAGATGACCGGCGGCGAGAGCGTCCACCTGCTGGACTGGCCAAAAGCTGGCCATATTGACGAGTTAGCACTCCGCGATATGGAAGCAACGCGCACCGCCATTACTAATGGTTTAGCCAAACGAGCCAAAGCCGGTATAAAAGTTCGCCAACCGTTGGCTTCGGCGACCCTCTGGAATAGCTTTGACTTAAATCAACCGCTGGCAACGTACGCCGAGTACCTAGAAATAATTGCCGAAGAGCTTAATGTTAAGACCGTCCTGCTCGATAAGGCCGGCCAGCACCAAGACATTCAGCCAGATACCATAGAGATTACCCTGGATACCACGATTACGCCAGAACTAAAGCAGGAAGGCCTAATGCGCGAAATTGTCCGTAACGTCCAGCAAGCCCGCAAAGCAGCTGGTCTAGAAGTCGACGACCGCATTAACCTGGGGCTTGTTAGCGAAGACGCCGATATCGCCACTGTTCTAGCTAATACTGACCTGATGCTGGTAATTGCTCAGGAGACCTTGGCAACCAGCACAGCGCCGTTAGCGGTCGAGGACGGCCACGCTGTTAGCGTGACGGTCGAAGGCGCCGAACTAGCTATCAGCTTCACTAAAGCCTAAGCTGGCAGCCGAAACTAGTTGAGAGGGTTTACAGGGAAGGGTGTATCTGGTACGATAGAGTCCATATGAAAAAAGCAGTTATCCTAACCGGCGGCAAGCAATACTTAGTCGCTGAAGGCGAAACCATCAAGGTTGAGCTCGTCAAAGCCGAAGGCACAAGCGTTAGCTTTGAGCCACTATTAGTAATCGACGGTGATACCGTTAAAGTTGGTACTCCTACCGTCGCTAAAATGAGTGTTACGGCTGATGTCGTTAACGCCGATCAGCAAGCTGACAAGGTTACGAGCATCCGCTACAAAGCCAAGAAGCGCGTGCACACCGTTCGCGGTCACCGTCAGCACCAGACCGTACTGAAGATTACCAAAATCGTCTAGGTAACTGGTCTATAACTAAGCCCCCAACAAGGGGGCTTTTTTATTTCGCCAAGAAATCGGCGTTTAATGTAAGAAATTTCATAGTGCTTGTGGATAAATATCACAGTATTTTGAAACAGACGTAAGATTTACTACAAACTTTATATCTTTATGCTGTGGCTAAATACGCATGAAACAGGGTAAAACAGGGTCTTTGGACAGCATGTTGTTAATTTTATTACTAATTAGGTTAAAAAAGTAATTAGAAACAACAACAAAACTGCACCCAAAATGTGCTCATAAACCTCTTGTTAACCCTTAGAGCAGGGTAGATACTAGTCACATGGGGTTGGAGCGAAAAAAAACTAACCCTTGCCAACAAAAATTGGTTAAAAACCTAAAAAGCAAAAATGGACCTTTCTCCGTAACAGAGAAAAAACCTCGGTAAAGAGAGAGGTCCAAAACAAAAATTGCTAAGGTGCACAAAGCTCCGAACAGGTAAAACCAATACAAACACCCTCACAAGAAACAAATGCCCCAAAACAGATTAAAACTACCGCTATTCATGAACACCCTATGGTCTAAAACCAGCAGGGTGTTCTTTGCTGTTATGGGCTATGTACTTCTGACCCCTGTTATTTTTAATACGCGCGTGTATACGCGCCTAAGCGCGGGGCTGGCTACCACTGGTCGCCGGGTTGTCGTACTGGGCCTTAGCCTCCTGGTTTTGGCCAGCCTCCTAGCCGGTGCGGTCAAGCCAGTTACCGCTACCGCTGCTACCTCCGACAACCTGAACTTTCAAGCTCGACTAGAGCAGGCCGATGGCGCCATTGCCCCTGACGGTAACTACAACATCCAGTTCAAGCTCTACAACGTCGCCAGCGGTGGTAGCGCTCTCTGGACCGAGAGTTACTTGAACAGCGTTGGCCAGGGTGTCCGAGTCGTTAACGGTTACGTGACTGTTAACCTGGGATCCGTCACCGCTTTCCCGTCAACGATTGCCTGGGATCAATCGCTCTACGTCACCATGAACATCGGCGGTACTTCTACCGGAGCGCCAACCTACGACGGCGAAATGAACCCACGGTTGAAGCTCACCGCCGTGCCGTATGCTTTCCAGGCTAAGAGTGCCGAGCAGTTGCAGGTAGTATCCGGCGCCAACGTCGGTACCTTGGCGTTCGGTACCTTAACCGCCACGCGAACGATTGCCTTGCCAGATGAGAACGGTACCGTTTGTATCCAGCTCAGCACTTCTTGTGGCTTTGCTAGTGCCAGCGGTAGTAATAATTACATCCAGAACAACACGACCTTGCAAACTAACGCTAACTTTAACTTCCAGAGCACGGCTACCACGGCCATTAGCGGTGCCATCCGGGCTTTAACCGGGCAGACGGCTGATCTGTTACGGCTCAGTGATTCATCTGGAACTGCTCTCAGCGGCTTTAACGCTAGTGGCCAGCTGTACTACCAAAGCGGTAGCTTCACCGGTACCTTGGTACAGAGTCCATTGGCTCAGAGCACTATCTACAACCTGCTTGATCCAGGGGTAGCCAGCGTTGATATCTGTCTCAGCACCGGTAACTGTGCCGGCGCCGGTAGCGGTGTCACCTCTGCGGCCGGCGGTAGTGCCAACTATCTGGCTAAGTTTGATAGCATCCGCGACATTGTTGCTTCTAGCCTGTACGACAATGGCAGCTTTGTCGGTATTAACACCATCACCAACGCCGGTCAGCTCAGTGTTGTTAGCACTAATGCCAGCCAGAGCGGTATCTACGTCAAGGGAGCCACCAGTGCTACTACCGCCGCTTTCGTGGTCCAGGGTGGTGCTACACCAGCTGCTGGTGGTGACTTGATAAACCTCAAGGACGTATCGGGCGCTATCCTGAGCGGTTTCGATGCCAGCGGTAACTTGTTCTTCAACAACGGCGGCTTCAAGGGAACGGTCACGCAGCAGAGTCTGGCCCAAAACACGACCTATCGCTTGACTGATCCTGCCCAAGCCACAGTCGACATCTGTCTTAGCACTGGTAACTGTGCCGGCGCCGGTAGTGGCGTTACGAGCTTAGGTGGCACCGTCAACTACATCGCCAAGTTTGATGCCGCGCGAGACATTGCAAACTCTAGTCTGTACGATGACGGCAGCTTTGTGGGTGTGAACACAATTACCAATAATGGTCTGCTAAGCCTAGTGGGTGCATCTGCTGGCCAGAGTACAATCTTTGCTCAAGGCGCCGGTAGCGCCACTTCGCCAGTAGCAGTGATTCGATCTGGCGCCACACCTAACGCCAGCGCCGACCTACTGGTCCTCCAAAATTCCAGCGGCGTAACGTTGGCCAAGATCGACAATAACGGTAACTTATCAGCCGTCAGCGGACTGTTTAGCGGTAATATTACCCAAACCGGCACCGGTACGTTTAGTACCGGCACTGGCGCCGTTAGCTTAAATGGCAACACTTTAGTCGGCGGCACACTAACTGTCGGCAGCGCCGCCACCACCTTGGGCGGCACGCTTGATGTAGCTGGTCCCGCCAGCTTCACTGGTGGGCTAACCTCAGTTGGTAGCACCCTTATCAACACCACCGGCACCGCAGCGACCGCCATTGGTAACGCCAGTGGTACCTTTACGCTGACCTCATCGGGCTTAAACGTAGCCGCTACCGGCGCCTTAAGCGGCGTAACTGGTTACACCCAATCGGGCGGCAACTTCACTATCAGCGGTCCTGGCACCTTTAGTACCGGCACTGGCGCTGTCACGCTTAACGGCGCCACCACTGCCACGGGCACCTTGGCGGTGCAGGGTGTCAACGGCTTAACGCTTGGGGTTGCTGGTACCACTGCCGGCGTACTTAACTTTGCTAACGGTACCAACGCCAACTTATCGGTCATTACCGCCACCGCTCCAACTGGTACCGGCAATGCCAACTTTAGCTTGCCAACTTTGCCGGGCGGCACCAGTGCTGCCATTTGTGTGAGCACCGGTAACTGTGCTGGCGCCGGTAACAGTGTTACGTCTAACGCCGGTGGCACACCGAACTACATCGCTAAATTCGTAAACACCCGCGACATCGCCAACGCCAACATCTTCGATGACGGCAGCTTTGTGGGTATTAACACCACCACCAATAACGGACTATTAAGCTTAATTGGTACCGGCTCCTCCCAAAGTACCTTCTTTGCCCAAGGGGCCAGCAGCGCTCTAGCGCCCGTGGCGATTATCCGCTCTGGTGCTACGCCTGGTGCTGGCGCTGATCTTTTGCAGCTGCAGAACAGCAGCAATACGACTGTTGCCAAGATTGATGCCAGTGGTAACTTAACGGCCGTGGGCGGTTTGTTTAGCGGTAACATTGCTCAAACTGGTACCGGTACCTTCAGTACCGGCAGCGGCGCCGTTAGCTTAAATGGTCCGACTTCAGTTACCGGTAGCAACGCCTTTACCGTTGGCAGCGGCGCCACTACGTTGGGCGGCACTTTAAGCGCCGGCGGCGCGACCTCACTTGGCAGTACCTTAACGGTTACCGGCGCCAGCACTTTCAATAACAACGTCAGTGTTACCGGCAGCGGCACACTGAGTGTTGCCAATGGCGCTACCACCTTGGGCGGCAGCCTGAGTGTTACCGGCGTAACTGCCCTGAGCAGTAGCTTAAGTGTTAGTGGCGCCACGACCTTAACTGGTCTGCTAACTGCTAACGGCGGCATTCTTGATACCGGCAACTTTAGCCAAACCGGCGGCGGTACCTTTAGCACCGGCAGCGGTAACGTCACGCTTAACGGCGCTACTACCGTAAACGGCGCTAACAGCTTTACCGTTGGTACCGGCGCCACGACGCTTGGCGGCAGCCTCAGTACAGCTGGCACTAGTACCTTTACGGGCGCATCCACTTTTAACGGCGGTATTACCGACACTGGCAACTTTGCCCAGACCGGTGCTGGCACTTTTAGCACCGGTAGCGGCGCTGTAAGTTTGAACGGCAACACGGCGATTACTGGTACGAGTACCCTCACCGTCGGTACCGGTGCGACGTTACTGGGTGGCACCCTTGGTGTCTCCGGCTTAACCACCCTTAGCGGTGGCGCTACTATTAGCGGTCCAACCAGCATCACTGGTGCCACCACCATCAACACCACCGGCACCGCCAACACCGCCATCGGCAACACCACCGGCAGCTTCAGCTTGGCATCTTCGGCGCTTAACGTTACTAGCGGTGGCGCTTTGAGCGGCATCACGACTATTAGTATGACCGGCGCTATTAGCGCGGCCACAACTGGCAACACTATTAATGGCCTGATTATTAACAACGGCGCCTTAAGCGGCATTACCGGTTACGCCCAAAGCAGCGGTAACTTTGCTATTAACGGCGGCGGTACCTTCAGCACCGGCAGCGGTGCTATCAGCCTAAACGGTCCGACCAGCATTACTGGCTCTAACACCCTAACCGTTGGCACCGGCGCTACCACCCTCGGCGGTACGCTCGGCGTCGCCGGTTTAACTAGTCTTAACGGCGGCGTTACCGTAACAGGTGCCACGAATATCAATACTTCTGGTACGGCCACTACCAACATTGGCAACAGCGGCGCGGCCTTTAGCTTGGCATCAAGCGGCTTAAATGTTTCGACAGCTGGCGCCATCAGTGGCGTTACTGGCTATGATCAGACGAGTGGCAACTTCTCCCAAAGCGGCACCGGCACCTTTGGCACGGGCACTGGCGCTGTGAGCTTAAACGGCAACACTACCATTACCGGTACGAAGACGCTAACTGTTGGCACTGGCGCTACCACCCTTGGTGGCAGCTTAACGGTCAATGGCGCCACGGCCCTTAATGGTGGCGCCACCATTAGTAACGGCGCTGCCATCAGTGGCGGCCTGACCGCTACCGGCGCCACTGCTATCAACACCACCGGCACCGCCAACACCGCCATCGGCAATACCACTGGTAGCTTCAGCTTGCAATCGAGTGCTCTTAATATAAGTGCGGCTGGTGCCCTAAGCGGCGTCACCGATTACAGCCAAAACGGCGGCAACTTTGCGGTTACTGGCAGCGGCAGCTTCAGTACCGGCACTGGCGCGATTAGCTTAAATGGCGCCACCACAATTACTGGCACTAACACCTTATCAGTCGGTACCGGTGCTACCACCCTCGGCGGCACCCTAGCGGTAACTGGTCTCACCACCCTAAGCGGTGGCTTAACTGAAACTGGTGCCGCTAACATTAACACCACCGGCACCGCCAACACCGCCATCGGCAACACTACCGGCAGCTTCAGCTTGCAATCGAGTGCGCTTAACGTCAGCGCCGCCGGTGCCCTAAGCGGTATTACCACCATCAACTTGAGCGGCGCAATTGCTGGCGCAACTGCCGGCAACACCATTAACGGGCTGGTCATTAATAACGGTGCTTTAAGCAGCATAACTGGCTACAACCAGACCAGTGGTAACTTTAGTCAAACTGGCAGCGGCACCTTCAGCACTGCCACCGGCGGCGTTAACTTAAACGGCGTCACCGCCGTTACCGGCAGCAACGCCTTTAGTGTCGGTACCGGCGCCACCACCCTCGGTGGCACTTTAGCTGTTACCGGTAGCTCAAGCTTTACTGGTTTATTAACTGCTAACGGCGGCATCACCGATACCGGCGACCTAATCCAAACCGGCACCGGTGTCTTTAGTACTGGTACGGGTGCTGTGTCACTCAATGGTGCTACGACCGTGAGCACCACTTTGGCGGTGCAGGGCGCCGGCGGCATCACCGTTGGTACGCCATCTGGCACTAATGGCAAGATTAGTTTTGCCAACAATGTTAATAATAACCTCGGTGTCATCACTGTTGGCACACCAACCGGTACCGGCAATGCCACCTACACGGTGCCAAGCATTGCCGGCGGTAGCAGCGACACCTTCTGTCTGTTAACTAATAACAACTGTAGCTTCGAAGCCACCACTGGTACCGACTTTATTCGTAACCAGACCACTCAGCAGACCACCGCAAACTTCAACATTCAAGCTCGGGCCGCTACCGTTGCTGCCGTCATTCAAGGGGCCACTGGCCAGGATATTATTGATTTTGTTAACAGTGCTGGCAGCACTGTTGCCAAGATTGATGGTAATGGCAACTTGACTGCTGTTGACGCCAACTTTAGCGGCAACGTGGCCCAAACTGGCAATGGTACCTTCAGCACTGGCACTGGCGCTGTGAGTTTAAACGGCAACACTACGGTTACCGGCACCAAGACCCTCACTGTCGGTACGGGCGCTACCACTCTCGGTGGCACGCTCGCTGTTGCTGGTGCCACCACCTTTAATGGTGGGGTTACCGTCGCCGGGGCCAACACTCTAACCGTTGGCACAGGCGCCACTACCCTCGGCGGTACCTTAGCCGTTACTGGTGTCAGCACCTTTGCTGGGGCAGCTACCTTTAACGGTGACATTAATAGCAACGCTAACTTTGTCCAAACTGGCACTGGCACTCTCAGCACCGGTACTGGTGCCGTATCCTTGAACGGTGCCACTAGCGTCACTGGTAGCAATACCTTTGCGGTTGGTACTGGCGCCACAACTTTAGGCGGTACCCTTGGCGTCACTGGTCTGGCAACCTTAAATGGCGGCACGACGGTTATCGGGGCGACTAATATCAATACTTCTGGAACGGCTAACACAAGTATTGGTAACAGCACCGGTAGCTTTAGCTTGCAATCAGCTGGCCTCAATGTCAGCAGCGCCGGCGCCTTGAGCGGTATCACGACTATTAATATGAGTGGCGCCATCTCGGCCGCTACTAGCGGCAACACCATTAACGGTCTTATTATTAACGGCGGCACTTTAAGCGGTGTTACTGGCTACAACCAAGCTAGCGGCAACTTCACTCAGAACGGTACCGGCACCTTTAACACGGCGACTGGTGCGGTTAGTCTTAACGGCGCCACCACTGTCACGGGCACAAACAGCTTTACTGTCGGCACCGGCGCCACCATTCTTGGTGGTTCACTAGCAGTTACCGGCACTACAACTTTGACCGGCAATTTAACTGCCAATTCAGCCAGCACTTTTAACGGTAACGTTTCAGTTAGCGGTGCTAGCACCCTAACCGTTGGCACCGGCGCGACCACCCTCGGCGGTACCTTAGCCGTTACTGGTTCTAGCACCTACACCGGCGGTGCTGTCTTTAACGGTGGCATCACCGACACCGGCAACTTTAGCCAAACTGGTGCTGGCAGCTTTAGCACCGGCAGCGGTGCGATTAGCTTGAACGGTGCCACCGCAGTAACCGGTGCGAACACCTTTACGGTCGGCTCCGGCGCCTCTACCTTAGGCGGCACCTTATCAGTTACTGGCACCAGCACCCTAACTGGTGCTTTGACTGCTAACGGCGGCATCACCGACACTGGTAACTTTGCTCAAACCGGCACCGGCAGCTTC
>JARXKN010000022.1 GCA_030271625.1 Patescibacteria group bacterium
ACGGCCTGAACTTCGCTTCCGCCACCGGGTTTACTAACTTCTTTAACAGCCCGCTTCTTAAGATTGCGTCTAACGGTCAGATCCAATCCACGGTCACGACCGGTACGGCGCCTTTCACAGTTTCTTCGACCACCACGGTGGCCAATCTAACCTCGGCCAACTCGACCCAACTTAACGGAGCGACCTTCGCCGCTCCCGGAACGATTGGTGGTACCACTCCCGGTGCCGGTACCTTCACGACCGTGACGGCCAACACTTCGGTCACTGACTCCGGACTCACCACCGCTGGGGTGACCCTTAACTCCGCCGCCGGCCTGCTCTCGACCTTAGCTGGAACCACCACCACACTACTGCACGGCAATGCGGCGGGGCTACCCACCTTTGGCGCGATCGTTAATGGTGACCTGACCGCGGGAACTTATTCCAGCATTACTGGTCTGGGTACCTTAGCGTCGCTTGTCATAAGTGGTGGTACTAATTCGATTCTGTCCGCTACCTCTACCGCCACCGGCGCCACCGATTCCGTGGCCATCACCAACTCTTCTCAGGCCGCCGCTGGAGCCAACGCCGTCAATATTATCTTCAAGAACAACTCAGCTGTCTCGACTGGGGCGACCAATGGCCTCACCATTACCGAGCAAGCGACGACCAACGCGTCTGGTAATACCGCCAACCTCATTAACCTAGTGGCCGCCACCAACGGGACCGTCAACGCCATTAATGTAAGTTCGGCCACCGGTTTTACCAATTACCTAAAGACTCCCAGCATCGCGATTGACTCTTCGGGGAATGTTACCGGGGCTGGGACGATTGGCTCAGGAGCCATTACCTCAACGGGTGCCGTTCAGGGAACGACCTTAGTCTCGACGATCTCCACCGGGACTGCTCCATTCACCGTTACTTCGACCTCTAATGTTGCCAACCTAAACGCCAGCAGCTTAAATGGCTTCTCCTTTGCGGCCCCAGGGACCATTGGCGGTACGACTCCAGGTGCCGCGACCTTTACGACCGTGACCGCCAATACCTCGGTCACCGATGGCGGGCTAACGACGGCGGGAATTGTGACCAATACCTCAGCGGGGCTGTTTGGCACTTTAGCCGGAACGACGACAACCGTCTTGCACGGTAACGCCGCGGGGCTACCCACTTATTCATCCATCGTTAATAACGACTTGCAGACTGGATCCTTCTCTAATATCACTGGAATTGGAACCTTGGGAGCACTGACCGTTACCTCGTCGGCCACATCTGGAACGATCGTTTCTTTCACCGACAACTCTTTCACGGCGGACGCCAGTAAGCTCCTGGCGATGTCGGTCACCAACGCGTCGGGAGCGGTCGGGGCAACAGCGGTCCAGGGCCTTGACCTGAGCTTGGCCAACGGTACCAACGTCAATAATTCCAATACTGTGAACGGGATTAATTTCCCAGCGGCGACTAACACCAATGCCAACACTATCAACGGCATCAACTTCGCCTCAGCGACCGGGTTTACCAATTTCTTTAAGACCCCTCTTCTGGCTATCGCTAGTAGCGGTCAAATTCAGTCAACCGTTGCCACCGGAACCGCGCCGTTTACCGTCAGCTCCACAACTGTAGTGAGCAATTTGAACGCCGCACAGTTAAACGGGAAAACCTTTGCGGATCCAGGAGCGATTGGTGGAACCACTCCAGCTGCGGCGACCTTCACCACGGTAACGGCCAACACTTCAGTTACTGATGGGGGATTAACAACGGCCGGGGTCGTCACCAACACATCAGCGGGGTTACTGGGAACTCTCGCCGGCACGACTACCACTCTGCTGCACGGTAACGCCGCTGGTTTGCCAACTTATAGCTCGGTGGTGGGTGGTGATTTATCGGCCAGCATCAATATCTCAACCACCGGTACTATTGCCACCACCAGTACTGGTACTATCACCTCAGCTGGACTGTTGACGGCTAGTAACGGCTTTACCTTATCGAGCGGGAGTCTGACCTTACCAAGCAATTCAGTTGCTGACGGCGCTCTTTCCACCAATGTCGCCTTGCTTAACTCGGTTCAGACCTTTACCGCCGCCAAAACTTTCGCTACCGCTACTGCGACTGATGACACTCTTTCTTTAACCCCGTTTGTTGGGGGAGCGGGCAGGTTTAACGGTAGTATCACCAGTGTTGATCTGACAGCGGCCAGGACTTACACTTTGCCAAACGCCTCTGGAACTTTCGCCGTTTCAGCAGCCAATCCGATCACGCTATCTGCGGCCGGAGCGATTGGACTTAACACTACTTCCGCCAACGATACGGACGCCACGACATCTAATAATTCGGGACTGATCGTTACAACAAATGGGGTGGGGTTACTGCGTGGGTGTGGCGATCAGCAAATCCTTAAGTACACCTCCTCGTCTGGGGTTTGGGCGTGTGCGGCTGACAACACTGGAGCCGGGGGGACATTCGTCAACTTCACCCCAGGGGCTGCTCAAGCGGATGCGACAACCAACAACTCGATTTTCATCAATAAAACTGCTGGTTCTAATACCGTTGGTCTACTGAACCTGACTCAAGCCTTCGGGGTAACGGCGAATTTTACGGGAACTGATATTTCGTTAACTAGAAATCTTACTTCGGCCACGGCTTCGGTCAATAACGCCGGGACACTGGTGACGATCGCCAATCCCAGCAGTTTCAGCGGGACCAGTGCGGTCAATAATCCAACCGGACTACTGATCACTAACGCTACGCCCAATACCGCGGGCGCAGCTCTTTATACCGGAAACTTTGTAGATTTCCAGCGCGCCGACACCGTTGGGGGAGCTCAGGTCAGTAAGTTCTCGGTCAGCGGAACCGGTAATCTGACGCTGGTTGGTAATATCAATGCGGCTACGGCTAGCAACACCATAAATGGATTGATCATAAACTCCGGCGCACTCTCAGCGGTAACAACGATCAATGCTTCGGGTCAAATTACCTCAACATTAGCTACCGGCACAGCTCCGTTTGTGGTGGCTTCGACAACTAATGTCGCTAACCTAAACGCTAGTAGCCTTAACGGCAAAACATTTGCCGATCCGGGACCGATTGGGTCAACCACCGCTTCGACAGGCTCTTTCACGACGCTTAGCGCTTCGACCTCGGTTACTGATACCGGTCTTACTACGGCGGGTGTCGTCACCAATACCTCAGCGGGTCTCCTCGGAACCCTGGCCGGAACTACCACGACCTTACTGCACGGCAACGCTTCGGGACTTCCGACCTTTAGCTCAGTCGTTGGTGGAGA
>JARXKN010000011.1 GCA_030271625.1 Patescibacteria group bacterium
CAGCGAGTCCAACTGAAGGACAGATTTACTTCCGAACTGATACCAAGCAATTGTATGTATATGCTAATGGTAAATGGCAGGCTGATCGCAGCGCTGCGACAGTAATAGTTGCGGCTAGCAACAGTCAGAATAAAGAGAAGGCTGACTTTGTCGCTACCGGAACAAGTGACCAAACGACAATAAATGCTGCTGTAGCTGCCTTGCCGGCAAGTGGTGGCACGATTGTATTACTCGAAGGTACCTATACAGTAAGTGACCAAATTCTGTTACCGAGCAATACAACGTTAACTGGCATGGGCGACGCAACGACCATCAAGGTCGCAAATACTGTGAGCACAGCTTTCTACACTATTCGTGAAAACGGTGGGACTGCCGTTAAGATTAGCAACCTACATTTAGATGGAAATAAATCAAATAACACCGCTGCTCACACTGGTATCTGGTTCCTCGGTGGCACAGATGACACAACAGAGAAAGTTACTGTTGAAAATTATGTGGGACTCGGAATCAATATTGGTGGCCCAGCAACGAATGCTACTGTGAATAATTCGGTCATAAAAAATAACGGCGGTGGCATAGTGTTTGGGGGCACCGGTAGGGCAACAAATAACGTTATTAGTGGAAACGACGGCAGAGGATTCACGTTCGGTTGGGATTATATAACAGTTTCAGGCAACACTATCAGTGGGAATACTAGTGCCGGTATATATGGTGGCGGCACAGGCCAAATTATATCGTCAAACACTATCAGTTCGAACGGAACATACGGTATTCATTTTGATGGCGGTACTCGGGTTACAATCGAAGCCAACATAGTTAATGACAATGCTAGCCATGGTGTTTTCCTAAACGGAAATACAGGCCTTGTCTCGGGTAACACAATTCACAACAACGGCGGCACCGGCTTTGGCAGCGGCATAGCCCTAACTAATATGACGAGTTCACAAATTGCGAACAACACTATTACTGATACGGCTGGTCTTGGTCCAGCGATATCCATTCAAACCAGTACAGGTACGTACCTTTCGGGCAACATTTATTCGGGAACTGGTGCTAGCAGCATTGGTGATAACGCAACAGATACGATTTATGCCAATCAGGTAGATTCTAATGGGCATATACTCTTCCGCGGCACGGCAGGTGTAAATATCAACACCGCGACTACTGCTGATGCCACTGCGCAATTGCTGGTTGGTACGGGTGCGGCAGGCAACAAAGGCCTGACAATTCAGGGTGTAGCCGCTCAAACTGGTGACTTGCTGCAGTTGCAGAGTAGTGCGGGCACCGTGCTTGCTAAGTTTGACGCCGCTGGCGTCCTGACGGTGAATGCGGGCAGCGGCGTAGTAGCTAACTTCAGTGGCCGCGTAGTCGGTGCGAATGCCGTTGCAAGCAATGAGTTTGCCACACTTAGCCAAGTCACCGGAGCTGTGTCCGGCGCAGCTGGCAACTATATTGCCAACAGCACTAGCTTGCAGACGAACGGAAACTTCAATATCCAGAGCGCTGCTGCGGGAAGTGTTGGCGGAATCATCCGTGGCGCATCGAGCCAAACTGCTGATTTACTGCAATTCAGTAACAGCTCAGGTTCGGTGCTGTCGAGCATTGATAGCAATGGCACATTTGGCTTCCCAAGCGTAACTGGAAACCCAAGAATTAGTGCCGCTGCTTATAGTAGTTATGGCAGCTTGACTACTGACGCAAATGTATTTAGCTCACGAGATATACGCGCTGGAGTTGGCTCGGGTAACGGAATTAGTTTAGAGAGTGCCAATGGCCTTAATTTTTACGACCAAGGGTCAACTTTGAGGGCATATGGCTCAAGTGCGAATAGCTATAAAGGCTTGGTCGTAAATACTCTCCTTAGGGTGGTAGGGGGTGCATATCTAGGCCCTGACAATATGAGTATCCAAGATCACACCGCAATAGCCTCGACATTCGTCCTTGCAAATGCTGCAAATAAAGTTGGTCTAGCCGTAAGGGGTCAGAGCAGCCAGACTGCAGATTTGTTCCAACTGCAAAAAAGCGACGGAAGTGTATACGCCAGTGTTGGCGGTACAGGCAATGTCTTATTCCAAGGTACTAATAACGCCGATGCGTTTAGGATAAAGAATGGGGTCAGTGCCGACCTCGTGAATGTAAATACTAGCGGTAACGGAGGGATAGCTATTGGTTCAGGTGCAGTAAGCGGTTTTGCAAGCGACTTTGCAATTGGTTCCCAGTCAACTGCAAATGGAAGTAGCTCGGCGGCTGTGGGTATATTTAGTTCTGCCACAGGTAATCAATCTAATGCATTTGGTACATCAGCAAATTCGAGTGGTTTCCGATCAACATCGCTTGGAAGCGCAACCTCTACAGCATCCGGTGCGACAGCAATCGGTGCAGGGGTATTTGCGAGTAATGGCGCGAACGCTACTGCTGCTAATAGTATCGCTATAGGTACGAGTACAAGCAATTACTTTGCCGTTACGAACAATACCGTTAACTCCGTTCAGATTGGAGCCGACGGTGTTCTCAACGGTGGAAACGCTGCGCTCTATGTAAGAGGTGGCGGTATTACCGCCACTTATACACCAGGAACAGTGAGCACTACTATTGGGTCTGCATCAGTAACCGGAGTAGGAACAAACTTTAGTCAGTACTTTATTAAAGGTGATCGCATTACCGTTGGCGCCGAAACTAAAACCGTGACCAGTGTTGGAAGCGCGACATTCTTAACCGTGGATACAAACTTCACTGCCATTAACAGCGGTGTAGCCTATGTAATTTTGCCAGCACTTCTCAAAGTCCAGACGGCTACAGGCGTAGAAAAACTGTTTGTAAACGATCTGGGTAATGTTGGTATCGGCACCAACGCACCGGCGTATCAGTTTGATGTACAGGGTGGCACTGGCATCGTCGGTCAGTTCAGCGGCCGTGTGATTGGTGGAAACGCAGTAGCTAATAATGAATTCGCCACGCTTGGACAGGTAACCGGTGCAGTGAGCGGCGCGAGCGGCAACTACATTGCCAATGGAACGGGCTTACAGACGACGGCTAACTTTAATATCCAGAGCGCTGCTGCCGGCAGTGTGGGCGGCATTATCCGAGGGGCTGCGAGCCAGACTGCTGATCTGTTACAACTGCAAAACAGTGCGGGTACAGTTCTAGATAAGTTCAGTGCAACCGGTGGGTTATATGTGCCGGGCAGTGCTGGCTACTCGTTTAATACGGGGCAGCACATTGTAGCCATGAACGATGGTTTTGCGCTACGATCTATTGCGGACGCTCCGATATTACTAGGCGACAGCGCGGGGGTTTCGATACCAAATAGTTTGGGCATAAATGGCAATGGCGGTACAGCAAATATACGTGCACTCGATATAGTCTCTGGGTCTAGCCAGTTTGTACGGTACCAAAATGGAGCGGATGTTGGGCTTGGTTATGTCGATAAGAACCTAGGACAATACTACGCACTGCAAAACGCTTCGACTATTGGGCTGCAGATCAAAGCTGCCGCAAGCCAAACTGCAGACCTACTCCAGTTCCAAGATAGCGCCGGTGTGGTGCTCACAAAGGTTACAGCAGCCGGCTCGTTACAGCTCAAGGGAGCGACAAGTAACAGCGACAGGCTAACCTCTCCAAGCGCAAGCGGCCTCTTCAATGATAGTGATGGCTTTGGGTTAGATGGCTATGGCCGAGTTCGTATTAATCCGGGTGATATTGCTAACTTCAAGCATAGTTCGGTCGACGCATCATTACTGCTCGGTGCTCGAACAAGCAGCTCTAGTGCTGTAGTTGTCCGTGGCCTTACAGGTCAAACTGCTGACGTGGCTCAGTTCCAGACAAGCACGGGCACGTTGCTCAGCGGCGTCGACGCCACCGGTAACTTCTTCCTAAGTGCCGGACAAAGCCTCAAAGTGGCTGGCTCCACCAGCTTCCCAGCGAGCCCAACCGAAGGCCAGATCTACTTCCGCACAGATAACAAGCAGCTATATGTATATGCAAATGGTAAGTGGACTGCACAGGGCGGTGGCAATGCGACGACTGTCGTGGCTGCGAGTAATAGCCTTAACAAAGAAAAGGCAGATTACGTAGGTAACGGCACGAATGACGACGTTGCTATCAATGCTGCTATTAGCGCGCTGCCAGCCAGCGGCGGCTCGGTTGTGCTGCTCGATGGTACTTATAATATTACGGCCACGATTGGACTCGTTAGCAAGAACAAAATAAACCTCATTGGCCAGGGCAACAGCACCATCCTTAAGCGTATGTATAATGAAAGCGCTCCGAACACTGGTGGTGTGATTACGATCAATCTGTCGTCTTACAATAAGATCAGCAACCTATCGATCGACGGTAACAAGGCGACATATAGCAGTGTAAACAACTACGGTATCTTGGACATCACCGCATCTACTGCAGCAAATAATAATAAAATTGATCAAAACTACATCTTCAACACTGGCGGGTATGGTGTTTATCAGCTTGGTAACTCTGCCGGTGCTAATGTAAATAACGATGTTACAAACAATACCGTATCAGGTGCCGGTGCAGATGGTATTTATGCGATATATCCTTTAAATAACCACTTCACTGGGAACACTACTTTCAGCAATGGAGGCTACGGCATTTTTACAAACCAAGGTAACTCTATAGTTGTGAGCGGCAATGTCAGCTACTCAAATACAGCAGCCGGTTTCGATATTGTCTCTGGTCAATCAACCGTAACCAATAACGTCGCATATTCCAACTCTACGGTCGGTATCGTGAACGATGCCGGATATAACACAGTTAGTGGCAACCAATCGTACAATAACACAACTACCGGTATACAAAACGGCAATGGTTCTTCCTACTCCACGTATGTGGGCAACGTAATATACAATAACGGTAGCGATGGTATCTTTGGTGGGACATCGGGTCCAATAGGGATTAGCTACATAGGTAATACTATTAGCACTAACGGCGGTAACGGCATTAATCTGTTCGCAGGCAACGACAGCATTATTAGTAATAACAGAATATCCGATAACGGTGGTAGTGGATCTTCAAGCGGTATCGTAATAGTAAGCAATGCTAACGGTGTACGCGTCACCGGTAACGTTATAACTGATACAGCTGGTACCGGTTATGCTATTGATATCAGTGTCAGCAATACCTCTCTCAACAACAACAATTACGGCGGCACTGGCGCTAGCTCAATTCGCGATAACGGTACTGGTACCATCTATGCTAACCAGCAAGATTCTAGCGGCAACATTTTAATGCGCGGCCAGGCTGGCGTAGGCATTAATACCACCAGCCCATCAGCGAGCTTACAGAATGCCGGCGGCTTCGTTAACAGTGCTCTCGTTACTCCGGCAGCTCCAACCGTGACTAACCAAGGTACCGCTGGAAGCACCAGCTACAGCTACGCCGTTACTGCTTTCGATGGCCTTGGCGAAACACTCGCCAGCACTGCAACAACTACTACAACGGGCAACGCGACACTTAACGGCACTAACTTTAACCGCATTGTACCAGCGCGGGTTAGCGGTGCAGTTAGCTACAAGATCTACCGTACTGCTAGTGCAGGTTCGCCTGCAACAACTGGCCTGATTGGCACATTAGCCGGTGGCGCCAGCACCTTCCAGTTTGATGATACTGGTTTGGCCGGTAGTACTGCGTTGCCAACCGTCAACACGACTGGAAATGCCACTATTGCAGGCTTCTTGGGCCTCAATAATGCTAGTCCTACCAACAGGTTAAATATCAATACGGTAACCACTACGAATGCTAACACTGCCGTGGCTCAGGCGCTGATCGGTACTGGTAGCGGGGGTAATACTGGGCTAGTTGTACAGGGTACTGGCGCCCAGACTGCAGACCTATTCCAAGCACAAAATGCGGGCGGTACTGTTATAACGAGTATAAGTTATAACGGAAGAATTAATTCGGACGCTGGCTTCAACAGTAGCACCACATCAAATGGTATCGGTATTCAGAGCGGGGGATCTTCTAACGGATTTGTTGGACAGTTTAGCGGCACTGATGCAAAGTTTAACTTCACTGGTAATACGGTCCCAGGTTCAACCATCGACACTTACATTAAGTCAGGTAGTGACGCTACGTTGTATGGCGGGTCGGCCCTTGTTCAAGTCCGAACGAGCAATGCCAGCCATGCAGGCACTGCCTTCTATGCACCATTCTCCGGCTCGGCTGCAGTAATATTGCAGGGTACGGCTAGCCAAACAGGTGACTTGCTACAGGTTAAGAATAGTGCAAACACGGTTCTGACTTCGATCGACGCAGCAGGCAAACTAGTGTTTGGTCCGACTGGTTCACAAGACACAAACCTTTACCGCAGCGCTGCAAGTACGCTTAAGACAGATAGCAGTTTGATCGTTGGCACACTTGGCAGTGGCGCGACTACGCTGCTCTGTGTTGATGGCACTAACAAGTTGAGCACCTGTTCTTCGGGCGGTTCAGGCAGTGGCAGCACGGGCGCGTTTATTGCAAACAGTACTACTTTACAGACGGGTGCTAACTTCAATATTCAGAGTGCGGCAGCTACTAGTGTAGGCGGTATTATTCGCGGGGCTGCTAGCCAGTCTGCCGATCTGTTGCAGTTGCAGAATAGCGCAGGCACGACCATGGTTAAGGTAGATAATTTCGGTGGCCTAACGGTCAATAATAATTTGTACTTTTCGAATACCGCTAACGGCCCATCAATTAGCTCCCCGAATAATGACGGCAGTCTACGCATAGCGACTCCTACAAGCGGTTTTGCTCAAGATCAGATACAACTACAAACATCAGCTTTATACCTTACCCGTGCTGGTAGTTTTGATCATTCCAACCCTGGCATAAACGGTGGAGCACCTTCTGGCTATAGAGTCGACTTCTTGAACGACATAGACCACCCTCTTTCAGACGCACTAAGAGTGCGAAACAATGTCACTGCAAGTCCAATTACCACATTCAGTGTACGACCAACCGGCGCGACATCTATAGCATTAACTCGTAACAATGAAGCAGGCTTGACGGTAAAGGGTGCTGCAAGCCAATCCGCCGATCTTTTACAGCTGCAAAACAGCACAGGAAGTGTACTGACTCGGTTCGATAGTAATGGTGGGCTTATCATCAATATGCCTGCTCCAGCCGGCACACCTAGTATTGCCAATAGCACCACTGGCGGGACGCTCGCCGCAGGCACCTATTACTACAAAGTAACTGCGCTCGATAAGGCTGGCAACGAAACTACGCCGAGCTCAGAGGCAACAGCCACCACCACTGGAGCTACGAGCAGCCTAACCTTGTCCAACTACTATGTCGCAGGCGCATCAAGCTACCGCATATACCGCGGCACTGCAAGCAATAGCGAAAACGTATATTATGCGACCACAAATAGCTCGTTCACCGATACTGGTGCAGCAAGTACTGCTGGTACACCGCCTACAACGAATAATGCGCGGTTCACTTACTTGCAAAACAACGGTACAAGTCTGGGTGGGGGATATGCTCAAGGCAATGGTGGCGTGGCGATTGGTACAGGCGCCAGCACTACAGCTAATTACAACAGCATCGCTATAGGTAGTAATGCTTCGACTACAAACAACTATGCACTCGCATTAGGCGCTGGCAGTACCGCGACCGAATTTTTGTCAGCAGCGATAAATGGTACTGCTAACGGCGTAAGCTCAATTGCAATTGGCGGTACAGCCAATGGTGGCAGCAGTGTTGCAATAGGTTCCGGTGTAACCACTGGTTCCGCTGCAAACTACACTGTTGCATTAGGCCTGGGTACTACATCAAATATTGAACGCGCCTTGACCTTTGGCAGCAACGGACCAACTGCTTTGTTTGCTCGCGGCGGTTTGTATGCACCTGGCGGCACTGTTTCTACCACCGCAGGCTCTGCTGTAGTAACCGGTGTTGGCACGACCTTTACAACAACAGTCATAGTAGGAGACCGCATTTCTGTAGGAGCAGAGAATTACTCGGTTGTAAGTATTGCGAGCAACACAAGCCTGACCGTTGCTAGTAACTACGCCACAACTAATTCTGGAATTGGATATACCTTGAATGCGGCTATATTCAAACTGCAAGATGTGTCTGCAACACCTCAGTTCTTCGTAACCGATGTCGGCAACATCGGCATAGGTTCAACCAACCCTGGGGCTCGTCTTCAGTTAAATGCCCGCAGCGCTTCAAGTATTGGCCAAATAATACAGGGCACTTCAGCCCAAACAGCTGATCTGTTGCAGCTGCAGAATAGTGCCGGCACTGTCTTGAGTACCTTTACTGGCGATGGCTCGCTGGGGGTTGGTGTGTCTGCGCCGACGGCGCGTTTGCAAGTTGCAGGCGGGTCTATTTTCCAAGGCATTAGCGCGCCAGCGCAGCCGACCGTCACCAACATAGGCACTGCTGGATCTACTAGCTACACCTACACCGTTACGGCCACAACCGCAACTGGTGAGACCGCCGCTGCACCAGTCCGCACCACTACAACAGGCAACGCTACACTCAACGGCACCAACTTTAACCGCATAAGCTGGACTGCTGTTACGGGGGCGAGTGGCTACACCGTGTACCGAACAGCATCGGGTGGCACCCCTTCAAGCACGGGGTACATCGCCACTCTGAGTGGGGGCAGCACGACAACATTCGACGATATCGGCACCGCGTGTATAGGCAATTGCGAAAAAACAATTGCGCCAACCGGCAATACTAGCGGTGCTATTAATGCGCAGAACGGCGTAACAGTTGGAGCGAGCAGCCAAGGCTTTAGCTACATATACACGCGTACCGCACCGACAAATGTTGGTGACTATGTTGAGGTGTTCCGGGCCAACAGCGGCGTTTATGAATCCGAGCAGTTTAGGGTAGAAATTACGGCGCCCGGAGGCGGTGGCTTTAGTATCCTGAGCAAAGAATATCTCATCAGTAGTAGCTACAATAATGGATTTAATAACGGCGCAATCGTGACGCCGCTAAGTGCAACATCTGGCAACTTCGATGTCGAGCTTGAAGCTATTCGGAGTACTACATCGGGCGGCTATACATTCCGCATCCGCAAGAGCCAGAGTTCACTTGCTGGTCGCGATATAACAGTCCGAGTCGACGGCGTAAAGACTGGCTTCGATATCACAGAGGTTAACGGAACGGGTACTTCAGCGGTTGGTTCAACTAACTATTCCACAATTAACATGGCTGCTACCGGTGGTGGAGTGACCTTTGGATTAAACACTAATCAAAGCCTCGCTCCTGCAAGCCTCCTCGCCGCATCAAACGTTAACCAAGCAAATGCTGCCTTGCTACAGAACACTTCTGGCACAACCTTCCTGCAAGCCGACGGCTCCAATACTAAGCTTACTCTATCCGGTAGCTCGGCGGTCAACGGTAATATCAAGATCAATACCCAGCTTGCTCCAAGTAGTGCCCCAACAATCACCAATCAGGGAACCGCCGGTGCCGTAAGCTATAGTTATGTCGTCACCGCTGTTACTAAAGATGGCTACGAGACTACGGTAAGCCCAACCGGCACGACTGCCACTGGTAATGCCACGCTTAATGCAACCAACTTTAACCGTTTATCTTTTAGTCATGTTTCTGGCGCGTATAGCTATAAGGTATTTCGCACCGCCAGTGCAGGGTCGCCAGCCAGCACAGGTCTTATTGGGACCGTTTTGGACAGCAGCCAGGCGTATAACTTCTACGGCAATCCTCTAACCTTTGACGACACTGGCATCGCCGGTGGCGCAGCCGCGCCTACGGTGCAGAGCGGCAACCTGTTTGTTGTAGGCACGCCGACTAGCGCTGATAACACAGCGCAAGCCCTGATTGCAACCGACAACGCGGGGCGCAAAGGCTTAGTTATACAAGGTGTCGCCAGTCAATCGGCTAGCCTATTGGAGGTGCAAAACAGCTCAGGCACGGTGATAGCCAATATTGACGCCAGCGGCAATCTTACAGCCAATAACTATAAAGCTTATGTGTTATCAAGAACGATGCCCACTACGGTCGGCAACTACGTTGAAATTGGTAACCTGACCTCTACTTATGGTGCCCTGTCTTTCCGCCTTAGTGCTCGGGTAGACACGAACGCCTTCTCCGTAGCCAAGCAGTACCAGTACACAGCTCAATCTGGTGCACAGAGCGGTGTACTCATACCGATTTCCGACACCGGCGCCTACGCTCCTAACGACTTTGTGGTTGAGGCGGTAGGCTCAGGGGTTACTACGACCTTACGTATCCGACGTACCTCGGGTGCCACAGGCGGTACGGCCGATATAAGACTTGACGATTTAACTTCCACAACAACCTTTACAGCCAGCACTGCAACGGGCACTGGAGCTCAGACGGCGTACGCTGGGTACACTCCTAATCAAGTTGCAAATGGTAATACTGACAATGTCTATAACTGGAATGGCACTGGCTACAGTGTGCCATTGTTTGCATCTCAGCCAACGAATAACGGTGGCAGCTCGCTAGCTTCTGCATTACCATCCTTGGTACTCAGCCGGACAGGTGTCAATGGCCAATCATATGCAAATAATGCTGAGTTCCTCTTAAGCAGATTTGCAAACAGTGGCACCGATTCCAAAACCCAGTTAGACATAGCATTGACTAATACCTCTGAGGCTGCGGCTACCAAAATATTAACCTTGAGAAGTGACGGTAGCGTGGGTATTGGCACCACCGCCCCGGCTAACAAACTGGGTATTAACAGCCTGACCACCGCTGACAGCTTGGCTCAAGTTGGTATTGCCACCGGTTCGGTCACTAATAAGGGCCTGGTTATTCAAGGGGCTGCCAGCCAGTCGGCTGATCTTTTGCAGCTGCAGAACTCATCGGGTACTACGCTAACTAATTTCGACAGCAACGGCAACTTAAACGTCACCGGCAGTAATACAGGCAACGGCAGTATAAATATTGGCCGTAGTGGCGCAAATAATGCCACGTTGAGCTTTACTACTAATGGCTCGGCCGCCGGTAGCATTGGCGTCTTTGGAGCTGCTTCGAGCATTGGCATTCGAGATGGCAATGGTGCTTCATACTTTGCTACCGGTGGAAATTTAACCGGTTACAACACTCAGCCATTGTATGTAGATAGTGCTGGTCAAGTGGGTGTTGGCACAACTGCACCTGCGGCTAAATTACAGGTTGTTGGCGGCGCGATATATAACGGTATTAATACTCCAGGCCAACCAACGGTTACCAACATTGGCATTGCTGGCTCAACGAGCTACACCTACACCGTGACTGCCACCACTGCCACCGGTGAAACGGCTGCCGCACCAGTTCGGACTACAGCTACCGGTAATGCCACGCTCGATGGCACTAACTTTAACCGCATTACCTGGAGCACTGTACTCGGAGCATCTGGCTACAGGGTTTACCGCACGGCAAGCGCCGGCACACCAAGCGGTATAGGGTTAATCGGAACGGTAGTAGGCGCCGGCACGCTTACCTTCGATGACACTGGATCTGTACCTGGGATAACAACCGGAACATCTGTCGCGCCAACTGGAGGCACTAGTGGTAGTATTCAGGCGCAAAACGGCATCTCTTACGATGCCAATAACCGAACCTTCACTCAGAGCTTTACTCGCACTGTGCCAACCGCCGTAGGCGATTATGTTGAAGTCTTTAAGACTTCTGGTGGAAACGATGCTACAAATTACCACATCTCCATCGCTTCCCAGGGTGGCGGTGGCGCAACGTCTGTTACCAAGGAATACACTGTTGGCGTAACCTATAGTACAGGGTTTGGCGCTGGCGCTCTCGTAACCCCGATAGCTACCACCAGACAGGTTGGGTTTACTGGAACCTTTGACTTCGAATTGGAGGCGGTTCCAACCGGTGCCGACGGCAACACAATCTTCCGGATTCGCAAAACACAGAGCGCCTATGCCGGGCGTACTGTAACTATAATGGTTGATGGTGTAAATGGTGGCGGCAACCTAATTGTTCCTATAAGTGCCACGGGTACTTCAGCAATCGCTTCAACCAATTATTCGTCGACAAATGTTGCGTCCAACGGTGGCTCACTCACTGTGGGCATTGATTACAATCAATCAAACCCAATTACAGCTATAGGTACTTCCAGCGTTATAGCGGCTTCTAACAGTGCTAACATTAATGCCTTGCTTCTCCAAAATGCTGCTGGCACAACGTTCCTCCAGGCGGATGGATCCAACACCAAGTTAACACTCTCAGGCTCCTCAGCACTGAACGGTAATATCAAGATCAACACGCAGTTAGCACCTACGGGGACGCCAACCATTACCAACCAAGGTACTGCTGGTACAGTCAGCTACAGCTATGTAATAACAGCGGTTACTAAAGATGGTTACGAAACCACCGTTAGCCCAACGGGCACAACGGCCACCGGCAACGCTACGCTTAACGGCACCAACTTTAACCGTATATCATTTACCCATGTTAACGGGGCTTATAACTACAAAGTGTACCGAACGGCAAGCGCTGGAACCCCAGCCAGCACCGGCCTCATTGGTACGGTACTCGATAGTACTCAAACATTTAACGCCACTGGCGGCGCAGTCAATACCATGACCTTTGACGATACCGGCATCGCCGGCGGCGCTGCCGCACCAACGGTGCAGAGCGGCAACTTGCTGGTTGTTGGTACGCCGACCACCGCCGACAACACAGCGCAAAGCTTAATAAGCACCGATAACTCCGCTCGTAAGGGCTTAGTTATTCAGGGTGCAGCTAGCCAGACGGCAGATCTGTTGCAGCTTCAAGATAGTAGCGGCGCTACATTAGGTAAGTTTGAGGCAAGTGGTGCACTCACCGTAAATAACCTCGGTTCATTTGGTAGTGGTCCATCTGGCGGCGTCACTACTATTACTGACAACCCGTTGTCAGCATTCGCAACTACCATTAATGTTACATCGACTACTGGCTTCCCGGCCCAAGGGGTCTTGCAACTTGAGGCAAACGAAATCGCGAAGTATACCGGTGTAACTGCAACAAGCTTTACGGGAGTTACACGTGCCTATTACGGATCCTCTTCATCCAGCCATGGTATTAATGCTCACGTTGCCAGTATGTTGCTTTTGGCTCAGGTAAGTAGTACGACGTATCCGCGCTTTGCAGTAACAAGCTCGGGTACAGCATTCTTCAAAACTGCTACCGTAGGAGATGCAGCAACGCTTTCAGTGGGTAGCTCAAGCGACATACCTAATACCGGCTCACGCATATTCTATGATTCCACAGGTTCACTCACACTAGCTGCAAATAACTTAACGGTAGATCTTCAAACTCGCGGCGGTGGGGGCATTCTCTTAAACGGTGGTAATGTTGGCATCGGAAGCAATAACTTCGCTCAAGGCATTGGCTACGACACAGAAACACCATTGGATGTCGCGGGCACTACTCAATTAAAGCGCATCGCGAACGCCACAAGCGGTGCTACCTTACAAAACTCCAATATCCTGCGCTTGCAAGGCGCTTACTACAACGGCGCTTCAAGCGTATCGGTTAACAGTGATATCCGCACACTTGCTTCAAACACCAGCGGCTTATATCGCCTCGGCTTTAACGTTGGCGGATCTGAGCGCCTCAGTGTACTCAGCAACGGCAATGTTGGTATTAACAATAGCGCTGCTGGCAATCCGCTGAGCATCAATACTCCTACGACGGCAGATAGTCTTGCCCAGGCCTTGATTGGCACGGGTTCAGCTACTAATAAGGGAATGGTAGTTCAGGGCGCTGCTAGTCAGAGTGCTGATCTGTTCCAGTTGCAAAACAGCGCTGGCACGGTTCTGAGCACATTTAACGCAACCGGCCAACTCGGTATCGGCACCAGCACGCCGAGCGCTCAGCTCCAAGTTGTGGGTGGAGCAATCTTTAGTGGAATTAGCGCGCCGGCGCAACCAACTGTCGCCAACATCGGTACGGCAGGTGGCACCAGCTACACCTACTGCGTGACGGCCAAAACCGCCACAGGCGAAACTGCTTGTAGCACTGTTCGCAATACCGCCACTGGTAACGCTACGCTTGACGGCACAAACTTCAACCGCATCACCTGGGTCGCTATAAATGGTGCAACCGGCTACAACGTTTATCGTACGGTTGCCGCCGGCACGCCGAGTACAACTGGAAAAATAGCTACCACTACCTCGAGCGTAGTTACTTATGACGATACCGGCACTGCAGCAACAGGCACAAGCACGCCGCCATCAGGCGGTACTTCGGGCACAATCAACGCTCAAGACGGAGTTAGTTACGATACTACTGGCTACACCTTTACCCGAGCATACAGGCGAACAGTACCGTCTACGTTAGGTAATTACGTAGAAGTCTTCCGTTCAAATAGTAATAGTGCAGCCAGTCAGTTGCGAATACAGGTTAGTTATAGCGGCATTTCCAAAGAGTACTTAACTGCCGGATCTTACTACAATCCGACTGGAAATATACTGACGCCTATAAATAGCAATTACGCCTTAACTGGTAGCGGTAGTTTATCTTCCGACGAAATCGAGCTCGAAGTCGTGCGTGATTCTACAAACGGAGTAGGTGCGCAAGTCTACCGAATACGGTTGACCGGTGGCTCTGGCGGTGGGTCAGCTGAAGTTAGAGTTGACGGTACGCTCGCGACTGGTGCAGGAGTAACTGAACTGAATGGCACTGGAACTTCGGCAATATCTGCCAGTTCAGTTATGGGCTCCAATAGCGCATCAACAGGTGGTGGATTTACGGCAGGTATCCGTGCGTATACCGGTCGGCTTGCTGAGGCATCCTTGCAAGCTGGTTCAAACGTTAACCAAGCAAATGCTCTTTTGCTCCAAAACACCTCTGGCACCAGCTTTTTAACCGCAGATGGCTCTAATACGAAACTCAACCTCGCCGGCTCCACAGCTCTCAATGGCAACATCAAGATCAACACGCAGGTAGCACCTACGGGGACGCCAGCCATTACCAACCAAGGAGCAGCCGGCGCTGTTAGTTACAGCTACGTAGTAACAGCGATAACTAAAGATGGTTACGAAACCACGGTCAGCCCAACCGGCACGACGGCAACAGGCAACGCCACCCTTAACGGAACAAACTTCAACCGTATAACATTTGCTCATGTATCTGGTGCATATAGCTATAACGTATACCGTACCGCTTCTGCAGGCACTCCTTCTAGCACCGGCCTCATTGGCAATGTGCTCGATAGCAGCCAAGCATTTAATACAAACGGTACTAGCGCCTCCAGCTTGACCTTCGACGATACCGGCCTCGCTGGCGGCGCTGCCGCCCCGACCGTCCAAAGTGGGAATCTCTTAGTTGTAGGTACGCCGACCACCGCAGATACTGCAGCCCAAAACTTAATCAGTACTGATAACGCGGCGCGAAAAGGCTTAGTAATACAAGGTGTAGCCAGCCAGTCTGCTGATCTATTGCAGCTACAAAATTCAACTGGCAGTGTTGTTGCCAAAATCAGCGCAACAGGGTACGTAACATCGCCGGGACTGCTCGGTGCAGGTTCAAGTGGTTTCTACCTGGATAGAAACAACGCACCTACGATATTAGGACAGGGCGCTGGTCTTACAAGCCTAATTGTTGCTAATCAGGTTGGTCAAACTGGTGATTTGCTGCAGCTACAGAACAGTGGTGGCACCGTCCTCAGCCGATTTGACATTGCTGGCAACCTTAACCTCGGACAGATGCAGCCAACAACGCTTATTGCGGCCACGCCGTCTTCAAGCGGCGGCAGCATGGCAACCAACACGTACTACTACAAAGTCGTGGCGCTGGACGCTGTAGCTAATCAGACACTACCAAGTAACGAACTGAGTGCAGCCGTAACTGGTCCAAATGGATCAGTGAGTTTAAGCTGGAACGCGGTCACTGGCGCAGCTAGTTACCGCGTGTATCGCGGCACGGCTGCGGGGGCGGAAGATCGTTACCTGAGCGCAGCGTATACTACCATAGGTACTTCTTTCACGGATACTGGTAGCACGACAACTGTTGTAACACCGCCAACCGTTGCAAGCGCTTACAACACCAATCTGTCGGTTACAAACGGTACAACTTCATTCTCTGGCAACATCTCGGTTCCAGGCCCCGGCGGCACCCAAAATGCCACCGAGCACTTTGGTTACGGCAGTTCGATTGGCCTCAATAGCTCCTCCGATTTGGCTGTAGGATCGGGTGCAATCATTGGAGCTGGTGTTAATGCTGCTACTGCGATTGGCCCTGGAGCAAGTATCTCTGGTGGTGATGGTGGCACCGCGCTTGGCGCCAGTGCATCAGTAACATCAGCTAACTCTTTAGCACTTGGTCGTGGTGCGGCTGTTGCTCAGGCTGGTTCTATCGCGTTGGGTTACAACGTTTCCACGACCGCAGCGCACCAACTCGTGGTTGGCTCGAGTGACGTAAACTATGATATTCGCACAGCCTACTTCGGAAGTGGTGTTACAAACGCTGCCCCATCTGCATTTACGTTGCAAGGAACCGGCGGCAGCGGCACCGACATCGCTGGCGCCAGCGTGGCGATTGCGGGTGGTCAGGGGACTGGCACCGGCGCCGGTGGCGGTCTTAACTTCCAGATCGCAAAGCCTGCTGGTAGCACCGGATCGGGCTTGAATGCACTTTCAACTGTTGCCAGCATCAGTGGAGCCAACGGTGCAGCGACCTTCCAGAACGCCGCTAACAGCACTACCGCCTTCCAAGTCCAAAACGCCGCTGGCACTAACATTCTTACTGTCGATTCCACATACAGCCAGCTTTCTGTACGCGGTACAAACTCAGATGCCACCCTTGGCGCCGAGCTCATCCCAACCGCCGGCACCAACGACTTTAGCACCAGCTGGACCACGACTGGCTGGACGCTTGGCGGCGGCAATACCACGGCCACGCACAACACCGGTAACACTAGCCAATTAACATATACCGGTTACACCCCGGTTACTGGCACCACCTACCAAGTGACCTTCACCTACGTTAACGGTAACAATGTCGATACCATACGACCAATAATCGGTAGCTCTAATGGTCAAAACATTACGCGCACAGGTGGAACAGAAACACAGATCATAAAGGCAGCAGGAACTGGTCCACTAAGTTTTGCTACCACCAGTACTTGGGTCGGTACCATTAGTGCGGTCAGCGTTAAGATTGTCACCACCAGCAACAGCGCCCTGAGTGTACTCAACAGCTCAGGAGTTGCAGCACTACAAGTGCGTGCCAGTACCAGCACCACTAATACGCTCATCGGTCTTAACGCCGGATTAGCAAACATCAGCGGCACGAGCTTAACTGCTGTTGGTAGTGGCGCATTGCAAAACAATACAACGGGCATCGGCAACTCCGCCTTCGGCACATCGGCGCTCACTACTAACACGACAGGCATTCATAACTCCGCCTTCGGCACATCGGCGCTGCAAAACAACACAACAGGCACCGACAACGTGGCGGTTGGTTACCAAGCTCTACAAAGTGACACTACTGGGTTCGGTAACGTCGCAGTTGGTTCAGGTAGTTTGGGAAATAACAATGGCGGTAGTGGGAACGTTGCACTTGGTATAAATGCACTGCAATTTAACACTACCGGAGGCCCTAACATTGCTATAGGCCCGACTGCTTTGATGAGCAATAGCACTGGTGGTAGCAATATTGGAATTGGTTCAAACAGCTTACGCACAATAGGGACTAACAGTAACAGCATTG
>JARXKN010000012.1 GCA_030271625.1 Patescibacteria group bacterium
TCTTCCGCGTTCGCTCGCCACTACTTACGGAATCATTGGTTATTTTCTCTTCCTCGGGGTACTAAGATGTTTCAGTTCCCCCGGTTACCACGTCACCGCCCTATATATTCAGGCAGGCGTAACTAGACATAACTCTAGCTGGGTTTCCCCATTCGGACATCTCCGGATCAAAGTATATTTGGCTACTCCCCGGAGCTTTTCGCAGCTCATCACGTCCTTCATCGGTATCTAATGTCAAGGCATTCATTGTGCGCGCTTGAGTAACTTTTTACGTTTGCTAATTGTATTGCTACAACTAGCAGTGCAATTGACTAGTTATTGGTTAACGCCATCGCAGCTGGTTAAAACTACGTTGACCCAATTACCGTTTGTCATATTTTGTCCACATATATCGTGCGATATATATGAACGGTTTTGTATATACATCTTGCGACGTATATACGATGTCTTATCTCTTTACATATCCAAATTGTTAAATTACGCGTAAACTCCGCTGCATTAGTATCTTAGAGACGCACCCGAAGGCTTGCCCAAAAGATACCCTGCAATTGCTTGAGTTTACGATTGAAACTCTGCTACCCCTGTTACATCTAGTGTAAAACAGTGATTGCTGTTGGTTTAATGTAGCGGATTGCCTCTACCTAAACTCAAGCGACTGGGGTCTAGTGTATCAAATATAACAGGGGCGGTCAACAGTTGAATGTAGTCAAACTTGCTACAAGTTGGCAAGTGTTTGGGGCTACTTTACAGTTGCGCAGCTATAAGACTTTCGGCTACTATTGGGCCATGAAGCGGTGGCTTGTGGCTGGAGGAATAGTTGTTGTGCTTGGCTCTGCTGGAGGCGGGCTTTATTTGCATGCTAAAGCGAGCGGGGCGTTGCCCAAAGCTGTAACGAAACAAGTTAGTTTTACGTTGTATTACCCTACTCAGTTGCCGCGAGGCTACACACTAAACAAGACTACAGCGCGTGTAGAGAATGACATTTTATTCTATTCTCTCAAGAGTGGCTCGAAAGAAGTTCGAGTCAGTGAGCAAGCTGCGCCAACACGGCCACCAGACCTCAACAGCATTCCAGGCTTTAAGAAGCTCGAGAGTATTGCCGGAAATGCCGCCATTGGTAAAAACGCTGGGGCGCCAACTGCCCTTTTAATCACAAATACCACGCTCATTACTATCAGCGGCACCGCTACCGTGCCTCAAGATGTTATTGTTCGGCTCACGCAACAAATGACATCGCTCGAAACTTAGTTATCTATTGAGACGGCGTACATGAATGTACCGTCGGCAATGCTTGCGAGCGTGATAGAAGCTGGTAGTACCGCACCACCGCCGGCAATAGTTCCTGCTCGCTTCAGTGTTCCGGCAGTAGTTACGTTTGCGCCAGCAATAATACCGGTTGTGGAGTTCCACGTGACTGCTACATAGTACTGACCTGGTTCAAGAATTCGGTTGGCCCCTGCTTGGACAGGCGCAATTGTTTTGAGTCCAACGGCCGCACTAACCGTGCCACTACCTCCGTTGAGCACTAATGTACCTGCGGAGTTGTATATGCCTACGTCACCAGTAGCACCCAATAGTGTCGTGACGTTTACACGCATTTCGTTGACGGTGATCTGGCCTGACACATATATAGGAGTAATCAGAATGGTTCCGGCAGCTGCTTTAGCAGCAGTAGCGGCAGTTGCTCCTGGTACAGATGCAAAGCTGTTGGCGATGCCGTTTAGGCAGTTCTTCCAGGCACTGGCTTCGTAACAGCGGAAGGCGCCCAAGCTGCTGTTGTAGTACATGCCACCGTTGACACCCGTTGGGTCGGCGGCGGTATTCTTGGTATCAAGGACGAGCAAGGTGCCGGTGCCATCAGCGGTTACATCACCGACTTGTAGGCGGTTATTGCTGGTGTCTGCCACGACTATGCCCGTACCAGTTGCATTCTGTATCTGGAAGGCAGTGGTCGTGTTTGTGCTGTTCTTGAAGAGTGCTGCGCCGGCAGTCAATGTCTCGCTGCTGTCTGTTGTTGGAGCGGCAGTGGTTGCGGCGAGGCCGGTGTCATTTAAGGTAGTCGTAGTTACAGTACCAATCAGCCCTAGAGTACCACCACCGACGGTACGGTAAATGCGGTAGTCTTTAGCACCCGCAATAGCTGTCCAACTAATGGCGTTAAAGTTTCCGCCAGTCAGCGTGGCGTTACCGGCTGCCGTAGAACCGGCGGCACTGGCTGGTGTTTCGCCGGCGTTTGCAGTGCGGGCAGTCACCACATAACTGTATGATGTGGCGCCAGTTGTGCCTGTTGGAGTAACTGTTGGTGCTGCTGGGATACTCAGGGCGGCAACGGTCATACCACCGTTATATTGGGCAAAGCCGGTTATGCTGAGCTTGGCATTGGTGGTGTCGGCAGCCAGCAATGTGGTGGTAGCGGTAGCGTTTTGTATTTGGAAAGCCGTCGTGTTGTCTGCAGAGTTCTTGAACAATACCGCGCCGTTGGTGCCACTAATACTGGCGACAGTTGCCACGGCGTTGGCTACAGCGCCTGACGAGCCGGCCTTAGCAATTTGCAAGTTGATGTTACCTCCAACGCCGGTACCAGTTCCCTGCCCGCCATTGAGGACAAGGTTAGTACCAGCTATGTTGGTACCGCTGGCCGTACCGCCTTGGAGCGTGAGTGCACCTGAGCCAGAGAAGAGGCTGGCAGTTGTTGTAGCAGTCAGGCTGATTGGACCACCACTAACCGTCACGCCGGCAGAGCCAGTAAGGAGGCCGGCGCTGGTGACGGTGCCAGTACCAGAGGTTGAGATGTTACCAGAAGTTGTAATAGCGTCCCCAGCAGTTGCAGTAGAAATGGTTGTGCCTGCGCGACTGAAGAAACCGACCGTGCCCGATGCATTGCCGGTAATGTTGCCTGTACACGAGAAGCCTCCAGTAGCGCCATCGATGGTACAGCCTGTTGCGCCTGAGCCACCGGCGATGTTTATAGTTGCAGCCGTTGCGGCACCAGGGCCGATGTTAAAGGTACCGGCTGCGGCACCTAAGTTGATAGTCGTTGGTGAGCCAAACAATGCAACGGTAGCCGCAGTACTGTCGATAGTTGGCGCATTCAAGCTGATGCTGGAAGCGCTCTGCAATGTTACAGTACCCGCAACTGTAGACCCAACAATTACTGTTGTGCTCGAAGCTGCTGTGGCATTGTTACCAATATTAATGGTCTGGGCGACTGCACCAGTGGTGTTACCGATCTGAATTGCGCTGGCCAGGCCATTGTTACCAAGGCTCAATGTTCCCGAAGCGCCCGTTTGGATAGATACAGCGGTTGCGCTTGTGCCACCTTGGATTAAGACGGTTTGCGCTGCGGTTGTGTTTCCTAGGTTCAAGCCACCAGTAGTTGTTCCTGTAGCGACATTGACGGCGAAGCTGCTGGAAGCATTGAGGTTGATAGCTCCGCCCGAGATGCTTGTGGCTGCGCCACTCACTGTCAGACCGGCTAAACCCGTGAGTAATCCGGCGCTGGTTACGGTGCCCGTGCCAGAGGTGGAAATGTTGCCAGAAGTCGTAATGGCATCGCCTGCAGTCGCGGTTGAAACAGTGGTACCTGAGCGACTGAAGTAACCAACTGTCCCAGTAGCATTACCGGTAATGTTGCCTGAGCAGACAAGGTTACCGGTGGCTCCGTCGATGGTACAGCCTGTTGCGCCGTTGCCACCGGCAATGTTAATCGTAGCTGCAGTTGCTGCGCCTGGTCCAATGTTAAAGGTCCCTGCTGCGGCGCCAAAATTGATTGTCGTAGGCGTACCAAGGAGTGCAACCGTAGCCGCATTGCTGTCGATGGTCGGCGCATTCAAGCTGATGCTCGAAGCGCTCTGGAGAGTCACCGCACCGGCGATAGTTGATCCAATAACCACTGCTGTGCTCGATGCAGCCGTTGCGTTGTTACCGATGTTAATTGTCTGCGCAACGGCGCCTGTGGTGTTACCGACTTGTATTGTGCTAGCCACGCCGTTATTGCCTAGGCTTAAGGTGCCTGCAGAACCTGTTTGTATGCTGACGGCAGTTGCACTAGTGCCACCCTGTATAAGTACCGTCTGGGCTGCAGTTGTGTTACCAACTGATACGCCGCCCGTGGTTGTACCGGTGCCGACGTTAACCGCAAAGCTGCTCGATGCGTTCAGGTTGATTGCGCCACCGGATATAGATGTACCGGCACCTGAGACTGTTAAGCCTGCGCTGCCAGTTAAGAGTCCGGCGCTTGTGATCGTGCCTGTACCGGAGGTGCTAACGTTGCCAGAAGTAGTGATGGCGTCACCTGCTGTAGCAGTACTTACGGTCGTGCCAGAACGGCTAAAGTAGCCGACAGTACCAGTGGCGTTGCCAGAAATATTTCCAGAACAGGTTAAGCTGCCTGTTGCACCGTCGATTGTACAGCCGGTGGCTGCGCTTCCGCCAGCGATGTTAATGCTTGCAGCAGTTGCAGCTCCAGGTCCTATATTTAATGTAGTCGCTGCGCCACCGAAGTTAATTGTGGTTGCAACGGTATTAAACAAGTTCTGAGTTGTGGCGTTACCGACTACGGTCCCAGCGTTCAAGGAGATGGTAGCGGCGTTTTGGATGGTGGTTGTGCCAGCCACTGTTGAGCCAACAAGTACGTTTGTTGTTGAGCTGGCGGTCGCGTTATTTCCAATGTTAATCGTCTGGGCTACGGCGCCGGTGGTATTACCAACCTGTACGGTGCTGGCGACGCCGTTATCGCCGATGCTCAACGTGCCGGCTGCGCCTGTCTGAATTGATACAGCAGATGCACTCGTGCCACCCTGTATAAGTACTGTTTGTGCAGCGGTCGTGTTACCTACATTGACACCCCCAGTTGTAGTTCCCGTACCGACGTTAACCGCGAAACTACTCGATGCGTTCAGATTTATAGCTGCACCGCTGGCAGTAAGCCCGGCTGAACCCGTCAGCAAGCCTGCACTGGTAACAGTGCCCGTACCTGAAGTGGAGATGTTGCCAGAAGTCGTTATAGCGTCACCGGCAGTGGCTGGTGACAGTGTCGTGCCGCTGCGGCTAAAGTAGCCAACGGTACCAGTGGCGTTGCCGCTGATGTTACCGCTACATGTTAAGTTGCCGGTGGCGCCATCGACCGTACAACCCGTTGCGCCTGAGCCACCGGCGATGTTTATAGTTGCAGCCGTGGCGGCGCCAGGGCCGATGTTGAATGTGGCCGCAGCGGCGCCAAAATTAATTGTTGTAGGTGTGCCAAGTAACGCAACGCTTGCAGCGTTACTGTCGATAGTTGGCGCATTTAGGCTGATACTCGATGCACTCTGTAAAGTAACTGCTCCGGCAATTGTAGAACCGATGTTGACAGCCGTGCTCGACGCAGCCGTGGCGTTATTGCCGATGTTAATTGTCTGAGCAACGGCGCCCGTGGTGTTACCGACTTGAATGGTACTGGCTACGCCGTTGTTGCCTAGGCTCAGTGTGCCAGCTGCGCCGGTTTGGATCGATACTGCTGAGGCGCTGGTGCCACCTTGGATGAGCACGGTTTGTGCGGCAGTCGTGTTACCAACAGATACACCGCCCGTGGTTGTACCAGTGCCGACGTTAACCGCGAAGTTCGAAGACGCATTCAGGTTGATAGCTCCGCCCGAGATTGATGTGCCGGCACCTGAGACTGTTAAGCCCGCGCTACCAGTTAAGAGTCCTGCGCTGGTAACGGTGCCTGTGCCTGTAGTACTGAGGTTGCCACTGGTCGTTATAGCGTCACCTGCTGTTGCTGTTGAAACAGTTGTACCGCTGCGGCTGAAGTAACCAACTGTGCCGGTGGCATTGCCAGTTATGTTACCAGAACAGACTAAGTTGCCTGTTGCACCGTCGATGGTACAACCGGTTGCTGCTGAGCCGCCTGCAATGTTGATGCTCGCTGCGGCTGCGCCGGCTGGGCCAACGTTCAAGTTTGAGGCAGCCCCACCGAAGTTTATTGTTGTAGCGACGGTGTTAAACAAGTTCTGGGTTGTGACGTTGCCGACTACGGTACCAGCGTTCAAGGAGATAGTCGCTGCGTTCTGAATTGTTGTTGTGCCGGCTACTGTAGAGCCGACCAGAACATTAGTGGTAGATGAAGCTGTGGAGTTGTTGCCGATGTTTATCGTCTGAGCGACTGCACCAGTGGTGTTACCAACCTGTACGGTGCTGGCTGCGCCGTTATCGCCAAGGCTGAGTGTTCCGGCTGCGCCGGTCTGAATGCTGACAGCTGAGGCGCTGGTGCCCCCTTGGATTAAAACGGTTTGTGCGGCTGTAGTGTTTCCGAGGTTCAGGCCACCAGTTGTTGTTCCTGTGGCAACGTTAACTGCGAAGTTGGACGAAGCATTCAGGTTGATTGCCCCGCCGGAGATGCTTGTTGCAGCGCCATTGACGGTGAGACCAGCTGAGCCGGTCAGTAATCCGGCGCTGGTGACCGTACCGGTGCCGGAAGTGCTGATGTTACCGCTAGTGGTGATTGCATCACCTGCAGTTGCAGTCGAAACAGTGGTTCCTGAGCGGCTGAAGTAGCCGACAGTACCAGTAGCGTTACCTGCAATATTACCAGAACAGGTTAGGTTCCCGGTCGCTCCGTCGATAGTACAGCCCGTTGCCGCGCTGCCACCAGCGATGTTGATGCTGGTTGCGGTCGCTGCGCCTGGGCCGATATTCAAGGTTGTGGCCGCCCCGCCGAAGTTAATTGAAGTGGCTACGGTGTTGAATAAGTTCTGCGTGGTGGCATTGCCGACTACAGTACCCGCGTTCAGTGAGATAGTCGCTGCGTTTTGGATTGTTGTTGTACCTGCAACGGTTGAGCCAATAAGGACATTTGTGGTAGAGCTGGCAGTGGCATTATTACCGATATTAATGGTTTGCGCGACGGCACCGGTCGTGTTACCAACCTGCAAGGTATTTGCTGCGCCGTTGCTACCAATAGAGATTGTGCTGCCGGTACCAGACTGGATTGATACAGCGGATGCGCTGGTACCACCCTGGACTAAGACAGTTTGAGCAGCAGTCGTGTTACCGATGCTGACGCCACCTGTAGAAGTACCGGTACCGGCGTTGACTGCGAAGTTGCTTGAGTCGTTCAGGTTGATTGCGCCACCTGAAATAGAGGTGGCTGCGCCACTGACGGTCAAGCCGGCTGAGCCAGTCAAGAGTCCGGCGCTGGTGACAGTACCGGTGCCCGTAGTAGAGAGTGCGCCACTAGTAGTGATGTTATCGCCGGCCGTGGCTGGTGAGAGCGTTGTGCCGCTACGGCCGAAGTAGCCGAAAGTGCCGCTGGTTGCCGTGCTGGTCACGGAGCCAGAACAGGTCAAGTTGCCGTTAGCGCCATTTATAGTACAACCGGTGGCAGCTGAGCCGCCAGCGATATTAATCGAAGTTGCGGTCGCTGCGCCTGGGCCGATATTCAAGGTTGTGGCCGCACCACCGAAGTTAATCGTCGTAGCGACCGTGTTGAACAGATCCTGTGAAGTTGCATTACCGACAACGACGCCGGCGTTCAGGCCAATCGTCGCGGCGTTCTGGATGGTAGTTGAGCCGGCGACAGTCGAGCCTATTAGAACGTTTGTCGTAGAAGATGCAGTAGCATTGTTACCAATGTTAATTGTCTGTGCGACGGCGCCAGTCGTGTTACCAACCTGCAAGGTGTTGGCTACGCCGCTGCTACCAACGGATATAGTGCTACCAGTGCCAGATTGGATTGAAACTGCGGATGCGCTCGTGCCACCTTGAATTAATACGGTTTGTGTAGCTGTCGTATTACCAACAGATACACCACCAGTCGTTGTACCAGTGCCAACATTTACTGCAAAGTTGCTAGATGCGTTCAGGTTGATTGCCCCGCCGGAGATGCTGGTTGCTGCGCCGCTGACAGTTAAGCCGGCTGAGGCGGTCAATAAGCCAGCACTCGTAACGGTGCCTGAGCCTGAGGTGCTGATGTTGCCACTGGTAGTTATGGCGTCGCCTGCTGTCGCGGTGGTAACAGTTGTGCCACTTCGGCTGAAGTAGCCGACAGTACCAGTGGCGTTGCCAGCAATATTACCAGAACACGTTAGGTTCCCGGTTGCACCGTCAATGGTACAGCCTGTTGCGCCTGATCCGCCAGCAATGTTAATGCTCGTTGCGGTTGCACCGGCTGGACCGACATTTAAGGTTGAGGCAGCGCCACCGAAGTTAATTGTTGTAGCGACCGTGTTGAACAGATCCTGTGAAGTTGCATTACCGACAACGACGCCGGCGTTCAGGCCAATCGTCGCAGCATTTTGTATAGTGGTCGTGCCAGCAACCGTTGAGCCGACAAGGACATTAGTACTTGAGCTAGCAGTCGAATTGTTGCCGATGTTAATGGTTTGAGCCACCGCACCAGTGGTGTTACCAACTTGTACGGTACTGGCTACGCCATTGTTACCAAGGCTCAATGTTCCTGCTGCGCCGGTTTGAATGCTGACTGCAGATGCGCTCGTGCCTCCTTGAATAAGCACGGTCTGAGCTGCGGTAGTATTACCAACAGATACGCCGCCCGTCGTAGAGCCGGTGCCGACGTTAACCGCGAAGCTGGAAGATGCGTTGATGTTCACCGCTCCACCAGATAGAGAAGTAGCTGCACCGCTGACAGTAAGTCCGGCTGAGCCGGTCAAAAGTCCAGCGCTCGTAACAGTGCCGGTACCCGAAGTGCTCAGGTTACCACTAGTAGTTATAGCGTCACCGGCAGTGGCTGGTGAGAGCGTAGTACCACTGCGACTTAAGTAGCCAAAGGTACCGCTGGTAGCGGTACTGGTCACGGAGCCAGAACAGGTTAAGTTACCGTTTGCGCCGTTAATAGTACAGCCCGTGGCGCCTGAGCCGCCGGCTATATTAATAGAGGTAGCGGTCGCTGCGCCTGGGCCAATATTTAGCGTGGTAGCTGCACCACCGAAGTTAATAGTCGTTGCAACCGTATTAAATAAGTCTTGTGAAGTTACATTGCCGACAATAACGCCAGCGTTCAGGCCTATGGTTGCGGCATTCTGGATAGTGGTTGAGCCGGCAACGGTTGAGCCAATGAGGACGTTGGTGGTGGAGCTGGCAGTAGCGTTGTTACCAATATTAATCGTTTGGGCCACGGCGCCGGTAGTGTTACCGAATTGTAAGGTGCCAGCAAGTCCAGCGTTACCTACGCTGACGCCAGCGCCGGTAGTATCGACAGTGAATAGGCTGTTGCCTGCGGCGTTTTGCACCTTGAAGCCGGTCGTGCTATCTGTTGCATTCTGGAAAGTCGCCGCGCCATTCGTGCCGTTCAAGCTTGCAACCGTGCTCAAACCGTTGAGTGTAGAACCAGTTGTGCCTGGCTTCGCGATCTGGAAGTTCAGTCCCCCTCCTGCGCCAGTGCCAGTTCCCTGCCCGCCAGCAATTGTGACTGATGCACCAGCAATGTCTGTGCCACTGCCACCGGTTCCTTGCAGCGTGAATGCTGCAGGAGCCGTATTAGTAACGCCGTTACCAATGAAGGCATTGCTGATCGTTGAACCATTACCGCCAATAACCAGTTGATTGGTAGCAGTTGTTACCGCCAATGAGCCGAGCGCAATACTGCCTGCAAAACCGGCTGAGGTCTGACGGCCAATCGCAATTGATTCAGACGGGCCAGCTACGCTGTTAGCACCGATGGCAATTGCCTGGCTACCACTGGCAGAGGCATTGACGCCGATAGCTACTGCGGCAGCGCCCGCGGCGGTAGTGCCAGCGCCAAAGCGCTCACTATTTGCGCCTGCGCCCGGGCTTGAGAGTGTGCCTACTACGGTAAGATTTCCGTCTGTTTTGAGCGTACCTGCAGCTGAGCGGTACAAGTTAGTGTCGCCAGCTAAGCCAAATTTTATGCCGGCTTCAGAGGATGGGCCTTCACCGCCGATATCAACTTGTCCGGCAAATCCTTGGCGAGCATGAATATCGTAAGAGGCACCGATGTGACCACCACTTATTAAGTTACCTGTATTGTCGACGCGCAACAGATTAGTGGCACTACTATTTTGTACGTCGAAGTAGTCAGCAGTCTGGCTGGCAGTACCCTTAATTATGAGTTGGGTTTTAGTGACAGCGCCGCCACTTGCTAGTGTTAACTCACCGGCCCCGGTGCGTGTTAAGCTTATTTCACCTTGAGCGTACTGCAGAGTTGAAGCGCCTATAAGAACCTGCGAAGCGCCGCCATTTGATGCAGAAACTATATTGGATGCGTAGTAAGAGTTTGCATTTACGTTAGACTGGTCATTTACGGTAAATAATTCTGCGTTATCGCTAGCTCGTACGACAGACAGGATGTTTGTGCCTGAACCACCGCCGGTACCACCCCTAATGCTGACATTTCCGGCTGCGCTTCGGTAAATTCCGGTGTCTGTGCCGAGGCTAATGCCGCCTGCTGCCGTTGTGGTGTTTGTGCCTACAGTAAGTAAGCTGTTCGCTGGCGCAGCGCCGATGCCGATGCGTGTGTTTGAGGTGTCGGCGACGAGCAAGTTGCTGGTGCCGGCGGCGTTTTGGATCTGGAAGGCTGTAGCCGAATTTGTAGTGTTTTGGAACAGAGCACCCGAAGTGGTCGTGCCGTTGCCAGAGCCGGTGAAGGTGTTACGGCCGGTGAAGGTTTGGTCGTTTGCCAGGTAGGCATCGCCGCCGCCAGTGTTAACACAGTTCTTCCAGGCACCGCTTTCGTAGCAGCGGAATTTGCCAGATGTGGTGTTATAATACTGCGCGCCATTGACCACATTGGTCGTCGGATCAGCGGTAGCGGAATCGAGCACCAGCAAGGTCGTGTTGGTATCGGTGCCCGTGGCATCACCAACGTACAGGCGGTTGTTAGTCGTGTCGGCGTGGAACAAAGTATTGCTAGCGGTGGCATTCTGAATCTGGAAGGCGGTAGTAGTATCGGTAACATTCTGGAACAGTGCCGCTCCGGTTGTGCCATTGATGCTCGCTACCGTGCTCAGGGAATTCAAGCTAGAACCGGTCGAGCCAGGCTTAGCAATCTGGAAGTTCAGACCACCGCCTACGCCCGTGCCAGTTCCCTGCCCACCGGCGATGCTAACAGATGCACCAGCGATGTTGGAGCCACTGCCACCAGTAGCCTGCAACGTAAAGCCAGTCGGTGCGGCGTTCGTTACGCCGTTACCTATAATTACATTTTGTATAGATGAAATTACCAACTGGTTGGCAGCGGTAGTTGCTGCGTTTTTGCCGAGCGCAATTGACGCACCAAATGCTGATGAGGATCCACCACCAATTGCAATTGATCCATTATTGCTTGCTGAGGCGGCATCTCCCAGTGCTACTGCACCACCGACACCTGTAGCGCTCGCGCTCGTTCCAATCGCGACACTATTGTTAGCGCTGGCTACACTATATGTACCTAATGCAGTTGTCGATGAACCGCTAGCGGTTGCTGCCTGCCCAAGAGCCAGCGCGGAAAGACCCGAAGCGCTGGCACCATTACCAAGTGCAGTGGTGCTGCTATTGCTCGCCACAGAGCTTCCGCCAACTGCTAATGAGAAGTTATTCGCGCCAACACTACTTCCAGCGCCAAAGCGTTCGCTGCCATTGCCGCTACCTGGGCAGCTAAAGCTACCATTAGTTCCAGATATAAAGCATGCTGTCTGAAGGGTGTTAGCAGTCGAGCCACTGCCGCCCGCTGGAGCATACTGGAAAACTATATTGCCGCCATTAGCATTTCCGGTTCCCTGGCCGCCGTTGAGTGTGAGGTTGGTGCCAGCAGCGTTGCTACCAGATGCCAGGCCACCTTGAAGAGCGCCTGTCGAGGTGAATGATGACAGTGTAGTGCCGACGCTGTTCTTAATCTGCAGCAGATCAGCTACTTGGCCTGTTTCAGCTTGGACGGAGAGCGGTGTGTACGTTGTATTACCACTCTTAATCGTAGTTGCCGAAGTTATTGCAGTGGTATTTGCCGTGACAATTAAGCCCCCTGGAGATGTGAGTGTAAGTATATCGCGGTTACCACCGCTTACTGCTAGCCTTACTGAGCCTGCACCGCCCGCGTTACCAAAGTAAAGGTCACCATTTGAGCTGATCTTGTTTAGGATAGCACCGGTGCTATCTAGAACCTGGAGTAGATCAGCAGTTTGGCTGGCTGCACCCTGGATTTGCACAACGCCACTGCCATCTGGCCTATTCGCAGTAATTTTGAGCGCTACCGTTCCAGTTGCAATATTATTCGGTCCGAGTATGGCCGTACCTGCGTCAGTCGCACCACCAGCTGTACCAAGTCCAGAAATTATACCAGCGCCAGTGTTTCCATTATTAACACTGAAGGCATAACTTGACGTCCTCGATTGGAGATCTAGATTCGGACCCCAGCTCATTGCATTATTGCCAATTTTAAGGCTACCGTCAGCGCCAAAGCTGGCACGAGACACACCAGTGCTATCCTGCAGTTGTAATAGATTGGCAGTTTGGCTTGCAGCGGCTTGAACGATAACACCGACAGTAGTGGCGCTGGCCGTATTAAACTTGTTGATCGCATTATCGTAAGTGTTGGTTGCGACATCGCCAAAACCGTATTGAACTCTGCTTACAGCCGCGCTGCCTGCAGTATTCTGAGTTGCTATTATGAAGGGCTTTGATTCCTCTACGGTGAGCACCGGACCAGCACCAGTGCCACCAGTTAGTGTAACTCCGGCACCATAACCATCGCTCAAGGCAAGTGTTTGGCCCGCTACTACTCCCGCTGTCGTAATACCCGCATTATTCTTATTGGACACGGCAACATATAGACTGCCATTTGCGGAAAAACCTGACTGCGCTGCTCCAGAGCTGGTTTGCAGCTGCAACAGATCAGCGGATTGGCTTGCAGCGCCCTTAATTATGCCACCGATGCTGCCGGCAGTCGCACTCTGGATATTGAAGTTAGCACTCGTCTGCAAGCTAGTTCCGTTAGCAATAAATGCACCAGTACTACCGCCGCCTGAACCGCCGCTGGTGCAGGTGCTCAGCTTGTTCGAGCCATCCACACACAGTAAAGTTGTGGCGCTGCTGCCAAGCGTGCCAACAATCAAGCTGCTATCAGTCTTAAGCGTGGTTGCAGCGCTGCGGTACAAATTGGTGTCTGAAGAGGCTCCAAACGCTATCTTACCAGTGTTATCTATCACCAGGACTTGCGTTGGGCTAGCACCACCAGAATTAAGCTGAATTCCGCCAGTTCCAGAGTTAGTACCACTGTTTAGTTTTATTGAGCCTGTACCACCAGCATCTATTGATAGGTGGCCAATTGAACCAGTATTAAGGTTAGCTATGCGAGCAGCAGCGCCAGCATTTGAAAGCTGTAGACCACCACCAATAGTCACTTGACCGGTATTTGTGCCATTTGAAGTTACACTTAAGTTACCGGTTGAATCGAACTTGGACAATACAGTGCCGTCGCTCTTTTGAATCTGCAACAGATCAGCGGATTGGCTCGCAACCCCTTTAAGAATAAGGGCGGTAGTTGTTGGGCCTACGGCATTTACGCCCAGCGAGAAATTGCCGGTTGGAGTTCCACCAGCCGATCCAAATACTGAACCTTCTTGTCGTGCATTATATGAACCATTCGGTGCGATTGAAGCGACAACAGCCCCGCCCGAATCCTGGAGTTGCATAAGGTCCGCAGTCTGGCTAACAGCTCCCCGTATAATCCCGCCGATACTTCCCGCAGCCGCACTCTGGATATTGAAGTTAGCACTCGTCTGTAAGCCAGTGCCATTAGCAATGTAGCCGCTAGCTGCACCAGAAACTGCGCCGGTTACCTGTCCGAGCGTAGCGAATTCGTTGTTGGCGACTGCGTTACCACCAATCACACGACCACTAAACTGGCCGACGATTCCGGTGCCACCTTGCACATCTAGCTTGTATGCTGGGCCGCTTGTGCCGATGCCAACATTTCCACCGGTTGCCTGGAAGTTAACCGAACCATAGCTCCCAGCAGTCCCTGCCCCAGCACCTGGCGCGCCACCTTGCAAAATAATTGATCCGCCCGGACCATTTGTCGAACCTGCTGGAGCATCGCCACCATCGCCACCAAGTATGGTTGCATAGCTACCCGTTCCACCAGTTTGCCCAGTGGTGCCAGTAGTGTTACCGCCTTTACTGCCCGATACAGTCAAATTATACCCGGCGCTGGTGCCGTTTCCGGCTTGCGCAGCTATTGCCGAACTTGAACCAGTGACGCCTAAACCATTGAATACCTGCACGCCGGCGGTGCTATAGGTTTGCAGGCGTAAGGCGCCAGTAGATGTACCGATATCTTTTGCCCCAGTAGTATCAAAAATGTTGATCCCAGCGATGCTTGCACCAGTAGCGTTAGTGATAGTTAGGGCGCCGTTGGCGTCGAACTTGCTGAGCACTGTGCCATCGCTCTTTTGCAGCTGCAAGAGATCGGCAGTTTGGCTTACTCCCCCTCGGAAAATACCGCCGACTTTAGCCGCACTAGTTTGTGCGACTAATGACGCACTTGAATCATTAGTATTGATGCCTACGGATCTATTAACCGTATCGACATTAAAGATACGGTTAGACGCCAGGTTGTCCACGTAAAATGCATTTGCTGAATCGAGAGTAACCCGTGTAGCGCCCTGGAAGAGCGAGGTTGCATTAACTTGCAAAGTTCCACCAGTTACTATATTGCCTGTCGCGCCAACTGTAACTAAGTTTGTTCCGCTACTATTCTGCAATTGCAGTAGGTCACCAGTCTGAGCGGCTACACCCTGAATTGTGAGCCCCTTATTGCCTGCGGCGCCCGTCCCGAGTAACAGCTGCGCAGTAGCATCTGCTGTGGTGGCAGAGTTAATATTTAGACCGGCTGTGCCTCGGAACAGAATCTTGCCTGTGGCATCTTGTTGATTAGTATAGGTGGTGCCGGTGCCTGCATCATTTATTGATGCGGCGCCGGTGCCGGAGTACGTATTGCCTGATAAATAAACGCCACTCACGCCTGCTGGAATTTGAATTGCGTAGCCAGTGCCTGCCGTATCAGTAATCACGTTATTAGTGATGCGGGCGTTGTTGCCCTGCCCGTTATCGGCATCATAAATCGCAGATAGCCCACCCGTGCCACCATTGTCACTGATTGTATTACCGCTAATCGTGGTATTTACGCCCCCGTTCACAATACCCGAGCCAGCGTTTCCTAGAACGCTGTTCCCTATAACGCTGTTATAAGTAGAGCTACCCCACTTTATATATATTCCGTGGTTACCGTTAGAAGCAACGTGGTTACCTATAATCGTAGTCTTGTCGGCGCCAACGGCATCAATACCATAGGTTCCGTTGCTGTAAGAGTTGTTGCCACTCGCAGTTACATTGTAAGTCACGGCTATACCCGCTCCAGTGTTTGAATAGGATGTATTTCCAGTAGCGGATGAGTTCCCATTAATCAAGATACCTGTGCCACCGTTAGAATACGCGATGTTATTTGTGGCCGATCCGGCGTTGCCGCTACTCAGCCCAATGCCACCGTTAGAATAAACTAGGTTACCTATATAAGAAGAGCCAGTATCGTGATCATCTGCAACAATACCGCCACCGGTTGAATTACTCACCTCATTGTTTATGATGCGATTCAATCCCTGGAAATTATCTATTCTCATACCGTCGCCAGCCGAATCTATAATAATAAGCTCGGAGATATTGTTACGGCTTGTAGCAGTACTTACAAAATAAATACTGTCGTTATTGGCATTACTAAACGCGGCCTTGTTGCCGTCAATCTTAAACGAACTAAGTGATTGATATGTGGCCGCGATTCTAATCACCGCGTCGCTGATGGCTGCTGAATTGTACATACGCTTAAGTACCGTAGCTGAGCCCGCTCCGGTAATTTTTACATTCGCCTTTGAGAGAACAATGCTGCTGCCAACATTGAAGGTTCCGTCAAGGAGTACAATGTGTCCACCGCTAGCCGGCAATGCAGCAATAGCTGCGTTAATCTGTGATTCATCATTAGTACCAGTGGCTACAAAATCTGCTTTTTCCTTGTTCTGACTGTTGCTAGCTGCAACGATAAGAGTTGCAGCGCTACGGTCAGCCTGCCACTTGCCGTTGGCAAATATATAGAGTTGCTTGGTAGTTGTGTTGTAGGTTATCTGGCCTTCGGTTGGACTGGCTGGGAAGCCAGCTATGCCGGTCAGTTTAATCGATCCACCAATAGTTGCACTATTAGCAACTGATAGGCTGCCAACCGTACCGCTGCCATCAATATTAAAGTTCCCGCCGCTCTGCAAGCTGGTGCTGTTGGCGATGTAGTTGCCGGCTGCTCCTGACACAGCCGCGTTAACTTGCTGCAAGGTTGAGAATTCATTATTAGCCACCGCATCGCCACCCGCAACCCGACCGCTAAAGTTGCCGACAATACCGGTACCGGCGCTCACAGCAAGAACACCGGTGCTTGAGATGCCACCGGCTACCGTTAGGGCGCCGTCAGTCTTGAGGACCCCAGCACTCAATCGGTAGAGATTAGTGTCATTATTGAGAAGGAGGGCGTTCTGGCCGCCTGGACCAGCATTACCAAGCGCGATGTTATTTCCACTCGCGTAGAGGCGTCCAGTAGTGCTGATATTACCGAACTGAGTGTCAACGGTGAATACATCGCTTGTGCCGGCAGCGTTCTGCACTCGGAATGAAGCAGTAGAATCGGCTGCGTTCCTGAATGTTGCATAGCCGTTATTAGTAAAATTACCGCCGACGCCAAGTGTAGTACCAATAACGCCTGAGCCACCTATGTTGAAGTTAGCACTTGCCTGCTGCGTCGTGCCGTTTGCAATGTAATTGCCAGCAGCACCGCTTACCGCAACTGCTGCAATTGATGTAACCTGGCTCTTAGTGGTGAATTCATCGTTATTAATCGCATCACCACCTACAACTCGGCCGCTGAAAGTGCCAGCTATGCCGGTACCGGCGTTTACGGTTAGTGCGCTGCCTAATGTAGTGGTACCTGAAATTGCGACATTGCCCGTCACGCTGACGTTTCCTGTAACATTTGCGCCGCCACTCAATGTCGTGAGCCCAGCAACGCCAAGTGTGCCGCCCAAGCTGGTTGCACCCGTTCCGACACTGAGTGTATTAACTCCCGAAATACTGACGCTACCATTCAAGGTAGTTGCGCCGCTGACGGTGGCTGTGCCTGTGACGCTCGTGTTGCCATTCAGACTGACTGCGCCGGTGCCCGTGCTAAACGTGCCGGTTCCGGTTTGAGCATAGTTCCCCGTATTGTTTAAGCCGACAGCAGAAACCGTTCCACTGCTCGTGATACTCGTAGTGGCGGTAACCGCGCCGGTTGCGTTTACCGCGAATGTCCCGCCACCAATACTGAGGG